>CAZJBG010000007.1:30590-40305 GCA_964543925.1 uncultured bacterium
CAAAAGAAAAAAGATGACAAGAAAGGATGACAGGGTGGGTTTCGCGATTGGGTTGAAGCCGTCACCCGCCTGCATCACCCAATTCAGATTCGCATAACGCCGAAAAGTCGGGCAGAATCTTAGCCGTTTCGTTGTAGACTCTCTCAAACAATTGATTAGCCGTCACAAGGGCACGCAGCCCAAGAATAGCTGGTATACGTGTACCCTTTTCATCAATAAGCTCATACAGATTCTCAGGATCAAACCTCCCGTAGGAGCCTACTAACCCACCCCAGTTTGGGTGTGCAACTTCGGATAGATCATCATATTGATTTTGTACGTGAAATTCCTCATACCTAGTATTGAGTTTACCAATGAGAGTTATAATGTTGATCGCATTCGCTGGAGTGAAGTCATTTCTACTGCCCCAACCTAGTTGGTTAAGATAATCTCCGCTGTCGCCAACCTCTCCTTCCTTCAATGCTCTTAGCATCCGGTCGTTGACTGCGTTAATTAAGGCCACATTTTCTAGGGTGACCCTTGCCATAATGAATCCTGATACCCTTTTGTCATCAGAGAACAGCTCATAGGCGACTTGAGCGATTTCGGCCATTCTTGCCCGCATTACTGTCCTGATGACGAGGGCGCGAAAAGGAATTGTTGCCTTAGTCGAGACCGATGCGGGATCAATTTTATCCGGTATGTCAGAAGCAAGATTCTCTGCTCCGAGTTTTGCAAGACCTAATAACTGTTCTTCGCTCAAATTGTCCATGCCAGCTCTCATTTTGTTTTATGAGATACCCGAGTCTTGGAATATTACCCGTAAGCTACATAATAGTGGCGGCAAAAGGTGTAAAGCACAAAAGGGCTGCAGCTATGTGCAGCCCTTTTGTCGAGCCAATATTTGTGAGTGCCTTACTAGGCACACTCCCTAGTCCGACATATCCACCGCCTGATGCATCGGCTCCCCTTGTTCATCCAGCCAGGAGAAAACAAGAATCTGGTGATCCTTGCCATTGATGCTAGCCGTTTGGAGGGTTATCATGATCGTTTCGGGTTCCAGCTTCCAGATCGCACCCGATACACCATCAACGATGAATCCAGGAATACCACCAAGGAGGATATTCCAGAGTGTTTTAGAATTCAGTGATTGTTCAAGATAAATACGCTTGGATTCATGGCCCTCTAGTGTAACATCAACAAAATACTTATTCTTTCTTTTCAAATGAGCCTGGGCCGGAGTGGTACCACTGAATACTACAATCCCGCCAGTGGTGGTGATGATCACTTGGGCACCGGCTGGAATTGTCGAGATGGATATATCTTGGCTATCCGTGCTGAGGATGTAGGCGCATCCACTTGCTAAGATACCTGCCAGGATAAGCAGTATATTGAGTTGTTTCATGATTTCCCTCGTTGCTTGTTGATTTGGGATGGAGGCTTGCTAAACCTCTCATCTTGCGTTCGCCAAGTCTTCGGAGGGGCACAAAAATCCCCCCTGAAGGACTCGGATGGACGCGCTAACGAGCACCACGAGGTATCCGTGAGGATGGCTCCAGGGGGGAAGGATAATCCTTCCCATCCGAGGTTTACCAATCCTCATACCAAATGGAAAATACGGCACCTAGTTAAAAGTGCTCGTTAGCGCGTAGGAAAGTTAGCTCAGGAGACGATGGGAGACAAGAAACAGTCTATGTAAAAGTGGAAACAGGTACATAAAACACGGGTAGACTGAGAAACTCAATCAAAAGACTAACTGGTATTTCGGAATAAGAGGTGAGGGCAAGTTGCTAAAGACGGCTAGATTAAATTTTATCCCCAATATGCCCAACACATACTGAGTGCTGCCCAGGAAGAATGTCGAAGTATATGCGGCCTGGGTCTGGGGTAAAGCGAAGATGGTAGTTCAGGAGCAAATTATCGCCGGTTGCATTGCGAAACGTCCTCTTGGCTTTCTCCTGCCTCAGTGTTTCCGGAGTTTCAGGGGTGCAATGTGGCAGTGCTTTTATATCAAATGCACCAGTTTTCCAATTCCGACAGTAACAATTAAGTCCTGTTAGTTCGTTTATAATTTGATCGAATCCCGGGGATGCGAGTGTTAAAGCTTCAACTTGGCGCCTAACTGAGGGAGCAAATTCTATATCTGGAAACAGAATATTTCGATGATTCCATATAGCCTGCCCGTTTTCATATTCGCGGATAAGCCTTTTCACAATCCAATCACACAAAAGAAAAATGTGATCCTCCTTGGATGCGTGACTCAGGATGATTTTATTTGTTTCAATCTCGTCGTTTTCTTTGTAATGATATAAGACTGCCTGGAGTTGGTGGGTGTCCCATTTGGGGTCAAAGAGTATACTAACGAGTAGCCAGTCGCATGCATACGCGACCCGAAATGATTCAATTGCTAATTGATCGAATTGGACCTCAATGATTTGATAATTATCAGGAAGTTCAATGTCTGCTATATATGGTGCTTTCTGAGCAAGAAATCCAAAGTATTGCTTATACTCAGCCTCAACAGAATTGTCATTGCGCCATTGTGCAATTGTATAATTTTGCGCAAGTTCTAGGTTATAGAAATTCTCAGGTACCCGGAGAACTCGATTAACACCCCGCGCGACTGCGTTATACATGGTTAAAACGAGTAAAGCCATACCTGTGCGGGCTTTTGCCACGTCAGTATTTGTCGCCGCACCATGGAGGGCGGCTTCATTGAGTACTAATTCAATACCTGGCATAGACTACTTGGGCGGACTTTTTAAAAATTCTTCAATAGATTTTTCCCACTCATCAAAAAAACCGCTTGGCCAATTATCAATCCGCCCATTATGGTCAATTGTAGGATTGTGTATAACTACTGCATCTCCTTCAGCGCTAAGAAAGTGAATATTGACATCATCGTGATCTAAGATTCCTTTTAGAACCGCAATTCTTATTCCATTCAATATATGATCACTGTGGGTCTCGACAATTACTTGCGCACCAGAGCTAGCCGCTCTAGCAATCAGCTCTCCGATAATTGATTGCCCCTTTGGGTGAATGTGTGCTTCAGGATTCTCTAATACTATAAGCCCACCTCCCTTTGAGGCCAAAAGAGCAGTTAGAACAGGAAGAACATATGTTAGGCCAAAGCCAGTATTTATTGATCTAATGGGATGACTCGTGACTTCGCCAGAAGTAAATGAATATGTTAGCTCCATCTGGTCGATACTTTCATGGGCATCTATGCTAAACCGAATGTCCGGTCTGAACTCTCTTAGCCAAGATTCAACCTGGGCATTTAAATCGTCGGATTTTGCATCAGGATGACGAAGTTGTTTCCTTACTTGTTGCTTTCCGAAAAGGTGAAGGAAATGAGGTGTATATTGCCCCTGGCTCCCCAACTGGGAATGATGGCGAACTTGATAGTCGGACATTTCGTACGTACGCCTTGGGCCAATGCGCTCAGCACTCAAATAGGAAAATTTGTCAGAGAAAAGAGCAAACTCCGAAGCATTAGTTATTACTTCTGCCCCATTTTCATATTGCAGCACATCCGCTTCTGCGTCATACTTAAACGACCAAGTAAATATATTTTCCTCATCAAGTTTTAAAACGAATGATATATTGTCATCAATCGCTGCCTCATGATTAAATATGTCTTTTGCGGTTCCAAGTTCAATGATGCTACCGTTCAGTGACAGTCCGGTGGATTCTAGTGAGCGGTCAATAAACGATTGGCGGAGAAGCAAGAGTGCTTGCAGAACAGTGCTCTTCCCCATGCCATTCAAGCCGGCGAGGATGCTAAGCCGCTTTAACCCAAAGGTAACATCATCAAAACACTTAAAGTTTTTCAGACTTATTGAGGAAATCATGAAAGTACATCCGTAATTATGTTCTCAATACCCACAAAACGTTCGTGCACCCTAGCGACGCTTCCTGTCCCCTGACTGATTGAAGCCTCAAATTTTAAATCGAGCATCAGATTAATGAAATGCTCTTTGACTCTTTCCTTCTTTGCAACGAGCGTCTTAGTCTCCATATCAGACAATTTACCCAAGTTGACTGACCAAGTTTCAAATAGTGATTTGTTTATTGGATACCTTGCAGACCGAGGGTGGTACCTCTTCCGAAAGGCATCATACGCAAAAATATCGATCGCGGTTTTCATAGCCCTCTTGAATTTTGCTCTCAATAAGTCAATTTTATCATTTGACATATTGTTTATTCTATCCATTTGTTTATTGAGAAATTTATGGAAATCGCCTTCTTTGTACTCAGAATAATGCGTGATCGTAAATGCAAAAAACCTTAGTACACATTCCCGATCTGCCATACGATCGTCACTAATCCCGTTAGCTGTTGCTTTCTTGAACAGGTCTGATTCTGCCATTTCCATAAGTAATTCAGGTGCAATGCCCGGATTGAGAGCATGCCGAATTTCTTGGGATGATAATGGCAATCCTCCCGTATTGATCCTTTTGAAGATATGAAATTTGACGTTGGGATTTACATCCTCTTGAATGACAAATGCTGTAATTTGAGTTTCTTGTATACGTCGCTGAAAGCTTCTTGGTAGATCAAGAAATGAATTATCCCGATATTTTGTTAGAAACTCAAGTCCAGAGAGCTTCAAGGAGCCGTCAATAATAAATTCCTTGAGTGCCGTCAGCCGCTGCAGGCCATCTATAATCTCCCAATTATCATCATCAGAGCCATCAAAATAAAATGCAGGGAGAGGAATGTTTATTAGGATTGATTCGATTAATCGACTCTTGGCTCCCTCATTCCATATACCTGCTTTCCTTTGAAAACCAGGTTCCAAATCAATTTCATCGTGCTCTATCCTCTTAATAATAGCATCAATCATCAAATATTTTGGTGTTACGCGGACGGATTTCGGATCGAATGGCTCTGTTATTTCCGTCGGTGGGCTACCAATATCTTCTACTTCAACACCGGTCCCACCATCGTCTATTTCATAGATCGATATATTATCATCAAATTGCTCAATCTGCTCCAGACTATGCTTACCCCAACTAATTGTACCATCAGCTAGACGGATTGGCAAGTACGATTCGGAGTCTGCTCTAATTTTAGAAAAGGTTAAAGTATCCATTTGTTGCGACGTTACATTTTCACATTATTGAATCAGCGAGTCATTTGCTAAATATTGGTTAGAAATAGAGCGGAGAGTTCGAATTCATTGATGCCAATCTCGTAAATGAATAGGTTAGTCATTTCTGCACTAGTGGGCTCACCCTTAAATACGTTTTCCAAGTCCCTAAAACGTAACCACCAAATCGCTGCATCAACCACACTAGGCTTCTTTGCAACAGAATTTCTAGCCTCACCCTTTAACAAAAAGAACTTTCGTAATTCATCCTTTGTAAGAGACAATATTCTGTAGGCTTTGGGGCTACTGTTCGGAACTAGTTCAATAGGTTTATCGTGCCTTGACTGCCAACGACTCACGGTGTCCGAAGACCCGTTCGAAGGGAATTTATTTGTTCTATACCCAAGAGTCTTGTCACGCCTTGACCCAAACGGCAGATAATACGGATTTTTTATTTCATCATTAGTTTGAAATTCTTCGATTGGAATCCTTAATGTAAATTCCTTGACTGCCTGAATAAAGGGACGCGATTTGGTGCCAGTTACAACACTATCCTTTTGGGATGTGTTTTTATTTGCAGCTGATCTTTGGGTATTTATGAGGGCCCGTTTAAAGATTATATAGTCAGAAAGACTGGTAGCAACCGCGGCAGTGCTTAGACGTTTTACAGAATCCATAAGCACTTGTTGCGATAAGAATAATGACATGTTATTTAAGTGCTGCCTTGGTTCTTTTTAGTAATTTTAGTTGTTTAATACAATGATTGCAGTATTCCTTTTTAATATCGATGCCTATCGATCTAAATTCGTTCTTAAAAGCAAATGACAGGGATGTGCCACTGCCGTTGAATGGGTCCAGAACAATTCCGTTTGGAGGGGTTGTAGACAATATAGGTATTCTAACGAGATGTTCAGAAAAGGATGCCCTATGATTACCATTACCATTTGAAGGTGGTACCACCCAAGTATCAAGGGGCGGAAGTACCTTGTTGTCTTCTGTATGTCTTCCAACGGCTTGGCGATTAAAGTAATACCAACGATTTTTAGTAAAATGAAAGACATATTCATGAGAAATCGAGCACCGGTCACGAACTTGGTCTGGAACAGGATTTGGCTTGATCCAGACATTATCGTTGCGAACTAGCCAGCCGTAATCTTGAAGAGCGATAGCAAGTCTGTGAGGGATAAGAAGCAATTGCTTTGGTTTTGCCCATTTCCCATCGCCTGGTTTGTCTTGTGGTCTGATACCGAATCGGCGAGCACCTTGCTTAATCTCAACACTTTTGTGCGCTCCCTTACCACTCCAATATGTATCCCCGATATTAATCCATAGAGACCCAGTATCGCTGAGTAACTCCCAGCAGAGTGAAAATACGTCCACAAGCCGATCAATGAATTGCTGCGGATGATCTTCCTGACCAATTTGGCCTGAAATACCATAATCCCTCTGTCCGTAATACGGTGGAGATGTAACTATACAGTCAACCTTAATACCAGTATTAATCAGATTGGATAGATGTTCAATCACATCCCCATGAAGTACGATTGAGTCGTCGTCAAAATATAGAGCGCTCTCAATAATAGTAGGATCTCTAAATGCCTCTCCAGAAGCGACAGCGGGATTTAGTGCCCGATTTGCTGGAGTATCTTTTAATTTGCCACCCTGGAGGGATGAGCTCGCGGGTGGGAGAGGTGGTGTGCCTGGGCTAAGAGGTATATCCGTCAAGGTCTCCTCCTTAGAAAAATAATGATCTGCTTCTCGTAGGCGCGAATGATTCTACAAGTGACCTCTCAAGTAAAAGTGATACGGGGCAACTCATTATCTCAATGGCAGACATCACAGAGCGTATCACTATCCTGGCAGGGAGATTATATCGTAATTTATTGTTCCAGGTGTGCTGACTAAAATACACTTCCGATAACATGAACTCTTTGGGAACGTACATGATTGTAATTACTACTAATTCCCTGCCTTGGTCTTTGGTCGGAATTTAGATATGCCACCTCCTCCAGACACTTACTTCCTCACCGAGGCCGTCCTCCTACACACCCAGGGGCCATTTGCCGATGACAGCGACGAGGGGTCGTCCGACGGTCACGAGGGAAATAGGATTGAATCCACATCCAAGATTATCCCAACCATAGAGCAATACGGGATTATGCTCAAATACGGCGACTACGCTCATCCCCAAGCTGGCAATTTTAAGCCGGAGCTCTACACTAAGTGGATTGAGGCCCGTCTGGAGTTCTGTAAGGATAGGGGGTGGCTGGCGAAGGATATTCTCAAATATGGCGGGGATATGAAGATATTATTTGGAAAAGGGCTAAATAATATCCCAATTCAAATAATGGATTTAATCAAAAAATCAACGGGTTCACCGACGACAACACACTTAGATGAATTAATTATCGATAAAAAAATAGCTGGATTAATCAAACCGGTAATTGAAATACCATTTATATCCTGGTTAAATCAAGTTGAGTTAAATCAAGTTTCCGCCCGATTGAATGAATTATTCCCTCAGAAGATAAACCCTGCAATTAAACCCCTCTGGGAGTTTACCGACCTAGCCCGACAGATCATTGAAGGTTGGTATATCCATAATACTCAGGAAATACCCAAGATTGAATATCCGGGAATTAAACTATCGGAGATGGACAAGTGTTACGAAATATTCAAACAGGCCGCCACCTGTGGACCCCAGACTCCCGAGCAGCTTCAGGAGTGGAAGCAACGGTTTTCAATATTTCCGGATAACTACATGACCCGGTGTGCCGAAAGGTATGTGGAGAGAATTGGCCCCGTTACAATGGGGCCAGGGTCCGGTAATGGCTTAGAATGGCGTCGCCAAGTATGGCCATAGTGCCCTCATAATTATACTTACAGCCCTGTAACTTTATCCCCCCGTCGATAAAACACAGATAAAGTTACTTAAACTTACATTTGTGTAAGTCGTTTTATGTGCTCAACTTAGGGTATGAGCAACGGCCATCCCAAGAATGCCCCTGCCCGAACCTTCTGCCCCCACTGTGGGAGCTACAAGGACCGCTACCTAAGCATTGAAACGACGGCAAGGATATTCGATATGTCCTCTGAGGCCATCCGGGGCATGATCCGGCGGCGGGAGTTACCCTTCTTTAAGCTTGGCACACGGGTGAGAATAGCCTACGCCGATCTGCAAGCCTTGATGGTCCGCTACCCGGCCATACATGAAGTGAGCCTTGCAACGGATGGGAATCATTTATACCATACGGAACAGGAATTGCCAGCGTAACCATGCCCAAGCGTCCCCCCATACGGCCCATCTTCTCTGAAAAACCCAACAAGAACGTCTACGATTACTGGGATGCCAAGACACAGCAAATGATCAAGTGCGCCGGTTTCCAGATTGACATCCGGGATAACACCAGCGGGAAACGTATACGACGAAACATAAAGGCCGACTACCAGACCGCAAAGGCCGCTTACGACGAGCTGCGGGAGATGGTGCAGGACGCCAACGTGTCGGTCCCGACCCTCATCAAGCACAGCAAGGTCCGCACCTTGGGGGACTTGCTACGAGTCTACGAAAGGGCGAAATCCGATCCATCCTTGAAAAACCGGCAGGTGCGGTCACCGTTGACTATTGAACGGGTGAAAGTATCCGTGAAGGGCTTTCGAGGCGCATTTGGCGGCGATCCCGAGCTGAAATCGATCACGTCCGCCAAGATTGAGCGGTACATCAAGATTCGGCTGGACCAGGGCCGCAAGCACGGCGGTATCAATACCGATCTGCGAATGCTCAAGGCTCTTTTCAACTGGGCACTTAAGCGGGAATACGTAGTCGCCAACCCCTTTCTAGCCGTCGAACTGTTTCCCAACAAGGGCAGCGGTCCCCGCCCCCTTACTCCGGCAGAACTGGAACGGTTCTTTCAATTTAACCCGCCAGGGAGCCGGTGGTATCCGTTGCTCATGGTCTACCTGCTCACCGGGGCCAGGCTTTCCGAAATCCTGAAGCCAAAGTTTTCCTGGCAGGATGTTGACTTCAAGAACGAGACTATCACCCTGGCAGTGCGCAAAGGCCATAAGGAAAGCGAGCTCCCTCTCAATACCCTTCTGCTGGAAATATTCAAAGAGCTGCGGCGCAAGCCCTACCGGAAAGAAAAACACCACCAGCAGGCGGATGACAAAGATTATCCCTTCCCCTTCACGCATTGGTATGTTAGTCACAAGGTCAAGGTTCTCATGCAAGAGGCCGGGATCAAAGCAACGGCCCACGATCTGCGGGACTCATTCGTCAGCTATCTCATTTATTTGGGTTACCCGCTGGAGGATGTGAGCAAGATTGCCGGGCACTCATCCATCCAGGTTACCGAAAGGCACTACTACCGCCAGTTGGAGGAGCGCAAACGCATCATGGTAGATGAGCTGGGAGATTATATCGCCTACCGCGCTGGACTGCCAAAAACAGTGACCAAAAACAGTGACAAAACGCGGTCAACAGTGACCGATCCTGACCTATTGGAGGAGTTCTTCGGGGAAGCAAAAAAACCCGCTTCTCCTATCAAGAAAAGCGGGTTTTCGAAGGGTACCCCGGGCGGGACTCGAACCCACGACCGACGGCTTAGAAGGCCGTTGCTCTATCCAGCTGAGCTACCG
>CAZJBG010000008.1:0-15676 GCA_964543925.1 uncultured bacterium
CGACATGGCGGTAGCACATTAAGCTGCGATTGCGGAGAGGGAGGGATTCGAACCCTCGACCCGGGAATACCGAGCACTCGCGTTCCAGGCGAGCTCCTTAAGCCACTCGGACACCTCTCCCGCGTAAACAAATTTAATCGTGCACCCAAAAGAATGTCAATCGCCGTGCAGGCCGGGGGATTTGATGCCGGCCCAAGGCGGCCCGCGGGTTAGTGGAGACTGCTGGAACCCGTCACGGTAGGGGGTGTGACCAGGGGATCGATATTAAGGAATGTAGACGATTCGGTATGATAATGCCACCGACTCCGGATGGCCTGTATCCGCCGATGGGCCAGTTGGAGATCGTCATGTTGCTCCACATGGAATATTTCTAAATTGGCCAGCGACGGCCGGCACCCGGCTCCGAGGAACTTCTCCAGGCAGTCGCGGAAGTCGGTGGTGATCCCCATGGTATGGTTGCCGGTATGGAGACACTTGAATATGTAGACTGTATATTTCATTTATGTACGCATTTACAGCGATTTTCTTATGGCGGAGGAGGAGGGATTCGAACCCCCGAACCAGGATTACCAGTTAACGGTTTTCAAGACCGCCGCATTCAACCGCTCTGCCACTCCTCCTATATTAACCATAAGGCACCGGCTAATACCACCCGACACCTTTTTCGATGAGAAACTCCTTCACCCAGGCATGACCAAAAGTGTCTTCAGATAAACTTCCCATCGGGTTGCAACCACTCTGCCACTCCTGCCACCAACCTCCCATGACACGTCGCAGCTGCACACTCGGCCGTCCCTGGGTAAAATTTACACCAGCTCCCCTCGCATGCCAAGAATGTTCCCTGGCAGGTCCTGCAGGTGCAGCATGCCGATCACAAGACGGGGGGTATCGGGTGAGATAAACCCTCGCGGCCCCTGGCTCAGTGGTCTCAAACAGTTAGAAGTCGGGTGCGGAGAGGGAGGGATTCTATCGGTGCAATCGAGTTAAACCCTGATCTTCTCCTCTATTCACAAATAAACACAACCACTTACATAGCCATACTACTGCGTGAAAAAGGTGCCACTATCCCGTTATTTCCCTATGATTCCAGCATTTTCTGTCACGTTTTTGTCACGCGTGACAACCTATAATAGTACAGAGGTATCACCTCTCTGCCAACTATTTATTTGCCTTATTAGGTGCCATCTCCTTATCTAAGGCGGTCTTATTGTATCTGACCGTCCCACCTATCTTCGAAGCAGGGATTTTCCCTTGGCTTGTCCAGTTGCGAATGGTTTTCTCTTTGACCTGCAGGTAATCAGCGGCTTGCATGGCCGTCATGTAGTCTGGATATTGCTTTGGTGGGGGCTGTCCAGATCCGTCTAATCGAGCCAAAGCTCTACGGATAAAATATTGCCTCCAGATCGGATCCGCGGGATCCGACTTGATCTTGGAATAAACTCCCTCCGTGTCCTCGATCAGTTTGGCCGTCAGAATGATGTAACCATGGTCGGTACCGACAGGATTGTAGAAACTGTAGATAAGGGTGCCATCGCCGTAGAAGATATCCACGACAACCTCAGCTGGCTCGACTATAACCTGATCTAGTATATGATCTTCGCGTAGTTCCAGATAGTAGATGTCCCCCTCACCCACTGGGATGACCAATTTGCACAGATCAGCACGATTGAACAGAGGATTTTCTATCACCGGAGCCTTTGTGATATCAAATGCTGCCCCGTCCGGGATCAAAGTCTGCATCTCACCGGCTATGTAGGGGTACTCTACTGTTTCTTCAAGTGGAAACTCTAGGGACTGATAGAAGGTCGTGTAGTCTCGGTGGTGGATGATCTTATTTACCGGGTACGGCATGATTCGCTTATACCAGAATATGATCATGATATTCCGTGAATCCAAGTTCCGAATCGAATTTATATGGCTCCTGTGTCCCTGTATCCCGCACGGGTAGGGGCAAAATAGTTGTTGCCGAGGGTGTTGAGTATCTATGCTACTTGTTGAGGGTCGATTTGAACCGTCTGGTTTCCATGAAGTAGAGCAGATCGGATTCTGTTATTCTGAAGCAATGCCCCAGACGGTAGGCAGGTAATTCGCCTGTATTAATGAGGTCCAGTACCCGATGGTAACTGAATTTCAGTATCTTCGCGACCTCTTTCGGTGTTAAAAATATATTTTTCAATCATTTGGATTGGTTAGATCGATTAATAGCTGATACTTAATAGTACCAGGTTATAACGGGGGAGGTAGTCTGATTCACCGTTCAGCACTCTATTGCCAAACCGGCCGATTAAATCCTCCTTATCCTTTAATGTAGCTATTTGGAGCGGGATAGTCAAATTACGTGTCAAATTAAATGCGTGGGCGGGGTCAGGATTATCAGTCACGCTCAGTTTTGACTAGTGAAGTCGTTGGTAGGCAGTGGGCTGAAATAGCGATTACAATGTTACGGAATCCCAGGCAACCGTGAGTAGAATAGGGGGCGGCCATAGCCGCCCCCCATTTTGTACGTTCAGGGTCACGCTTGGTTGTCGCGCGAGTACCATGGATAGTATACAGTCATCTTTTGATTGCACACCTCGATGATGAACGCTTCACGGTAGAATTCCACGAGGAATAATGTGAAGCCTAAACCCTCAATTCGCTTGATCTCATTTGTGTTTTCAAAACTGATCATGCTTTGCTCCTTGTTAAATTTCCCACATCGGGAAGAGCCCCAGTCAGCGATAGCCGACTGGAGTATATAAGTGGTGTGACCTTCGTGGTCACACACGATTAATTTTTTCTTCGTCGCAAACAACTTATGCGCGCTCGATAGGTATTTCCCCGTCGCCTTCGGCATATGTACGGCCGATATTAATTTCAGCGGCGATCTGGTCTGCTAGGGCTTGATTCTTAGGACGGAAGGTGGCAAGTAGCTGCTCAGCATCGTCAAACCGATCAACACTCGCATACGCCCTGATCAGGTATGATTGTATTTCCTCATTTTTCTTATCCAGGCGATAGGCCGGTTCGAGGTACAAAATCGCATCTTCGAGATTACCAATTAATATATAGTATATTGCCAGGCCCATTAGGGCATCTAAGTTATCTGCGCTCAATCCAAGTGCCTCCTGCCAATATGGCACTGCCATCTCAACTTGACCATTTTCCGCGAGCGAATCAGCCCGCCAAGCCAAGATGCGGTGGCGCTCAAATCCAGCCGATTCAAGTGCAGCACATAATTCATCTGCTATTTCCGTCTTCCCACTTGCCTCAAATTCACCAGCCAGCATGCAGTGCGCTTGAGCATCATCGATGTCAAGTTCAGTGCTTTCATCAAACCAGTCATCGAAAGATTTGTAGCGACCTTCAAGCTCTTCAGCGGGCATAGTTGAATGCCTATCAAGCATTTGAAGGTGTTCTCGACCACTAGGGCTAAGCTCCATCCTCTTCCGGTATTTTATTTTCAGCTCTTCAAGTTTAGACTCATATTCTGCTACTTTATCAGGTTGTTTCAACTCCCGATAAATTTGGAGTAGCCCCTGCACGGGTTCCGCCCGGCCAGGCATTAGTTTCATGAGTTTCACGTAGTTGGCCGCTTGGGCCTTCTTATAATCTGATAGATTTATTTTCATTATCTATCCTTCTTTTGTTGATTTCAATCACACCACCATGCTCGTAGCATGATGGTTTATCATCGCTCTGCGATGTTTCTACTGAGCCAGTTATGAAAATATGGGTTAAAATTTTCGAAAACTGGGCCATCACTAAAGTTACCGCCCCGTAGCGGTCACTTCAAGCATTAATGCCATTTCATAATCGTGTCATTTAATACGAATCAGTGAGGCACTAGTAAGATACAGTCTTATAAATACGGCGATATTTATATTTGTTCGTAGCGCTTAACGCAGTAATATAGATCGTTGCATTACAATAATTGTGTTGAAGTCTAATCAGGAGGCAGTGTAAATGGATCCCATTACAGGTCATGAAGCCCGGGGAATCCGACTTAGATATTCCCTATCGGAGGAAGAGTTGGCAGAGCGAATCGGAGTGAAGACCAGCTCGCTTCGGTCATGGGAATCAGTAAAGCATGCGGGTTTGAATATACCTTATAAATATAATTGTAGATTGATGATCCTGGCGAGCACTCTCGGAGCTGAGTCCATGATTATAGAGGATTTGGAACCAGAATACGTCCAAGGCCTTACCGGCATTGACGCCAAGCTGATCCGGGATTTTACTGGGCTTACCCAGGAGAACTTCGCTAGTCAAGTTGGTGTTTCGACTGCAACAGTGCGAAAGTGGGAGGCAAAAGGTGAAACAAGAACGCTGAAGCAATTGTATCGTGATGGTATTAGGCGGATGTTAGAGCGGCACCAACAGGATCAGGAAATTCCATATCCTGTGGATCCAGCAGCACAAATCGGCCAGGCCAGGCCAATTGAGGATGTCATATTCGACACATTAGCTGTATGGACTGCCAACGTGCGTCGGATTCGAAAAGTACGTGTCGTCGATTTAGAGAAATTGCAGAATGATTTGGGGTATCTGAAGGGCTTTATTGAGGAGGATTCATAATCATGAAAAACAAAGTTGTAAATATCCCCGCTGTCAAAAATCCAATTAAGCCGTCGCCTGGATTTGTGAAGAAGAAACTCTCCACCTACAAGTTGGACATCTTGGGCCTGTGCGGCTTTGGCTGTCGATACTGCAGTTCTAACTGGGGGAACTACCTGCGCATCAATCAACAGAGGTTCGCCGATCTGACGAAAGAACAGATTGGCAAGGACCTTTTGCCGTCCGACGATCCGTCGCTCACGTTCATTTATCCTGATATTATCAAAAACCTGGAAAACCAGCTTGCAAACAAACCACCCGCTTGGGGGGAGGGCGAGACTCTGGTATTCTCGATGCTCACAGATGCATTCAGCCCTCACCAAATCATGGATGGCACTACCAGGGCAATATTGGAGTTGGTCCTTGAAAATACTTCGTTCCGCATTCGGGTATTGACAAAGAACGCTATGGTTGGCAATCCTGAGTGGATCAAGTTTTTTAGTGATCATCCAGGGAGATTCGTGGTTGGCCTCTCCATTGGATCTTATGATGATAACTGGTCCAGGAGAATGGAGATTGGCACATCTCTGCCATCCGAACGATTGCAGGCACACGAAAATCTTCAAAAGGGAGGTATTCCAACATTCGGTATGCTCTGCCCAGTATTTCCAGCCAGTCTAGATGGGAACTCATTAGAACAACTAATTGACCGTTTGAATCCCGCAATGACAGAACATATCTGGGCCGAGCCCTATAATGATCGACAAAATTGGCGTATTGTTCAAGACAGTTACCCGGCAAACAGCGAACCGCATCGCTGGATGTCCAGTGTTTTCGAGGAGAAGAATTGGGATTTGTGGAGCGAATATGCTGCTAATATGTACCTCCGATTAAAAGGCAAAGCAATTGCAGGAGGTTGGATCGACAAATTGCGCTTTCTGCTCTATGAATCCAGGATCAATGCAACAGATGCGAAAAGAATGGGTGGCATTGACGGTATACTGCTCCAGGATGTACCTGATGAGAAGGGATTATCTAAAAATGAGCACTTATCCTGTTATCAATAAATAAATATTGGATATCAACTTCAAAATTGACCGCACTGCGCGTCACGAGGAGACTTGGGGCGGCGATGCAATGAGAGTGCAATTCTCTTGGTGGGTGCTGGCGAGTTGTGTCCAGTACTGACCAGTTATAGCATCAACTCGAGCGATAAAACCATCTTCGGATTATGAGCCCTTTGATATCTCAATAATAACCGTAGCTTAGGGTGTTACTGTGACTGCAGTGTGACCGCACTGCTTAGAGCCCCATCAGCCGCAAGGTTGGTGGGGCTTATGTTGTATGAGTGTCGGATTTTAGCCCGACTGTCTCTCGATGAGAAAACCACTAGAGATAGCACGCCGAGGCAATGCTGAGGGGCGGGCACCAGCAATCCGCTATCGCGGATCCCTACACCCCAACAGATCCCGCCCAATGCTACTCAAATTCCGTTGTCGGATATTAGGGGCAGGCTCGTACCATTAAGGCTGCATCGTACAGACCACTCTAGACCTATTGGGCTTGATTCAGAAATCCCACCGACGCTAGGGCATCACGTATTCATTCTCCAGCCTGATGCCGAGGCGATCTTCACGATGCACCAGCAGGGCCGTATAGGCAAAGCTAAGGGTATCCTCGCTTGATCGTGATTTCCACTGGAACTGGCCCATCACCAAAACACTGTTTAGGCTTGCAACATCATATGTGAGATCACGCCACTCAAAGAATTCTGGACCGGTCCAGTTAGTTTGGTACATTGCTGCGATTGAGTCCTGGGGCATAAAACTATGCTGACCCGAAAAAACCATATGTACACCACGAACGTCGTACCTGGCTCCCAGGGCTGGTCGGTTATGTGTGCGCAACTCGTTGGCGTACTCAGCCATGAATGTGCGGGCCTCCTGCTCTAGATTCATAGCGTCTAGACCATCTGTGCCCGAGCGGCAACTGCCTAAACCAAGAGCAACGACAAAACTGAGGAAAGCTAATTTGTCACTTCGTAAAATGCGTCTCATGGTTTCCCTCCTTAATTTTATTTACTTCCTATCCGTCTGGCTGCTATCCCAAGAGGGCCTTGTACTGGACCCCTTCATGCCAATTAGCCAGTTTGACGATAAGTCTCACCTATTCCGACCATAGTAGTGGCCGTTGGTGCAACCTCAGCGTGAGGTTCCTTTCAGGTGGCGATCCAAGAACTCTGCAGCGGCACGGTAGGCCGCCAGCCAGTTACGATGCAGCAGGAAGCTGTGTACTTCGTCAGGGTATATTAGCTGCTCCACCGTTATTCCCCGTTCACGCAGGGCAGCCACAAGATTTATCGTTTCAGTAAAGGGAACGTTGCGGTCATCATCACCGTGGATCACCAGCACCGGCCCGCGCCAGTTGTCAATGTCTGCCATAGGAGAAGAAGCAAAAGCCACATCGGCGAACTCGGGGTGCTCAACCGGTACGTAATCGGGGTTCCAGTTGGGTAATTCAGTGTTCCAATCGTGGACTCCGTGCAGATCAACACCCGTTACAAACACGTCAGGGTCGCGAGCCAGTCCAAGGGCTGTCAGGTAGCCGCCGTAGCTACCACCCCATAAGCCGATGCGTGTCGGGTCCACATCGGTCTGGCCTTGAAGGTAGCGCCCTGCGGCAATGACATCCAGATACTCGCTCGCCCCAGTGGCACCGTAATCGTTCGCTTCACGGAAGTTCATTCCATAGCCTATACCGCTTCGGTAGTTCACACTCAACACCACGTAACCTTGGCTGGCCAAGTACTGGTTCAGGGCATAGGCATTGTGGTAGTACCCGCGGTAGTGCCAGCCCAGTAGCATCTGCCTGCGGGAGCCACCGTGAAGGAACAAGACAGCAGGATGACGCACACCTTCCAGACTGCCGAGTGGTCGGAACAGCTGCCCATGAATCATCATTCCGTCCTCTGCCATGAAAGTGACGGCTTCGGGCACAACCAACCCAGTTGTGGGAAATCGGTCTGGGATGGATTCGGGAGCCAATAAGCGTCGTTCTCCACCAATTATTATTTCAGGATGGGCAGAGATTCGGGCATCGGAAGCGAGAAAGGCCACGCCATCCTTCGTGGCCACGGGGCTCCACTCGATGCCGTCTCCCCCAGTGAGGGCCTCGACTTGGCCAGCTAGGACCGGCACGCGCCAAAGATGTCTGCTATTAATATCTCCCTGGTTGGAGGACACCAGTACAGTATTGCCGCTGTTTGTCGCCACCATATCTTCTACTTCAAAAGTACCAAGCGTGAGTAGTTGCGGATCACCGCCACTGGTAGGGAGGCTGTATAAGTGTGTCCAGCCATCCTTCTCCCAGGGGTAAATAATGTGGCCGTTCTCTGACCAGATCAGCTGGTCAGCGGCCACTACCTGACGGAATACGCTCCCTGAACCCGAGTCCGCCTGCCACAGCATTCGTCCCTCACCGCTGGCCACATCGGCTACCCAGATAGACCAAGGATAGCCCTCCTTTGTGGGGGTAAAAGGCTTGGCGTCAGGATCGGCTGGCTGTCGTATGAAGGCAACCTGGGTACCATCGGGGGACCAAGCCGGACTCAAGTCGAGGTCCACACTCGGTGCGAGCCAGGTCATGGTATTTGTCACCAACTCATATACACCCACGTAGCCATGGCTGCCTCGGTTGCTTGTGAAAGCCAGACGTTGACCATCAGGCGACCAGCGTAGCGATCCGCTGCTGCCACGATTATCCACCAGGCTGTGGGGCTCTGCATTACGCCTCTTCAATGAGACTACCCAAATATCACCATTTAACAGATATGCCAGCCGGTCGCCAACGGGGGACACAGCCGGGGAATTGCCCTCAGCCAACAGACGTTGTCGGCCGTTCTTCACTGTCACTGCCCACAATGCTTGCTCTGCTGCTTGAGGAGCGCTTGTTGGATTGGGGTGCACACCACTGCGGACGGTACTGCCGCCCCGTACATAAACTATAGTCTTTCCATCTGGCGTAAAGGCTATGCTTGAAAGGGCCTGGCCATTGTCGGTTCTATAATCCGTGAGCTGGCGACCCTTCCAGTCGGGCGCTACGGCGATCCAGACATTGCGACGTCCTTGATCGTTGTAAATCCAGGTTACCGCCTGTTCATCGGGTGCCGCCGTTAGCCCTGATGGAAAGGGTGCACTGAGTATATCTACTAATGTGTATTGGCTAAGCTCCTGGGCGGTCAGGATGGCCAAGCCAGCAAGCATTGCTAGTGTGATGGATTGAGTGCGCTTCATGTACATATCCCTCTTCTCAAGCCGGGGGAAGGGACCTGGGTGGCAAAACGCGAGGCAGGCTTGATAACCTAGGTCACCCTCGGCGGATTGGTTATTTAGCGTAGAATCGAGTTTAGATAAATGTAGATTAAAGAATTAGGAAGATTAATACAATGCAAAAGTAAAGATAGTTTTGAGGTCTGTAATTCATAGTATTATCGGTCTAATCACCGACGGCAATGCCACTCAAATTCCCTTATCAGACATTAGGGGAACGCTTGTATCAATCTTCAATCGTCATTATTCCCTACACCATCCCATGCCGCAGGAAAAGATCAAGCGAAGGACGCATCAGCCGAGGCGTCAGTTAAGCCTTGGAAAGGTGAAATGCGTCTCTTATCTTTAAACTCAGATGTCCAAATGGCCTTGAACCGGTACACTTGTAAGACGCTAGCGTGCTGAACTCCCTTGAAATCACGTTCACCCGATAAAATGAGAGTACCTAAATAGGACAAAGATCGATGAAGCAGGAAGAGCAGTTCGAGTCGCAGGTATTCCCGGATGAAATGGAAGTCATTGGGAAGCGACGGAAGGCGGCTAAGTTGCCCTCATCAAGTCAGGGTGACTCCAAAAAACCGCATGGCCTAGTAGGTTTGGCATTCTCCGGAGGTGGTATACGGTCGGCGACCTTCAATCTGGGAGTGCTGCAGATTTTCGCCAAGCGGGGTTTGCTTAGTTGGTTCGACTATCTCTCCACGGTATCCGGCGGCGGGTACATCGGGTCGGCATTAAGCACGGTTTTGCAGCTGGAAAAGCGCAATGGCAAACCGCCAGGGCATGCCTTTATACACATGACGGGAGAGCCAGAGTCGGACACGATCAAGCACTTCCGCAGCGGTGGCAACTACCTGGTTCCGGGTGGCTTTCTCGACTATTTCCGCATCCCGGCCCTGCTGTTCCGGGGGATCATCATCAACCTGCTAGTGCTGGCGCCATTTGTTGGAGGTTTCGCTCTGTGGTTCGCATGGCTTCATCCCAACCTGATCACGGTATCCTGGGGGGAGGTGCACCTGTACTTTTTTACCAAGTGGGCCATTCCCATTTTCTTTGTGAGTGTGGTTGCATTCCCTCCCATTGCCAAGCTGTTCCGTGGTGCTAAATACAACCTAAGGTCTGCGTATGAGAAGTACTTTGGCGCATTGCTGTTTATTACCCTCTACCTTCTCTTCGTGGAATCACTGCCCGCTTTTTACCGGTATCTCGTCCTCTCGGACAAATTCGAGGGGATGAATATTCTGGGTGCAATCATAGTAGCGGCCACAGCCCTGACTCCGTTGGTAAGATCGTTGGAGCAGTCGTTAAAGAAGCGGGGTGCCGGGAACGCGATGCCAGCAGGGATGATGAATAAGGTTACTGACCAGTTGAAGGTGCTGTCTGTGGCTATTCTGGGACCTGCCATCATGATCATCATGTACCTGCTATTCTCCGATTGGATCTACCAGGGATTGGGAGATGTAACTCGATTTGGTAGCAAGGGGCCACGCGAATTTGCCCTCTTTATAGCCATTGTATCTGTCTACTTCTTTAACCGAGCCTTCGTCAACATAAACCACACTAGTATGCACCGGTTCTATAGGGATAGGCTAAGTAAGGCCTATCTGGTTAATCCCAACAACGGTCATCACAAGGATGATATAAAGTTATCCGATCTTCAGAGCAGAACGACTGGCGCGCCCTATCACCTGGTGAACACAGCCCTGAATGTGCCTGGCCAGAAAGACAAGAATATGCAGGGCAGAAACACTGACTTCTTCATGTTCAGCCCTCATTGGACCGGGAGCTATCTTACCGGCTACTGTGACACCGCCGCTCTGCAGAAAGAGGACAGGGCCGTCAACCTTGGCACGGTCATGGCTATATCGGGCGCGGCAGCCTCACCCTATATGGGCACATCCACCTCCAAGTGGATGGTGTTCCTGTTAACCATCCTCAATATCCGCCTTGATTACTGGCTGCCCAATCCCGGCCAGGTGGCAAGAGGGAATTTATTTCGTACTCTAAGACGAAGGACAATGCAGGTAGGACCCTTATACTTGCTGGCAGAGCTGTTTGGCTGGCTAAATACTTCCAGCAAGTATGTCAACCTCTCCGATGGTGGGCATATCGAGAACCTGGGGCTGTACGAACTGCTACGTCGACGATGCCAGTACATTGTCTGCTGCGATGCCGAGCAGGACAAGGCCATGGAGTTTGGCAGCCTGGGCAAGCTGATCGCCTTTGCAAGGATGGACCGGCATATCGATATCAGGATGAGCAACTTAAGCAGGATTAAAAAAGACTCCGCCGGTAACAGCCAGGCCCAGTGGGCTTTCGGCACCATCAACTACGGTCCGAAGTATCCTGCTGGCATGATCATCTACATCAAGTCCTCGGTGACCGGCAAGGAGCCCAGGGACATTCAGGCATATCGGGCTAAGCATCCCGACTTCCCTCACCAATCCACCGGAGACCAGTTTTTCGACGAGTTCCAGTTCGAGTCGTACCGAGCACTGGGTTACTTGATCGCTGACCAGCTATTTCCGGACGGCGGCAGTACTGTGCCTAACATCGGTACATGGTTCAAGAACCTCGCGCCGCCCCCAAAAGCTCCAAGCTCGGGCGGAGCCAACGGCCCATCGGGCGAGGAGCCTAGCGATTAGATTACCAGCGCATGGTTTTGGTCCACTAGAAAACTCTACTTGTTGTATGGGTTCTATGTCACCCTCTTTAGTTTTCTTGACGGGAGAGTGTCGAACTGAAAATCCATTGCTTTCTTTAATAGAAGAATAAAAGACACCATTGAGATTGGCAAAGTTTTTCCCTTAAATGCCGTTGTCAGCTGACCGAGACTCTCAAGTCCGGTGCACTAGTTTGATGTCTGATAAATACGCTTATCGGAAGTAGACTCCCACACCATCTCTCACTTTACGCTCAAATTCCATTGTCAGCAATTCTCAACGCTCAGGCGCGGTACCTCCCCAATGCCACTCAAATTCTTTTATCAGACATAGCACGCGAGTCCCATGCGTGCCATTTGAATTTCTTCAGAACACACCTCCAGGTTTGTAAAGGATTTTGTGGTTGACACCATTTCTGTTTTCACTGAGGAATCGTCCGAAGTTTCGGCAAGCGGCAGCACTCTTGTTGAAAATGACGAAATAGCAGAAGATCGCGTCTGTAGCACCCTGATCTTCGAGTTTTTCAAAGAGTCCCCTTATCTTATTCCAATCCCGCAGTATCTCCTTGTGGTACAAGCTGTTCGTTATTCCAGATTTCTGCCTAATGAACTTGAGTTCGAGGACAATTGCATTACCATGGAATCCGTATCCCTTACTTGGCAGGCTTGCCCTTCTGGCATTCCCTCGAAGAATCTCTAGACGTTGGGGATCAAGAATTGTGAGATCCGGCTTGATAGTGAGTTTGCCTCTGGAATCGAACCATGAAACTTCGCTGTGCACTGCAGTGGCCAGGATTTCAGTGTCACGCGTAGCGAAGTTACCCTTTATGAGAGGCATGCCGGACAACTTTGAATGTAGAAGACATTTGAGGTCGTCCTCTGTTAGAATAAGTCCTGGTGCTTCAGAGTAAGCTGCTGCCAGCCTTTCGATTTGATCTTCAATATCGGTTAAGATTCTTTGGTTGCTGCGGAAGTCTATCATTACCATTGTGCGTGACTAATAAGATTACCAGACGGAAGGATTCCCGATTTTATCGCAACAAGAATACCCGCGAGAGGAAATTCCTCCTTTATTCTGTGAGCGATTGGATTAGCTTGATATAGCGATGGACCTAGCAGTCTAATCTGTTTTCTTCTTTTTCTCCAAATGCTCAAGATGGTAATAATGCATAAAGGTGTAATGCCAGACACTGTCTATCAGTGAAGCTACAATAAAACGTAGGTCAATTGTCGATGTCTGTTGTGTAATGCCTCCTGATTCGAATCTATCTTGGATTACCTTCAGAAGCGAGAGCGCCTCATAATGATCGCTAGAACTTATTGCAGCGAATTCCTGCATCGGCTTGATTAGCTCGGAAGAAACATCAGGAGCAGAGTCGAGAAATTGCTGAATCATCAGATGGGCAGTGCCGATCAATTGGTCGAATTGCAATCCCTTTTCTGCGACAAACCGATAAGTCGCAATATCACGAACATCTTGACTCGCAGCGGCTATACGATCGGCTGGAGCTCCATCTCCTTTGCTGAGCGCTTTGCAAATCCGTTCTAGTCTCTGCTGATTTGTAACGAGCAAGGAGTCCAGCTTTAGTTGCTTGGCTATCTGTGCGCCAGTTAGTATGGTCGCGACACAAACCTGGAACACCTGCCGTCCATATGAGACAAGTGACCGATATTCCAGTTCTGGCCTTCCGAATGGCTTTTTGGGGTCATCGGTGGCGATGAACATTAGGCTGGCAGACCGCCCCTTATGAATAATCTGGGAACGAGCTCCATAGAACTGTGTCAGCCAGCTGTCGAGGCGGGGGACATTTCCTACAAGGATACCGACGGCCTCTTTGAAGCGAGCAGTAACTTTCTCACCTTCCTCAAGGTCTAGCAAGCATTCGAAGGCAATTGCAAGGTTGATTAAAGCCACGCTTTCATCATTATCGATTTCTAGACTCCGATTATACCAAGTAAGTGCCGTGAACATACGTTCGCTCAGATTGTCTCTTTCTTCTTCCGCTGAAAAATACTCAACCAATGGTCGGTAGAGTCGAGACTGAGAGTGAGAATAGCTGAGGTCTTTGCATAAATCTTGGGAAATGTTAAGTCCCAGATACGCCGTTGGAGGGAAAATACGACTACCACGAGCTACCCAAAAATACGATTCATTGTTTAGTCGGCCTTCGTAGCCCTCTATTTCGTTTCTGGAATCGAAATCAAGACTTTGACCTTCTTGTAGGATTTCTACATTGTGATCGTTAACGAGTATGAATTTAGAGACCTGCTTTGGTTGAAGCAGGTAGAGGCTTCCGTGTTCAAACCGCAAGAAGGGGTCACCAGACGTGTGATGAGGGCTAGAATAGATGAAGCGTGCAAGTGCCTGAAACTCAAGGAGCTGCTGAATGAACTCGGTAGGGCTAAAGTCCTCATTTGAAGCGTGAAATGCATATGACATCTTCTGGATTCGGAGATGATCGCGAAGGAAGAACATAGTGCGCAGCGTTTCGAGATGTCGGACCGCATCAGGCGGTAGATCAGTAAAATCGTGACTGCTTTTAATCGTGAGACTCCGATAGAGCACCGGCCCCGAGGTCTTGAGGTAAGGAAAGAATGAAAACGTGTATTCGCTTTCTGCCATATTGCTTATCCTCGGCAAATCATCTAATTAATCTTCACTTGCTTACACAGAATGTGTCTGACTAACGAGGTGGTGATAAATAGTAGGCTAATTGGTCCTCAATTGCAGCTAAAGCCTCTTTCGATTCTCTGCCACGAACGTATTTGCGGGACAACGCTCCACAGCCCAGTGTTATTTGAGTGATCACAGGAAGTAATTTATGCTATTTAAGTCAAGATTACAAAAGTGGTTATGCGGGGGTGGCTACTTTAGACTCCATACATTCCTGATGACGATAACTCACCAATAACTCACCAGAAAACTTGTCCAACTCAGGACATTACGGACCGTTTCTGGCTGAAACTCACTACATTTCCCATGAAATGGCCTGAATGTCTGCCTGGCCGCCCTACTTCAGGAGCACCATTTTGATGGAATTGGCATACTCCGGTGTCACTAGGCTAGCGATGTAGATGCCGGTAGGCACGCCACGGCCGTTGGCGGTTCTGCCACCCCATAGCACTTGATGGTAGCCAGGCTCCAGGTGTCCCTCCATCAGCCTGACCACCTCCCGGCCCAGAAGGTCGTACACGATAATCGTGACGTCGGCTGCAACCGGCATGTCAAACCGCAGGGTGGTGCTGGGATTGAAGGGGTTGGGGTAGGCCGGGTGCAGGGCGAAGGCGGTGGGCACACCGAGCTCCTCGGCTATCTCCAGCGTCACCGTTATGGTGAGGCTCAAGGTGTCGGACCAGGTGGTATCGATCTGATCGGTGGCATAAACCGCCCACTGCCCGGTAATGCCGTCCGTCATGCCGGCGGCCGCCATGCTGTCGGCGATTTCCTGGTGGGCCAGTTTGGCGAAATTCTCGGCGTGGTCGGTGAACCTCGGAAGGATGGTCAGCTCCCCACCCAGCCAGAGGCCATACCACACGTCGTGACCGTCAGCATCGGTGGAGGCGCTCCAGACGGTGGTGATGCTGTCCGTCAGATTAGTACTGGTGATGGCCACCGTGGCGTTGTTGCCGGGCGAGACCAGGTGAAAGGCCGATGGCGGTGAATTGATAACCTCAACGTTCACCTCATTGGAGAACTCGCTCTCGTTTAGCGCCTTGTCCACCGCCGTCACCCGGTAGTAGTATGTGGCGCCCTTGGCCAGACCGGCAAAGACCCTGCTGGTGTCGCTCGCGCCTTCCGAATCGGAAGTCAGCTCCACTATCGTGGCGGGATTGGCAACTGTCCCCCCGTAAATACGATAACGCAGGAAATCCGGGTCCTCGATCTGGTTCCAAGTCAGGGTCACGGCGACTTCATCCAGCACCGCTGTCAGGTTCTGCGGCGCTACTGGCGCGGTGGTGTCTACCACCACGCTAACGTTTATCGGCCTGCTGTATAAGGTCAGGTCGGGGGCGCCGACGTTGGTTATCTCGCACGTATAGACGCCTGCGTCGGCAACGTCCAGGGAGCCGATGACCAGGGTATTGTTGTCTGCCCCGGCCACCGTCCCGCCGTCCTTCAGCCATTGATATGCATTGCCCGTCCCCCCGGTCG
>CAZJBG010000008.1:15686-22986 GCA_964543925.1 uncultured bacterium
ACACCATCAGTTCCAGCGTCCCACCGGCGAAGACGACCGTATCCCGCGCCGCACCTAGGCTGTCCTGCGGACTGTAGGTGTAAAAGTAACAGGGCACGCCCACATTCGGCAGAATGTCCTCAAAGGTAAGCCGGTTATTCTGAACGTAGAGATAACACAGGGAACTCGCGCCACTGAAATCAGGAAGGTCGACCAACTGGTTGGAGTCCACATCGATTTGGTTTATGGACGGCAACCCGACCAGTTCGGCCGGCAGGGCTCCGGTAAGTTGATTATTCGTCAGGCGCAGATGCCGTAAACTCGCACAGCCTCCTATTTCCGCTGGTAGGGCCCCTGATAATTGATTATCATGCAGCCACAAATTAATCACTTTGGTCAGGCTGCCGATTTCCGGGGGGATAGGACCGGAGAACTGATTACCTTGGAGGTACAGGTATAGCAAAGAATCAAGGTTACCGATGCTGGCGGGGATAGGACCGGAGAACTGATTATTATCAAGGTTTAACTGAATCATCTTGGTCAGGTTTCCGATGGAAGGTGGAAAGAATCCCGTAAGTTGATTGTTGCTGACTCTCAGGCTGAGCAGCTCCGTGAGATCGTTGATGGCGTCCGGCAGGACGCCGGTCAGGTTCTTATTCGACAGGTCTATAACGGTGACCCGGCCATCGGTAATAGCAAGGTTGGACCAGGTGCCAACCGGACCGGCCAGCCAGCCGGTGACGTTGACCCAATTCGGGCCATCGGTGCTGTTATACAAGGCCACCAGCGCCAGGGAATCCTGTACTGCCACACCGGTGGCGGTCGTATCCTCACCGACATCCTCGTTTCCAACAGAGACATAGGCCGGTTCGCTGTAAATGGTCAAGCCGGTCGCCCAGGTATTGGTGACCCGCAGCTGGTAGGTGCCGGCATCGGTGAATTGGGCGGCAGTGACGGAATAGCTGTCGCTGTTGGCCCCGGAAACGTTCACCCCGTTCCTCGTCCACTGGTACTGGTTGTTGTTCCCCCCCACCGTCACCGACAGGCTGAAGCTGGAATCTCTCAGGACATTGATGTACTCTGCCTGGCCCACCTTGTTCTGAGGCACATAGTCAAAGAGGTTGCTGGCGGCCCCCAGGTTAGGCTCAATATCCTCAAAGGTGAAGTTGTTGTTTTCGATGACCAGGTTGGCCAGGTAGTTGAGGGAACTGAGGTCGGGGAGCCCATCAAACTGGTTATCCTGGATATAAAGCTGGTTGAGCATGGTACAGTTGGTAATGGTCGCTGGAATGGCGCCACTGAACTGGCCGGAGGCCAATCTGAGGAACGATAACTTGGTCAAGTTGCCGATTTGTGTAGGGAGCGTACCCGTAATTTGATTGCCGCCGAGGCTTAAAACCTCGAGATTGACCAGGCCGCCGATTTCAGCAGGGATGGCGCCCGTCAGCTGGTTCTGATTCAGATAGAGTCTCTTCAAACTGCCCAGGTTGCCGATTCCAGCCGGGATCGTGCCGCTGAGTTGGTTGCCCCATAGCGACAGTTCCTTCAGATTCGCCAAGTCGCCAATCTCGGTGGGGATGGCGCCGGACAGGTTGTTAGATTCCAGAAACACCGTGTATAGACTGGTCATGTCGCCAATCTCAGGCGGAATCGCGCCGGACAAGTTGGTCAGGTAAATATAGAGTCCGGTCAGGTTGGTGAGGTTGCCGATGGTAGAAGGCAGCGAACCTGATATATTATCACCGCCCAGCCACAGGCTGGTCAACGCCGTCAGGTCGCCGATGGACGTCGGCAAGCTCCCCGACAGGTTCTTATTCAGCAGATTGAGTCCCGTCACCCGGCCGCCGGTGATTGTCACGCCGGACCACACGGCAATTGGCGCGCTGATCCAGCCCGAGACGTTTTGCCAGCCGGGCCCATTGGTGCTGTTGTATAGGTCCACCAGGGCCAGGGAGTCCTGCTGCAGGGTCTGGGCCTGGGTTGAAGTGAAGGGAGCCGCCAGGCATAGGGCCAGGCTGGCCCGGAGCAACGCCGAAGGGAGCAGAGGGTATGTTGTCCTGAATAAGCGTGGAAAGTGAGCCATTGTTTTGCCTCCCTTATGTATAGTGAAAGTCGGCTGAGGATAGTGTAAGAGCTAAGTTGTTGCAATCCAACAAAAAAACCGGATGAAGGGACCGGCGGCGAGGACATCGCCAGCTAGAGCCCGGCCGGCAAGCCCCGGCTAATAGCCGCAG
Source organism: uncultured bacterium (assembly GCA_964543925.1). GTDB lineage: Bacteria > Fidelibacterota > Marinisomatia > SCGC-AAA003-L08 > TS1B11 > JADFNF01. The sequence goes on from CAZJBG010000008.1 coordinate 17,900, forward strand.
CTTTTATCCAGCATCCAGTATCCAGGCTACTTCAGCAGCACCGTCTTGATGGACGTGGTGTATCCCGGCGTTACCAACCGGGCGATGTAGATGCCTGAGGTGAGATAATTGACCTGCCACCTAAAAGCTGTACCAGTTCGTAAGTTAGTATTTGGTGCAATTTTGTGGGGATCCTCAAAACCTCAAATACTTCCATAACAGGTGGTCCAAACGATGAGGAGAGGGCACTATCACTAGGTCAGTTCTGGACAGAACTCGACAAAAACCGCCAAGAAAATTGCACTCTCATTGCATCGTTGTCATAATCCTCGTCGTGACGAGTAGTTCTTCTAAGCCGTTGGCATCCAATAGCCAATAACTGAAAAGCCCTGCCGATTTTTCAACCGGCAGGGCTTTCGATGGCAGGCTTGGTCACATTTTGGTCACACTAGGGACTTAAGCTGCTGTTATTCCTACTCATTCGTCGGGCTCATAACCCGCGTGTCGGGGGTCTCAGCGTAGCCCTGCGGGCGAGGCCGCTTGCGGCGAGCCTTAGAGCTTGGTCAGCGTAGCAGAACGTAGATGACTCCCTCCACTACTACTGACGGGAAGTGGGGGCATAATGTTAATCGGCAAGCGATCCTTCTTCTACTGGAATATGTCCCACCGGTGTCGGGCACTGCATAACGATGATAATCATCCTTTTATTGCCGGTATTGACAAAGCCATGTGCTTTATTCACGGGAACCAATACGGTATCTTTTGCACGAATCGGTTTTCTTTCATCTTCCATAACAATTTCCCCTTCGCCTTCCATACAAAAAACGACTTCGTCACTGCCAGGATGACGATGGATCGGATTAACTCCTTTTGGCTCAAAGGTGTAAATGTTGCAATGTAAATTTTCTGTTTGCCATATCCTGCGCCTAAGGAATCCCTTCTCCGAAAATTCCTTAATCTCATTGATATTTTTTATCTGCACAATATTCGCTTCCTTTTGCCTTTTAGGTTCCTGGTGGTCCTATTTCCAGGTCACTTCCATTGCAACGAAATGGGCAAAGGCTTCCCGGGTAGGGTTGTTACGCACATCCACCTTAGGGCTTCGAATGTAGAAGTCCAGCTGCTGTGAGGCTGGATTCACCGCCCCGGCAGAAGATTTCTTGTTCAGGAGTGGGTAGCTCACCTTTAGACTTCTCCTATCCCGGATGCCTTGAGTGACCATGAAGTGCATTTCGTAGTCCTTATAAATAGGCTCGCCGTTGAGCGTCGCATGACCATAGCCCCAGCCGGCAATATAGATAAATGTTTTCGGCCAGTTCGCATCTCCGCATCCGGAATCCCCATGTTCATAGATATAAGCAGCCACACCGCCGTCCTGGCAAGGACTAAACTGGTGAAACCGGTCGAACTCCAGAATAAGATCACCTTCCTGGACCTGGAGCCTGGCGGAGAAGCGGCCAGTATTTTTGATCTCGTCTACGTCGATTTCGACAGTTCCTTCCACCGAATGAACGTTCGAAGCGTCATTTCCCATGTGATCCCATCCAGGGGGATCATTGAGCCGTCCTACCTGGTAGAGCCGACCCGCCGACAAGACGAAGTGACCGTCATAGAGATCGTGCTGCTCAGGCGCGTAGAGAACTATTTCGGCGTCAGGCTGTCTCCGAGGCGTGGCCTGTTGGATTTCGGCGTCTTTCCAGCCGGTTAATACCAGGGTCGGCATTATGATGAAGAGCGTTAACTTTTTAAACATCGGAAAGTCTCCTACATTAGCATCTGATAGCTAGTTGTCCAGGCCATACGCAACTTGGATGACCTCGGTCTGTTCCCCTTTGATGCGGATTGTTCTCTTCTGCAGGCCTAACCTTTCGTGCCAGATCTCCAGGCTATAGGTGCCGGCGGGGATATCCGGGATTCGGAAGTACCCGCTTTCATCGGTCACCGCATGAAAGGGATGAGCATCTACCCGGATGAAGGCTTGCATCCAACCGTGGACATCGCATTTAACAATGATCATACCTGGCTCATCGGTGATCTTTGTGACTGCAAGGCCCTCGGGCAGTGCAATATTCATATTAAGGGCACCGTAGAAGTGTACGGTGTGGAGCAGGGAATCACTGTTAGTTGCCACGATCAGGCTGCCCACTGTCAGGACGCTGACATGCGGGACGAACCGGCATTCACGGTTGTCTAGGACAAGCTGGCTGGGCGTGAGCGGCGGTATTTTCGATACCGGCACGTCCGTTAGGGTGACGATGACGTTCTTGACACCCCGATCCCTAACGGATATAAGGAGGTCCTCCAGTGACTGCATCTGCCCGCAAACCAAGGGGTCAGTGGTATTTTTCACGGGAGTCGGATGCGGGACCAGGTCCCCTGCTAGCTGCACGAATCCTTCCAAGGCACCGAGACTAACCACAGGGGCGGCAGCAGCCGCACGGAATTCACGCGCTCCAGGCTGGTAGGCGGCCATGCGAAGGACAACCATGCAGCTGGAGACAGTTAGAGCCGTGCGAAGGATTAACCGCAACCTGGAATTCATTTGATCCGCTCCCGATATTTGGCCCACATGCTAAAGTAGGATTTTAAGCCCGATTGGTTCTGAAAGAGTCATATTGTTCTACTCATCTTTAGATCGATGAGCCGTAGCCTCCTCATCTACCCAGTCCTCTTCCACCCACATCATACCTTTTCGGCCAGATACCTTGCGAGTTGGGCCTGCTTGGTAGAACGAACAAGATTTCGGACCGTAGCAAAAGGTCTCAGTTCTATAGCGCTTCTGTTGTGGATTCCATTGATCGATGATCATCTCAACGGGCATATGGCATCCCCATATGCAACATCTGCACTTCGTTTTATAGGTTCGAGTAGCTAAGCGTCTATGACCGTGCTCGCGATAGACCTCAAGACTGGGAGGTACTCCCAGCCACGGAGGTGGGGCAGGGGGCTTTTCATCAGATCGCTCAAGTACGGTGAGCTTGCTAGTCTTATATAGATCAGCAACCTCTTTGCGGTTTTCAGGGACTGGATGTGACTCACCGCATATGATGTCTGCAGCCTGAAATTGATGTTTCTCAGCTGCGGCCTTCCCAATGGCCACGAGGAATTCTTGAGGCTCACCTCCGATAAAGCCATCTATTCGAAGTGCATAGCCGAGATATGAGTGACTTCGTTGATCGAAGGACCGCAGGAGTCTAATCCGAGGTTGGATAGCGATTATCTTGCCTTCCCAGGCATGTTTGGCGGTCATGGTTCTAAGCCTCTCATCCAATTTGAGGTTGTGAGAGCACAAGTTCGCAAGACCAACAGAGTTAAACTAGTCAGAAATCCAGGAGGTTTCATACGTTATGTGGTGAATACTGGCCCTCCCCTACCTCAGCAGCACCATCTTGATGGACTTCGTGTACTCTGGCGTCACTAGGCGGGCGATGTAGATGCCGGGGGAGGCTTCAGATGAGGGACATGAGCTAAACCTTGGAAACGAAGAATGTGTCTCTTAGCAAAAACACACGAATGGACCACATTACTATGATACCGAACATGCTTTGCAGCCAGCGTATCCTCATGATACCACCCATTCCCTCAACAGTGGTTGTCCTACAATATCTTGATCCTGATATTCCGCCACCGCACTTGATAGGGTGTGGGATCATCGCCAACAGCGTGGACCTGGAGGCCAATTAATCCCCTAGCCGTCATGGCATCCATAAAATCGGCGCAAAGGATGCCATTCACCCAGGTTTTGATTGCATCGCCCCGGCACTCAACCCGGTATTGATTCCACTCACCGTCCCTAAATGCAGTGCTGGCTACAGACCCTTCCTCTGGACGCCACGGCATAAAGGCCCGGCGCGCCTCATCATAAACACCACCCGAACTGCCATTCTCTGCCTTTGCAATTTCAACCTGGTAACCGTAGACCCGATCAGGGTGAATCACTTGTGGTCTCGGTGTGCCGTCCCCATTGCGGAACCAGTAGATCATCTCACTTTCGGCAATCTGGCTGCGGAACTGGACGCCTGAGTTCAATTCAATGTCGTGGAGTAGCACCTCGAATTCGAGGATGAAATCGCCGTATTCCTGGTCGGTGCAGAGGAAAGTGTTGCCTGTGTTCGGCACCGACGTGCCTACTATCGTCCCATCTTCCACTCGGTATTTGGCGATGCCACTATGCACAGACCAGCCCTCAAGTGTCTTGCCATCAAATAGAGCAATCCACTCCCCGTCAGCCGCTCCTGAGCATCCCGTCATGGTGATCACCATAGTCGCCAGAAAGCAACTTAAAAGCCTGTGTATCATCTTGTGCATGTCTTTCTCCTGAGTCTTTCAGATAATAGGTTCCCCTGGGAGGGCTACATTAATTTCCAGCCGTTGTAGTACTCGGCCTTGATATACTGCTCTGCATCGGGGAAATTGGTCGCCTCCATTTTAGGGCCGTCGAAGTAGAGTTTCTGGTCAGTGCGCATGGCAACGTTTCCCATAAGGATGACTTCCGTCATAGGCCCGGAATATTCAAAGCCGGCGCTGGCCTGCTTGCCGGCGCGAATTGAGTCAATCCAATCGCGGTAGATACCGCCAACCCTCGGCAGAGTTTTGGGTGGGAGCTTATAAGCCTTCATCTTTACCTCTGGAATGATGCGCGGCGTACCGGCCCATCCCTCGGCCATAATCTTCCCCTTGGTGCCAACAAACAAAATGCCGTTGCCGTAGGCCTGCGCCAGGTCGCGCCCCTGCTCCAAGTCATCCGGGCGAGGCGGCATGAGGCCACAATACCAGGTCATTTTAACGGGTGGCATTTTTCCGCGGGCCGGGAATTGGTAGTACACCGTTGACGCATAGGGACGTTTTTCTCTATCGCCCCAGGCAGCTCGGGCCTGTACCCACTCCGGGTAGCCTAGATCCAGGGCAAAGAATGCCGGATCCATGTTATGGCAACCCATATCGCCGATTCTACCGGTACCATAGATCCAGAAGTCACGCCACCGTAAGGGTGCATAATATGGGGTGTACGGGCGTTTTTTTACCGGCCCCTGCCAGAGATCCCAGTCAAAGCCCTTGGGTATAGGGTAACGCTGCCCTTCATCAATCTCACGGCAGGAAGATGTATT
>CAZJBG010000008.1:22996-30755 GCA_964543925.1 uncultured bacterium
AGATGTATTGGGACCTGCGCTAAAGACATGCACTTCGGTCACATCGCCGATAGCCCCATCTCGAATCCACTCGTAGGTTAATCGCAGCCCTTCATCGCCATGCCCCTGAATGCCCATTTGAGTTGTCACGCCGGCTTCCCGCGCTGCTTCGGTCATCACCCTTACTTCCTGGATCGTCCTGGCCAAGGGTTTCTCGCAATAAATGTGTTTACCCCGGTGAATGGCGGCTAGTGCGGCCACAGCGTGGGAATGATCCGGAATCGCCACAACAACGGCGTCAATTTTCTTTTCCTTGTCCAGCATCTCACGAAAGTCAATATAGAGCTGGCAACCGGGCCAGTCTTTGTGCGCCGGGTCATTCTTGTAAGCATCAATCACCCGCTTGTAGCCAGGGCCCCGGCCGCCAGGCACCTCATGGTAAGACTGGCTGTAGTCCGACTCCTCAGCGACGTCGGCGATTGCGATAATCTGTACATCCTTCTCACTAAGCAGGTTCCTCAGGTTCTGCATACCCTGGCCACCAGCACCTATCATGGCCACGTTTAATTTGTCGCTGGGTGGTGTGAAACCGGGGCCGCCAAGGACGTAACGTGGGACAATCGTAGCCGCCGCTACCGTAGTCCCGGCCATTTTAATGAATCGGCTCCTGGACAATTTGCCTTCAGGTTTGCTGTCTGGCTTCTTCGATGCCTGTTTCATCTTCCTACCTCGTAGTTTCAATGGTTGGCAGACTGGCAGATCTTCCTCAATGCGTATCTGTTCAGACCCTTTTGGACATATGGGGCTAAAAACTAAGAGATACATTCCGCGATTCCAAGGTTTAGCTGACGCCTCATCTGAAGCATCTTCCGCTTGATAGCCTCTCGCCGATTCCATCCAGGTCGGTTGATGCTTATCCACCAATTGCTGCCTCAGGTGAGCCTGCAGGTATCTCTTGCATACCGTGTTCGGGTTCCTTAGTTTGCTTTCCAATAATCTGTGCCACAATAATCAAGTTGCAGTGCTCCAGACGTGCCAATTGCCACTCGATTTAAGGGGAAAAGAGAATGAAATCGAAATTCATTTTAATCGGTTCCTTGATATTACTGACCAGCTGCGCCGCAAATGTTAAGATAGAACCTTGGGTCACGAATCCGCCCCGGGCCGAAGACGCCTTTTATGGTGTAGGGGAAGCAAAGATGGCGTCTTCAACCCTTGGACGTCAAGCCGCTGCGGGCCGCGCCAGAATTGATATTGCGACTGCTATTTCCGTCAAAGTAGCTTTCCTGCTGAGAGATATGCTCGAGCAGAGCGGCATTAACGGTGAAGCCATTCAGTACACCCAATCCGTCTCCAAACAAATTGTTGAGGTTCAGCTTGAAGGTGCTGAAATTATTAAATCTCAGCGCATTGAAAAGAGCGGAACAATCACATGGTTTGTACTTGTGGAGTATCCTGTCGGAGCCGCGCGAGAGATGTCCGTAGATCTTGCGAAGCAGGAGATGCGCAGGCAAGAAGCCTTGTACAACAAATTCGTCGCTGAGCAGGGGTTTGAAAAACTGGATGAGGAATTGGACAAGCTCTCCGGTTCCGACTAGCTGCCATGCCTCTGGGCAGGCGGCTCCTTGGACTGCTCTTTCTTACTATCGCCTCGGGCCAAAGTGGCATACAAGCTGAGGGACCGCGTTGGCTTTTTCATTTGAATACACCCCAAGGTGTCGCTCTGGCCATTGGGCATGCGCCGCGATATCTCGATGAGAGCCGGGGCTACCGGGAAGCCCGCAAGAGCGGGTACTTGAAGCTAGCTTTTCAGTTTGTGGTACATGTAGAAGCGAAGATCGCGGATGTGGTCGCATCAGATGGCTTGCGATCGACAACCTACAGCGAAATATCCACCGACAACAGCGTCCTTGAATGGATAGAAGCTGCCAGCATCGCCCTTGACAGTGCCGTGACGCAAGAGGGCACTTATGTGCTCCTTGCAATGGGGTCCGATCCTGGACAAGGGGCTCTGGATATCAGCAGACTCAAAGCGCAAATTTCTTATGGGGGAAAGAGAGAGGGAGGAATTGATAAGCCGAATTGGCCGAACAAGTTCTTCGCTAACGGCAGGAACGCTGTGGGGATTGGGTCGGGCTACCGGATCATTGGAGAGAACGAGTACATCGCCACCAAGGATGCATGGTTCAATATCGCCGTAAGCCGGTCAGTCAGGGTGCAGATCCTTGACCGGTCCATGATTGATGGCTACCTCAGCTATAACGAGACCCTCTCCCGATCCTCCGCCGATGCCACCATTTCCGGCGCCAGGGTCATCAAAAGGTGGTATGATCACGAAACGGGCTCCTACTATGTAATGGTGTCAACGGAGTGACGCCGTGATCCGCCTGCAGCAGCTGGTTTTTCTAGGCTCTCTGGCCTTATTCACGATCCCACAAATCACACGTGCCGGCGATTCCTGCGCGACCCAGACCTACGCCCCTCCAAAAAACTACTTTGTGGTAGCGATTGATCGTAGCGGCAGCATGGCAGGTGATCCCATTCAGGCCACCAAACAGGGGGCCTTGAATTTTATCGCTAATCTGAAAAAGGGTGACCAATGTGCCTTGATCGCCTTCAGCGACAGGGTCGAGGTGCTTACCGGCATGACTGATGACAAGCGCCTCCTGAGTGATCAGGTCCGATCCATCACCGCCGAGGGAACGACGGCACTTTATGATGCCATTGCCAAGTCAGTCAGCCTCCTCTCAGGCATCGATGGCGCCGCGGTTATTGTGTACCTGACCGATGGTGTCGATACGGGCAGTAAGTTCAGGCTGAGCGACCTTGAGTCGATGAATATCGTCGAGGGAGTTCTCGTTTACGGTCTGGGCTATGGCTCAGTGGAACGGGAGAAACTAACGGCCTTGAGCCGTGTTACCGGGGGTGATTTTGCCTATTCCGAGACAACGGTAGGTCTCACTGATTTGTATGGCAGCATCCTGCGCCGATACTACCAATCATACGGGAAGAACCTTACCGACCTCTCCCAACTCTCAGTCCGCTCTCTCCCAGCCCAACTACCGGTGAAAGTGGACGGAATTGAGGCCGGGCGGACGCCGCTCAAGATCGAGGACTTGGAACCCGGTAAACACTTGGTAACCGTTGCCTTTCCCAAAGGTGGGGCGTGGGAATGCAGCTTCGACGCCAAACCCAGCCATCATATCGTCGTTGATGCTCGGGAATCTGACCTCGGCAGCGATTTAAGGATTGCCTCAAACCCGAAGCAGGCATCGGTTTTCATTGACGGCAATTACGTCGGTATAACCTCCAAAGCACCAGTCGCAACCGTCAAACGCCGTTTCAGGAAAGACGAAAAAATCTATAGCCGGGAACTGATGATGCCTTATCTCTTGCCCGGCCGGCACCAAATGCGCATAATCGCCATGCCTGATATCAATTTTGGCGGCAGCCAGGTCTTCGATTTCGAATTCTCAATGGGGTCGATCGACCGCGAGGTCGATATCGATATCTTCAACCGCATCTCAACATTCTCGGATAGAGAGGTAATACGAGGAGATAAGGCTGATCCCTTCGAAGAGCTGGATAAACTGTTGAAAAACGACTAGAATCCAGGCCCGTAAATAGAGAGGTCATAACGGTGGCATCGGGGACACCGGCTAGGGCGCTCCCCTCTTTTTTATTAGTTCGTCTAAGGTATCACGGTAATGCGGAGGGAGCACCTTTTTCAGCCAATCCAGATAGGCTGCCTCGGCATCGTCCCTGTGAATTTTTAAAATAGACGTAGCAACCCATTCATTCTCAACTTGCTCAATGTCTTCGTAAAACAGAGTAATGGCTTCCAGATTCACGGTTTGATGCCCCGGCAGGTCGGGAAAGCTCGGAAAATCCGGATATCTTATGAGGGGAGCGCTGGAGTCACTCAGTTCCTCTAGATGATCAAAAAGCCAACTGTGTTCCGTGCTAATGGTCTGCATCAATTCGTGGCGGGCCCACAGTCGAGCCTTCCTTCGAGCAAGAACCATCCTCGGGTGGTGTCCCTCTCCCACTGCGTAGAAGTGTGTAGAATCGGCTTTGATGAACAACCCCAGACCGTGGATCGGATCCATCGGGTCAGTCCGCTGTACCCCGTACGGAATACATACGCCGGCTGAAAGACCTAGGGTTACGAGAAGCAGGACTCTTGGAGCAGTCATAACGGCGCTCCTACCATCCGACGAACGGTCGCCTATTGAACGATTCTACTGCTATCAGGCCCCGACCAGCCGTGTGAAGGAATTTGAGCTTGGCGTGCACATCTTGGATTGGAAGTTCATCATGGGTTATGGGTGGCTATCCAATCGGCAACCGCCTTGGTAAAGTCCGCTGCAGGTGAATCAGTGAAATCCTGCTCCGCGAATTTGTCCCACTCCCTCCAGCCCTGCTGATACGCTGGTATGCTGCGCGGGTTGGTCCTCAGCAGGATGTCTAGAGCTCGCCGTTCGTCTCGGGATCGATTTTCCATTCTATCCGTGCGAGGGACCGTCTCGCGGGGAAATCCGGGCAGCGACTCAGCGAGTCTAAGAGCAGGCTGAAATAATTCTCTCGGGGGCTCTGTGGGTACCCTTTCAACAGTCAGATTCCGATTGTGATAAAGCCCGGTGGGATCGGTTACTGTAAATCTTATGTTAGCTGTACCATACCAATTTGGATTTATAGGCCTAACGATCGCCGTCCAATTGCCTCCCGGATTGGCAATTTCCACTCGAACGTCGCTCGAGCGGGCTGCAACCCAGCGCAATTCTCGTTTGGGGGTGTCCTGATCCCGAACAATCGCGTCCAGATCGATCCGATAATCAGGCCAATTGGTGATCGGCGGAGCCGGAATCTCAAAAATGTATGGGCGCCGAGGTATCGGTGTGGGCGGCGGTGGCGGTTCGTCCGGGGGCTCCGACACAGAAAATGATACTTGCTGCCGCACCGGAAATGCGCCGGCCGGGTCGGCGCTGGCCGAGAAGATCAACGTCTCCTGTCCCGTCCAGTTGGACGCATCGGTGTGGAAGCGGGCAACCCGCCCATCAATCTCGGGGATGATATAATCACCGCCGGATATTTCCCAAGTGACTAACGCGGGCCGAGTGATATTCTCAAGATGACCATCCAGGTGTATGTCCTCGAAGGGCTTGCCCAGAATTACTTCTTGGTCCCCAATTGGCGGGCTGATGGTGAACTTCGGGGTCGGCCTGTGACCATACTTTTCAATAGCGTTCAGGCTTTTGGCTGGTACAAACGGCCAAAATATCTCATCCTCTAAATTGGGAAATTGCTTAACACTGAGCTGGATAAACAAACGGTGCTTGTCACGCCTTCCATACCGGTAGCTGGCATCGAGTTTATATCCGTTTGCGCCTACTCCAGCAGGGGTGAGTTCCTCGGTGAGTCTGTGGCTGCCCACTTTGAAGTTGATCGCTTCCGATAAAAGATCTCTAAACTCATCCGGGAAACCCCCGGTTTCCTTGAGAGCGGGGTCATTGAAGGTGATTTTGTCGATAACAAAATCATTCCTTTGCCCGCCATATTTTTTAACGAATTCCCTCGCCAGGTGTCCGATTGCGGGCTCAATATCAAGTAGGGCATCAACTTTGAGGATGAATTGAACGCTTCGCCGAGTTTCGTAGATTTCACCAAAAATGTCCATCACCTCCTGCTCCTCCATCTTGAACATCTTTCGATAATCAATCCACCCCTCAACGATGATGTCCTCCTGCAAATTTTGTCCAATGGTCACCTCGCCGCCGGCCCAACCGTCCTGATTTGTCCGTGCCAATTCTTCCTGTGCTTTTGCATCACCTTGCTCGACCACATACCGCACCAGGGCCCCCTCCAGCGGGTGTCTTTGGCCATCGGGAGCCTTGTAGGTAATACGTACTTTCAGGGGATCAAGCGATAGACCAGCGATGGCCGGCTGGTTTTCACTCTGTGTGTCCTTCTCCAGAGCAATTTTCTCCAGCACTCCAGTCAGCATCAGCCAAACATCCCTAAGGGAATAGGCGTCTTTTTCCGGCTTACCCTGCAGATCTGCCGTCACATCAGTTGTGACGTGGTCCAGCTCGTCAAACGCCGACTCGACCTTTTCCTGACCACTCAAGGTCATACCGGTCGTCCGGGCAGCATCTCGCTTGCCCTTGATCACGCCACTATCAATGCGATAGGCCTCGCGATCCAGAGCGGCGCTGAAAGCCAAGATCAGATGCCAGATCGCAGTTATGGTGTCATGACGGTCCAGGTAATACTTCGAGCCACTATGCTCGTCGTCAATATTTTTCCGGATAGTTTCCGACCGTTCCGCACTTTTTTGGGTAAGTATCTCGATACTACCGTCATAGGGTAGTGCGGCTAGGGCGTGGTAATAATATTGGTCCATCTTATGATCCGGAATAAGACCGAAAAGCTCCACATTACTGATGGCTACGGTATGTCGCTTGACGATGTCAATGACCTCCCTGGTCAATCCATCGGACCGTTCCACCGTCAACATATCCAGGGTGTCGGAAATTGAAGTTTGAATTTGACTCGCCAACTCATTTCGAGCCTCAATATGTGCCTTCTTCTGAGCTGCGAGATTGTCTCTGGGTACGGAATAAATTGCCCGCATGTACTTGGAGCGAGGGTACTTCCGGACCAGCTCCTGGTAGGCCGGCGATTCGTCCGGCGGCGGTAGGTTTGCACCTAATTCGAGGGGTGCGCAACTATGCAGGCTCAAGGCAATCAATACAAGTGCCATCCCCTGCGCTAACCACTGGCGCTGGACGCTGCCCGATATACGATTAGACGCCTTACATAACGGCCTGAACTTCATCGAACCTTCCCGTACCTAGAATACAGATTGACCTGGATGGCACTTGACGCAATAATCGCCAGAGAACACTGAAAAGGTAAACCGATCCTGGCCATTTTCCCAGAGACATTCGTGGTTCTCCTTATGGCAACGACCACAGACCTGTTTTTCTGAGGGCACGTCCACCAATACTTTGGTCCCTGCGATGATTTCAAAGTATTTGGTGGAGTCGGCGTCCAGGTGAAGCCTGCGGTGCACGACATCTCGATGGCAGGAAACACAGCCCATGGGATTCTCAGGGAGGCTGGCCAGGACGGCATTGGTCTCCATCTGTGGATAGCGGCGCCGGGCCTCGATATGACATCCAGCGCATTCATCCACCAGCGACATGTGCGCCCTGTGAGCCATAATTAGCCCTAGCTTGCGGCCCAATTCATCGGGTTCAATGTTGGACCGGTTATCGGTGATCCACTGCTCATCAATAAGCGGAACGTCACTCTCGCCCAATTCATCCATCCGATGCGGCGTTGCGGTATGGCATTGCAGGCAGTTATCATCAGGGATGCTGGTGCGGACCTGTTGCGGCGGACGAGGAGCATGTGGCAACCCCAAATATTGAATAGTGATGTGTCCAATACCCCGCATTTTACCACCCAGATACCCACCTAGACCCTGAGCCACATGGCAGTCGACACAGACAACTTGGTGGTCATAGAAGTTAGAGCCTAAAGCATGACTGGAGGCTTGCCACGTTTGGTAGAGAGGCTTCTCGAAATGGCAGCTCCCGCAAAAAGTCGGTGTGCGGGTAATGCCGTTTATCGAGATAAGCAATATCGCAGACAATAGTAGTAGTACGGCCGCGCCCCCCGAAGTTCCCACTCCCCATCGCCAGTAGCTTTTAATGGACATACCCGCTTCAACCTATTCTACTGTGATTTCATTTTCAAGAATCTGTCTACCCAC
>CAZJBG010000008.1:30765-38274 GCA_964543925.1 uncultured bacterium
GTCGGCCCGATTCATATAGAACCGGATGCTATAGGAAACGTAACGGGTCTCTGGCAACAGATTGAGTTCCTCCACGTATTTGTTGTCGGACCCCTGTATAATGGACCCATCATCGCTTTGCTTGACATCAGCTCCTATGGGGCCCTCTTTGCCCTGGATTGTGCGCTCGAAAATCCGCACGATAGTGCCATCCCGGGGGTTAAAATAATTTTTTTCGGTATCCAACTGCCGGGCAATGAATTCGAATCGCCGTCCCGAAATGCCTGAAGGCAGGTTATGAGCAGTTGCATTATTGCTGATTTGCAGTCGCAGTTTCAAGGTTGAGCCATCAGCTTGCACACTGACTTGATTGAAGGCTTCCTTCAGTTTGGAGATGGAGTGAGCACCAGGCCATTCGTGGGTGGCGGAATTGGTTCGGGTCTGCGCATATTGGGAGACTTTTCGAGGTTCTGATGGGGAAGGCATGTGACATGACTGACACGTGAACCGGTCTTCTTCCAGGGGATACCTCCGATGCTTCCATTCGCTGAAATTGGAAGGATGACAGCTTTGGCATAGTTTGACCGTTTGAAAATCGGCATTGTGAAGGGTACGATGAAAAATGGTCCCTTCGCGATAGGGTCCGTGAATCGTGCTGCCATTTGCATGGCACGAATAGCAGTTGATCCCCTCCTCCCGATGATCAGCGCGCAGGACAGGTGGATCGGTTAGCCCCGTCTCGAGGAGCGGTTCAGGTGCGTGACAGGCCAAACATTCCTGCTTGGTATAGGATTGGGTTGCTCGCCTGAATTCATTATCGACCCATGCCAACCCGTGGTATGAGTCTTTCCACTCATTATAAATTTCCTGATGACAGGGAGCGCAGTTGGTCGCCGTTCGAGATTTGAACAGGATGGCGCTCACTGCATTTGTGGCATGGGTCGCAGACTGCCTGTATGGGACTTCCCCGGATGTCCGTTGAAGCCGCCCTTCATTGCGCTGATATAATTCCAGGAATTCGGCCCACAATGGAATTGTATTTGCGTTTGCGGCTTTCTTCTCGGCAAGATCGAGGTTGCGTATGAGGCTGCGTGGAGGCGGGGGCGGACCCGGTGGTCGTGTAGAACCCGTAGGCTTATCCTCTGGCGAAGTAGTCTCAGCCGACAGATAGCTGGAGAATCGACTTTTCAATTCGTTTAGACCCGGATCATCAGCGTCAAAAAACCGGTTACCCGGCGGAGTGGTTAAAAAATGGAATACGCTCTTGACATAACTATCGGTTAGTCGATCCTGGCTCTTCAGTGAATTGAATTCATTAAAAATGACCTGAATAAGGTTCGATTTGAAAATATTAACTATATCGCCATGTATTCCTTGGAGCGATTTGGCGGGCCATGCTGCCGCAACTATAAAGAAGTGCTGATAAGCAGGGTAAGATTTTAATATCATGGTTTGCAGAGCTTCCATCTCAAAGAGCAGATGCTTGGCGAGAACGCTCAACGTATCAAGTAGGTTGCGAGCATCTTCAAATTCCAATTTGTAGGTATCGTAATAGACGTTGGGCAGGGATGGCAGAAAATCAAGGGTGTCCAGACGCCCGGCTTCCCGCAGGTGATTAGGCGCCGCCAGCAGCCCTTCGATTTTCTGCAACTGCTGCAAGGCCCCGGTTTCATCAAAATGATCATCGGAGAGGATGATCTGATGCAGCGTTTCGATGGTTGCCGGTATTGTGTATGATAACCTTCGGGCACGGCCGGACACCTCCTTGAGGCGGACTAGACTGCCAATGGTCTTCGCGTTCTCGCTGATAGCCTCCAAATCAGCCAGCACTTTTTCGCGGTCGTCCCCGTAGTCACGATCCAGGGGATACAAACGGGCCAATCGCTCCCACTTTTTTTGGTGAATTTTGAGGATGTCCCGTCGAAATGGGATCCATAAGCGTGGTTTCCCTCCAGCCATTGAAGTCTGATGGCTATCCCAGCGGTTAGCCAGTGCCCGAGCTCGCGCGTATTGCCTGCTAAATTTCTTGTATTTAAATCGGCCCTGCCCAAGAGTCACGGTAAGACCGATGCCCATTACCTCATTGGACTTCAGCGCAGCTCCGCCCAGCTCATCCACTTGTGCTGACGATGAGTGACGGGCGAAGGAAGCATGAATTTCCGCTCGGGGATTCAGTAAATAAGTAACTCTGAAGCCGAACCTAATGTCGGGATAGAGATTCCCACTGCCTCCTCCAGATCTGGGAATTGCCACAGAGATGTCGAGGGGCCTGATCAAGTCCCTGCCACGGACGGCCTGCAAGCCCACTCCCAGCGTCGGCCTAATGCGGATTGTCCTGCCGAAGCTGATCGGAACGGCATTTAGGGATAACGAGTAAATGTAGACACCCTCACGATCTCTGCCGGGATGAAATCCCACGTCCAGATCAACAGAGGGTGAGAGGGTTTGGAAGGGAAGCCACGAGGGTGTCCAGCCAATTCGCAGTAACTGTCCCCTTTGCCACTGCGTTTTCAAATCTCCTGCCAGCGATGAGGGCGAAAACTCTAATCGTAGGGCACTCTGGTGCGATCGGGTTTGTGCTGAAAGGCCGCCGCAACCGGTTAACCCCAGAATCACGCTTAGCAAAAGCCCCACTGCCGGCCGGTATCTCCAAGCCCTCAAATCCTCGTCTCCATCCCATTTACGACGTAAATCTTAGAGATATCATCGTATCATACTGGTCTACATGCCAGCTTCGACTTCCATCAGGCGTTGGGCCTCACCCTGCTGATAAGCAGCCAGCGTACCGGACCAAGTCCTAACTTAACTAGTGCTCTTCACCTTCATGATGGCCACCCTCACCGGAAGTCCTCGGGGAGGAATTGCCCGGCCCGACGCAGGGCTATTTTATCCGTAGGGTCGAGGTCTGCCAGCACGTCGCGCCAGACATCCAGCGGAATCGGGTCTCCGGAATAGTGTTCCCGTGCTTCGTGGTAAATCCTTTCATAGATTTCCCCCGCGAAGGTTCCGTGCGTGCGGGTCGGCTCTTCACTGCACACAAACATGGTTAAAAGATCCGACAGATTGGCTGCCCACCAATTCGCGACGAGTTCGAAATCAATATCATGTGCGGATTTAAGACTGAGCTCACTAGTGGCATAAGTATCATGATGGTCGCCCCCCGGCGCGCGGTTTCGGAAACCGGCGACATCTCCAGAAGAAATCGTGACCAGCTCGTGGGGATGTTTTACATTGCCTTTTTTATCATATTCGACCAGCCAGATGGACCACTGTGACCAATGGGATGCAGACGTCTTTTTAGGATGGTGCCATTCACCCCCTCGCGTACTCTCTCGCGGGTGTTCAGGAGGAGAGTAAAGTTCGATGTTCGGCTTGTGACCAATGGCAAAGGCCCGATTCATTTCGCTGGCAATCGACTTCGCCCGTTCATATGCGCCGTCGGTGCGCAGGTAGAGCAAAATTGCTTCATCTCTGCCCCTGAGTATTACGCCGCCGTGATCGTGGTGGGGATTAAAGTCCTGCCCTATCGGAATTACCCTAGCTTCGAACAGCGCACCGTCAACGCTCAGACATTTACGGTCATCGTCCGAATTTTGAGCCTGAGTGAACAGAACACCAGGCAAACTGATGGCGCCCGCCACCAGGTAGATAGAAATGGAATTTATTATTGATCTCATGTTGACCTCCCTTGGTATTAACCTGTTTCCCGATTATACCAGAAGCGAATACTGGGATTAAACCTTTCAATACTCCTCCTTGGCTTCGGGCTTATTTTCACTGATCTGAAACTTCATTAGTGTTTGCTACTGGATTGCACGAGCATTGCGCCCCTGGTTCAGTAACAAAGTGAATTCGCCATTTCCTCAGCAAATTCTCTGGCTGGCGAATCTTCGTAATAGGTGCCTTTATAGATGCCTTCATGTCCGAAATCGGACCAGATTCTCCAATCATCCCCGCAACGCTTGGCCTTCATAGGAGGTTGCTCGTTAAATAGTTGACGCAGAACGGCCTTTTCTTTCCGGGGTTGATCGACTATTCCCTGAGCCTCCTCAATATAGTGGTGCGGTATCTCCATGGCCCGCCCAACGGCTGCGATCTTCTCCATCAATTCGCGGTCATCCCCGCTGAGCAAACCAGCGGGCCGGGAGTGATCTGAGGGCTCGTTCTCGGTGTGATCCTCCTCCACCTCCGAGTGCCCTTCGATAGGGTCGACATGGCTAAATTCGCTCTCCTGCCGCCCGAACATCATAATCAGAAGGACAATGAAGAACACGGCACCCGCCACCACTACGGCCAGACCGGGAATCCTCCGTAAGATTAGTGTTATTGGGTACCGGTCGAGTATCATATCATTCCTGCCCTGTGGGATATTTGCTTCATTCAAATCATGTGCCCGTTACTCAGCCAAGAGACAGATGAGCTCGGCAGGGGCCGCGCCCTGCCCCGCCTGAAAGGTCCTTTAGTGTATCGGTTCAAAGTCTTTTGGACATTCAGAGCTAAAAACTAAGAGCTACAATTCGCTATTCCAAGGTTTAGTTCACGCTTCCTCTGAAGCGTCTTTCGTTTGATTTGCTCCCGCCTACCCAGGATTTCTCGCCCACGGCCACATCCCACAGTTTGATTGTTTTGTCAACACTCCCAGATAGGACGTACCGTCCATCTGGGGAAAAAGCTACCGAACGAATTGGTCGAGAATGTCCCATCTGGGTAAAGGCTTCCGGTTTGGAATCCTGGGCTTGAATTAAACTAGGGCGTGTTAACACTATCTGAGTGCCTCAACAATGAGGGCAAAGTGGATGAAGGCCATGAACATCACGTCGAGTTTGTCGAAGCGGGAGAAGACTCTCCTGAACCCCTTGAGGCGACGGAAGAGTCGCTCAATCTCATTGCGTCGGCGGTACAGGGCTCGATCATATTTCCACGGCGTGACACGGTTCTGTTTGGGTGGCACCACTGGAGTAAAACCAAGTTGAAGCGCCAACTGTCGTGTTTCTTCTCCTTCGTAGGCTCGGTCCATGATCAGACAAACTTGGGAAGCAGGTGGCGCCATCGCCTGGAGCAGGCGACGTCCTTCCGGTCCGTCATGGGCCTGGCCCGGGGAAAGGCGGAAGGTTATGGCCGTCCGAGCATCTGCGGCAACCATATGAATCTTGGTGGTCCAACCGCCTCGGGATTTGCCGATGGCTTGTGGGCCGTTTTTTTTAATGCGCCCGTCCCGTCGGGATGAACTTTGACGATGGTGCTGTCCAGAGAAACGGCCTCGATCTTGATACGAACGATCTGTTCCTCCTGCAACTTCGCAAAAAGCCGATCCAGGACGCCGGCCTTGGCCCAGCGGCTCATGCGGGTGTAGATGGTATGCCAGTTGCCGAACCGCTTCGGTAGGCCCCGCCATTTACACCCATGTTCGGCGACGAACAAAATGGCGTTGAGTACCTGAAGATTGGAGTGACTTACATTGCCCCTTTGTCGAGGGAGGCAAGCCTCGATACGACGGTATTGTACTTCGGTGATTTCCATGCACCAAATTTACGTCCACAAATCAAAAATATCAACAATTAGTGTTAACGCGCCCTAGCGAGGCTGCATACGATGATGGTTGCTGCGTTTAATATTCTAGACATGATGCTCCTTCGGCTTGTAGTTTTCATGGCAGCCCGATCAGCTCCGGCGGTGTATCCTTGAACTGGGGCATGGTCATACCGATGTCGGCGTTGATGTACGTCGGGTCGCAGATGACGTACCGCCGGTCTTGGTATTGGACAGCATCCCCAGTGACATTTCCATTGAAACTGACGGCGGTGGCGATATGGCCGGGGTAGTCCAGACCGATAACCGGGAGCCCGACCAGCTTCCTGACCAGATGCGAGAATAGAATGGAGCGATCCTCGCAGTCGCAGTAGCTATAGAACAGGGTCTCATCGGGAATTAGGTACTTCTCCCGACCGAATTGCTCCTGGTCGGTCTGGTAGTCGAATGCCGTCTGAACAAACCGGAGCAGGATGTTGACGGCTTCAGTCTCCGACCTGCCGTCGATGATCTCACCCAGCGAGCTGAGCAGGGCGTGGTCGACAGAAGGTGAAATGGCGGTATCGAAGAACACCGTCATGCTGGATAGGGGGTAATACCGGTACAGATCGACAATTCCTTGATTGATCTTAATTGGTACCTCATAATGGCTTCCGTTGTAACTGAACTGCCGTATCCGGTCGTTGAGGTTGTGCTCCAACGAAGGCACTTTTCTCACACTGAAATCCATCAGGGTTTGTGCATCGAGGTAATCACCCTGGTAAACTAACAGCGATGTTTTGCTTTTCTCCGGCAGTTTCCCGAATGCGATCGTATAGTACTTCTGCTCACTGCCCTCCAACCGGTAGTAGGGAATGCCATAGACCAGATGGGTCGAGGGGACCAACAGGACGATCCGCTCCTTGGTATACCCAACTTTGGCGTCATATCCCGATTTAAGCAGCATGAACCAGGTGAACAGGTTGGTCAGGTTCTGGTCCTCTCCATAGATCCCTTTGCCAATCTCCCACAGGAGGATACCATAACCCCAGTCGTTCAGGTCCAACTGGTCCTTATAATACATGGCTTGCTGCAGGGTTGGAGCATATGGGGCCTGGGCTATCTGCTGCCAGTAATCGCTCACATACTCCTTGCCGATCTGGCCCTCCAATTTGGTCATCATTTTCTTGTCCACCTCGACCTTGAGACTTATGCCCAGGAAAACCACGTTCACAGTGTTAGTCGTCTTTACCTTGGGAGGCTTGGGCCTTTTCTCCGGTGTCGGTTTGGGGGTGGGTTTTGGCTTGGGGATGTCCGGGATTTTCACCGGTTTGGTTACCGGCGGCGGCTTGAGTTTAGGTTCTCTCTTGGGCGGTTTATAGACCGGGATCTTCACCGGCTTGGGGATGGTATCGGGAACAACACCCATGAAGGCGTTCAAGTTCTGCCATTCCGCTTTGAGGAAATCAGCAAAAATTCGGTCCTGTTCCGTCACGTAGGTCTGGAAATCCCGGTTCTGCTTCTTAAGCCATTCCTGGTAATCGTCCTGACCAAGCAGCCTGGAGTCCAGATTAAGTCCCAATAGCAAGGATGCGACAATAGGAATGATGATCTTCATTTATGGCCCCGCTTTACAAACTCGACCAATCGAATGTATGACGCGTGAGTTATTCGCGGTTTCGCCCAATCCAGGAACTCCTCCTGCACTGAGTCAATGGATAATCTTAGCAAAACATATATGCGCCATTTGGCTCCATCCTGAAGTGGACCCCATAGTTTGGACACTCATTAGGATTTCTTAGATGTAATCCTACCGGGTTGTTCATTATGCGGCCAACACCTTTGTTGACTGTTTCGAATATACTTGTTCTGGTGTCCTCTTGCCAAGCGACTGATGAGTTCTCTTAAGATTATAGAACCTGATCCATTCCCTAATGCCTGATCTAGCCTCGGTTACTGTCTCGTATGCTTTGAGATAGACTTCCTCGTACTTCAGACTGCGCCACAGCCGCTCGATGAAGA
>CAZJBG010000009.1:0-38049 GCA_964543925.1 uncultured bacterium
GGCCATGACTCTGGTCGACTACTACAGCCGGCCACCGGGCGTTTTCAAGATGGTTCTTGCTGGTCTGAAGAAGGTTACCATCGGGTTGCCCGGCACCTTGCTGAAGTTATTTAAAGGGGAGCCCTCCTTCGCGGCATCGACCACAAATCCCAATCTTCTGGTACCCATGACTGAAGGGGAAGAGGATGCCATAGAGGCTCTTGACGACTGGGTCTCAGTAAGTGTGGACAGAAATACGGGCATCATGGATATTGCAGTGACCACCAGGAATCCCTTACTCTCAGCCCAGGTGGCAAGCACCTTTATTGAGCACCTGATGGAGCGGGTGCAGGCTATTTATACCCAGAAATCACGGGAGAACCTGGAGTTCATCCAGGAGCGGTTTGTGGAAGCCCGGGGGGAACTGGAGGTGGCCGAGGAAGCCCTGGCGCAGTTCAGCGACCGAAACCAGGATATTCGATCAGCTAAGTTGGCGACCGAGAGAGACCGATTACAGCGCCAGGTATCTTTCAAAACGCAGCTGTCCAGCGACCTGCAGACGCAGCTGACCCAGGCGGAAATAGAGTTTCAGCGTAGTCAGCCTGTGATTACACTCCTGGAAGCACCGATAATACCATTAAAGAAGAGTGGGCCAAATCGAAAGTTGATGGTCATCCTGGGGCTTTTCCTGGGTTTGGGGCTTGGTTTGGGATTCGCTTATACCAAGACATACCTGGGACAACTGAAGAATGACACCGCCAATGAATCGAAGCTGGAGGAGATAAGGAAAGCGTTAAAACTCGGCCACTTAATTAAATTTAAAAGACAGCGGCCACGCTGAGTCCGGTTCACCAACCTCTTCTTTTATCCACTACGATAGCATGACTCAACCCGTAAGCCTTGTCAGTGGCGGTCGTCTCGCCAAAAACACCCTTATCAACTTCGTCGGTAAGGTCATTCCTGTTTTAGCCGCCATCGTTACCATTCCCTATGTAGTCCACAAACTGGGCCCGGAGTGGTTCGGGATTTTATCTCTCGCCTGGGTGGTTTTGGCCTATTTTAATCTGATTGATCTTGGGCTGGGACGGGCGACCACAAAGTTCGTGGCGGAGGCTCTTGGCCAAGGCAATCACGATAAGATCCCGGTCATTGTGTGGACATCACTATTTCTCAACATGGGATTGGCCAGCCTGGCTGTGGGTATCTATGTGCTGATCACACCCTGGCTGGTCGTTACGGTTCTTCATATCCCGAAAGAACTAGTCGGCGAAGCCATACATGTTTTCAGGGTGCTAGCCGTATTGATCATCTTCACTGTCGTGAACCTGAATCTTGTAGGAGTATTACAGGCCTATCAGCGGTTTGACCTGGTGAATGTTGTTGGTGTACCCTCCCAGACACTGACTTATGTATTACCGGCAATAATTCTTTATTATGGCGGTAACATTTCTCATATTGCTCTGGGCATGGTCATTAAAAGCATAATAACAACGGGTACCAATTTTTTACTCTGTATTTGGATTGCCCGTATCCATCGAATATCTTTTAGCTTCAGCGCTGCTCAGCCCCTTTTCAGCTTTGGGGGATGGATTTTCCTCCACAATATCGCCGCGACAATCCTAATCCAGCTTGACCGCTTTCTTGTGGGTGCCCTGCTGACCGTCACGGCCGTCACGTTTTATACCGTGCCGATACAGTTGGCTACCCAGTTCTTGATAATCCCTTCAAGTTTGATGGTGGTCCTTTTCCCTGCCATTGCTACCATCGGGACAATGAGTAAAAAACGGCTCCAGGCAATATATAAGAAAGCCTTCATCTACCTAACATTGGTGATGGTGACGGTGCTCAGTCCCGTCATTATTTTTGCCAGGGAAATACTCCAGTACTGGATGGGGGAGGAGTTCCTGGTGAGCGCTCCTCTGTTGCAGCTGTTTACCGTGGGAATCCTCTGGAGCTCATTGGCGTGGCTGGCGGGAACGGTCTTACAGAGCACCGGACGGCCTGAAATCGTGACCATAACCAACCTAATCCAGATACCTGTGTATGTGTTGGCCTTGTGGTTTATGATTGATAAGTTCGGCATTATTGGCGCAGCGCTGACCTGGGCTTTGCAGAAAGGAGTCATCGGCCTGATCCTGTATCGTTCCAGCTGGAAATTAGATATCTTCAGACCGGCTCGGCAGTTGGCGGCTAAGATAATAACCTATATTCTGCTCACTACAGCTCTGACCACTACAGTCTTAGTATTAAAGTCAGGGCATCACTTGCCTTTATCGGTAGCAGCCCTATTTCTCTTAGGCTCCTTCGCGGCGTACGGTGTAATTGCTTGGTACTTCTTGGAACAACAGGATCGGGCGGTGATCACCACGATGTTGCTCAGTAAATGGCAAGTCGTTTTCCCCACAAAATAAATTCATCAAGGATGATAATGAGATGAACCCTTCTAGAGAAACTAAATCTGCCTCGCGATTTGCAATCAAAGAGGAAGCCCTCTCGGATGAATTCATGAAAATCAATCGCGCAATGGCTCAACTCACGGCCACCTATAATTTACCCGACCATTCCGATGTGAATCGAGCGCGGTTCCCCTGGTCGACGGGTGTGCTCGAGTATCCCGAATTTTACGCTGCCCGGTTATGGGAATATCCCTATGCCATTCTGTCGACAAATCTTGAGCCCGGCATGAAATGCGTGGACTTGGGCTGCGGGATGACTTCCTTTACAATTTACCTGAAAGATGTGGTACAGTGTGAAATGATCGGTGTTGATCCCGACCTTTTTCCCAGTGGGGTGAAGTACAAGGGACATGGGGTCAGTGCGGAATTCGTTGATCGGACTGGCCTCAATATTGTAAAAGGCGGCATTGAATCCATCCCTTTACCATCTGATAGCGTGGACCGCCTTTTTTGTTTAAGCGTCATTGAGCATCTGCGATATGATAACATAAGGCGAGGGGCACGGGAAATTGCCCGAGTGCTGAAACCGGGAGGCAAGGCCATCCTCACCATTGATACTCCCATCCATTCGAATCTCGGGCGCCCACTCGATTTGATCTGGGATTCTGGCCTGGTGCCCGATGGGGCAGTGGATTTCCGCTATCCCCGGGAGCGCTTCGGAATCCTTGATAATGGCTACCAACCAGCCGATGTCTATGGACTGACGCTGGTCAAACCTGTGGATTACTATATCGAGGTGGAGTATCATGACACCCAATCGGCCGATCAGCCGATGACCCACGGTTGTTCCGTTAGTCAGCTGCGTCAATACGATGGGCTCTATACCCGGAGTAAGTTTTTTATTTCGCTCATCAATCTATCGCGAAGGCTGCGGGGTAAGCCATAAATCAGATTCTATCATTGAGATTTGACAATCATGGAGAATAGATGGACCTAAAACATCGGAAAGTATTGGTGACGGGCGGATGTGGATTCATCGGATCCCACACCACAGATGCGCTGATCGAACATGGAGCGGAGGTTATAGTCGTTGATAATCTTCTCAGCGGCAGGCGGGAAAACCTCAATCCAAAGGCCATTTTTTATGAGGTCAACATCGGCTCGGATGAATTTAGTGCCATTGTGACCAAGGAAGAGCCTGAGGTCGTCTACCATTTTGTGCACTATGTCTTTGTCCCCAAGTCGGTAGAGAATCCGCTCCTGGATATGGATTCCATTTCGGGGACCATCCGGCTCCTACAAGGAGCCAAAAAAGTCGGTGTCAAAAAGGTCGTCACGGCCTCCTCGGGCTTTGTCTACGGAAATAATCCGAATCGTCCGGTCAACGAAGAGGCTCCTATTGATCCGGTCACACCCTACGTTATATCGAAACAGGCGGTAGAAAGCTATTTAAAATTCTATCAGAAAGCATTCAATATCCCCTGGGTAGTTCTGCGCTATGCGGCGGTATATGGCCCCAGGCAGGTGACGGGCGCCATGGCAGATTATATAAGAAAACTGGCGGCTGGCCAGCAAGCGGAGATGTGGGGTGACGGAAATAAGACCAGAGATTATGTATTTATTGAGGATATAGTGAGGGCTAATCTTTTAGCCCTCACTGTTCCAGATGACCATCCCAACCCGGTTTACAACATCGGTGCTGGAAAAGAAACCACACTCAATACTCTGTATTGGAAAATTGCCGACATACTTGACAAAAAGCCAGCCCCCATATATTATCCCGACCGTCCTGGGGAACAAATGAGGTACTGCCTGGACTACGAAAAGATCAAAAGTGAGTTGGGCTGGGAACCCCGAGTAACGCTGGATGAGGGCCTGACACGGACTATTGACTATGCCAGGTCGGTAAACTTCGCAAAATAGGTTGAGATGAACGATTCCATGGACAACATCTATCTTAGCATCATCATTGTTGGCCGGAATGACAACTACGGCGGAGATTTTCTTCAGCGCACCAAAATGTGTTTTACCACCCTGGCTGACCTTTGCCAAAAGCATCGCCTTGCTACTGAAGTCATCATGGTGGAATGGAACCCGCCTGGGAACCGCCCATTTTTCAAGGAGGTCTTCCAGGAGTGGCCGATCAGTAATGATTACTGCACTCTCCGCATTATCCAGGTTCCGCCGGACCTCCATCGGAACCTACCTAATCCTGGTAAACTGCCGCTTTTTGAATACCTCGGGAAAAACGTAGGGATTTGCCGGGCAAAGGGCGAGTACGTACTGTCTACCAACCCGGACATTATCCACGGTGATGCCTTAATCAAGTATTTGGCCAGCAGGAAGTTATCCGAAGACCATTTCTACCGTATTGATCGCCACGATGTCAGAACGCCAGTGCCGGAGAATCTCACAACTGAAGAACGGCTGGTGTATTGTGAGAACAACATAACCATGGTACTTGGATACTGGTACAATCACAACAATCGGCTAGTGGAAAAATACCATCCATTCAAACGGTTGCGGCGGTATGCGGGATTTGTAAAACGGAAAATCCACCAGTACCCGGTTCCGATCCTGCATACTAATGCCTCTGGCGATTTTTGCCTGATGCATCGTTCCACATGGAATGAGCTGAGGGGCTATCCGCAATTTGAGCTGTTAGGCAAATCACACGGAATTGATGGTGTGATTTGTTATATGGCGGTAAACGCTGGTCTGAATCAGGTCGTATTTAAGAGCCCTTTGCGGATATACCACCAAGAACATGGCAGACCGGAGGAGGGGAAACCATTCTCCGATACGGTCAAGGACGCCTTCGCCAAACTCATTCATGAGCGAAAGCCAATCACCTACAATCAAGACACTTGGGGCCTGGGGGATGTAACCTTGCCCGACGAGACAGTATGAATCAAAAAGATGCTATAATCCCTTGAGTTGGCGATACGGTGTACAATAACTCCCGGCGGACCTTTCAGCAAAGCCATTATGAATCCAGCTACCAGTTGGCCGATTCCGACTACGGCATACCGGATCGCAAGATCACCGAAGGGAGACCGGTCAAGGGCCAGCACATTCTGGTTATCGGCGGGGGCGCAGGTTCCGATGTCTGGTTCCTGGCGGAGGACAATGAGGTCGTGATGCTTGATTATGCCGAGAGCGGTCTGAAGGTGGCAGAGAAACATGGAATTCGCGGCCACCAAACTGATTTAAACCAGGATCCTACTCTACCCTTCGATGATGCATCCTTTGACTTGGTAGTCCTTAAGGACATCCTGGAACACATTCTGGATCCCTTGGCCGTCTTGGAGGATGCTGCCCGGGTCCTGAAGGATGACGGGACCCTGGTGATCAGTGTGCCCAATCATTTTTATCTGCCCATGCGGCTACGCCTGTTACGGGGTAGGAATCTGGTTTGGAAAACCTTTGCGGCCAACCACGCCCGGACCTATGATGAGTGGAACTACATGCATATCCGGTTCTTCACTTACCGGGGCTTCCGGCGGTTTCTTGCTCAGGCCAAACTGGTCCCCCGGAAGTGGTATTGGGATTTTGGCGATCTGGCGCATTACCGCAATCCCGACATGTGGCTGGAACCCCAATTATGGAAGAAAGCTAATGGGCGGCCCATTTCTCGGCGGGGTAAGCTCGGTCTTTATCTATTGCGGCCTTTGTGGGGGCTGTTTAACATCGTCTTCCCAAAACCGTTGCGCCGGGGGCTTGTCTCCCTGGCGCCGGGGCTCCTGTGCTCCGGGTTTTATGTTCGGTGTGCAAAAACTAAATCCGCAGTTTGACGGCTAGCTGCCTAAGAAGCATCCGAAATGCAATCCATGACGCAAGACCGTATTCACATCGATCTCACCAATCCGCATTATCTCAAGTGGATGACATTCTTGCGTCAATCAGAGGGCTGGAGTCCGGACCAGATCGCCGACTACCAGCTCGGGGAACTCCAGCGGGTGGTGCAACAGGCCTACAAACATACCGACGGATATCGACGGCTGTTTGACGAAGCGGGAGTTACCCCTGAAATCATTAGGACTCTGGAGGACATCTCCCAACTCCCCTCTATCGAGAAAGAGGTCATGCGGGACCGGGTGGAGGACTTTTCCACCCATGACCGGGCCCACGCCGACTATGTCACCACGGGGGGCAGCACCGGCATACCCTTCGGGTTTTACCGGGACAAGGCCGCTTTTGGGAAGGAACTGGCGTCAAAAGCTTACCAGTACTCTCGCATCGGTTGGCAGGAAGGTGATCCGCAACTGGTCCTGCGTGGACTGCCTATCGACGCGCCGGATCATATGAAGTTTGAGCCCCAATTCAATGAGCTGCGCTGTTCTGCTTATCACCTGACGCCGGAATGGATGGAGGTCTATCGCCAAAAGTCGTGGGAGTACCAACCCCGGTGGCTCAAGTGCTACCCTTCTACCGGGTACATCTTCGCCAGGTATCTGAAAGAGACCGGCCTACCTTTCCCCCCCCTGAAGGGCGTCCTCTGCGCCTCCGAGAACCTGTACGATTACCAGAATACCCTGTTAAGCGAGGTATTTCAGTGCCGAGTCTTCAGCCATTACGGCCATTATGAGATGGCGGTGCTTGCGGGTTTCTGCGAACGGGAGGATACTTACCATGTATTACCGCAATATGGATTTGCCGAGTTGGTGGATCACAAGGGGCAACCGGTGACGGAACCCGGTCAAATGGGCGAAATTGTTGGCACTTCCTTCATCATGAGCGTCACTCCATTTATCAGGTATAGGATCGGCGACTATGCGATATTCAAGGGTTGGAAGTGTGAGTCGTGTGGGCGGCCCTACCAGGTATGGGAAAGCATCAAGGGACGGTTGCAGGAGTTCCTGCTTACCAGCACCGGGCGCTATATTTCCATGACGGCCATCAATATGCACGACGATATTTTTGATCATATTCAGCAGTTCCAATTCCATCAACGGAAAGAGGGAGCGGTCACGTTCAAGTTCATAGCCAAAGAATCCTGCAACGGACAGATCGTCGAGGAAATGCATCGCCGATTGATGGTTAAACTTGGGGAGGATATCCAGTTGAGCATGGAGACGGTGGAGAAGATTCCCCTCACCAGACGGGGCAAGCACAGGTTTTTAATCCAGGAGCTGGAAGTGGCATTTGGCGATGCGTAACACCGGCAAAACACGCAAGCGGCACCAGGTGGCTGTGGTGCAAACCGGTGCGGCGGTCTATCCCCAGGAATCTCCCTACCACCCTTCTGAGCGTTACCCGGAGTACGCCTTCTCCACGGAACTATCTTCGGAAGCCAACCAGGTCTACGCAGGGGTTCGCCAGCTCTTTCACCAGCTGGGCTACGATAAAGACCGGTATGGTACACAGGAGTGGAATCCTCTGGAAGACCTCATCTCTCCGGGAAATACCATTTTCATCAAGCCCAACTTTGTCTTGAGTCGCCATTACAAAGGTGGTAGCCTGTGGGCAATCGTTACCCATCCGTCAGTCCTGCGGGCTGTCATCGATTACGCCTGGATTGCACTGCGGGGCGAGGGCAAGATCATCCTTGGAGATGCGCCGCAGTACGATTGCAACTTTGAGGAACTCATGGAGGCCGGTCAGTTTGACAAGTTGGATGAATTCTATAAGAGCCAACCAGGGCCTAAGTTTGAGATCCTCGATCTGAGAAAGTACTGGTCTCGGGGCAAGCACTTTACGTCCATGCTGATTCCCCTATCCGGTGACCCCCGGGGAAGTCTCGTTGTCAATCTGGGAAAGCAAAGCGCCCTGCAGGACATTGCCAATCCTGATAACCTGTATGGCGCCGTCTATGACCGGGATGAAACGATTCGTCATCACACGGGGGACCGACAGGAGTACGAAGTATCCCGAACGATCATGGAAGCGGATGTGGTGATTTCGGTACCCAAACTGAAAGTACACAAAAAAGTCGGGGTCACACTCAACATTAAAGGTCTGGTCGGGATTAATACCAATAAGAATCTGATTGTTCATTACCGTGTCAAACCGCCGAAAAAGGGAGGTGACCAATATCCCGACAACCTGTTCACCCCCGTTGAAAGATTCCTCATCCAGACGGAGCGGTGGATGTACGACCATTTCCTGACTTCCAAGATCAAATCGCTGGAATACCTGCACCGCTCCATTTATTGGATTCACAACCACACGACCAAGAAGCTGGGCTTGAAGGTGGCCGACTGGAAACGCCTGCAAGATGCCGGCAACTGGTACGGGAACGACTCAGCCTGGCGAATGGCCGTCGACCTCATTCGCATATTTTATTTCGTCGACCGCAACGGGCAGCTGCATAAGACACTCCAGCGAAGAATATTTTCGGTGATTGATGGTGTGATCGGTGGTGAAAACAACGGTCCATTGATGCCCGACGCCAAGCCCGCCGGTGTCCTGATAGGTGGGGAAAACTGTGTGGCTGTGGATACTGTGGGCGCCCGATTGATGGGGTTTGATCCCCACAAGATGAAAATGTTTCGAGCAGTATTTGAAGACACCGAGTATGACTTCGGGGTCCACGGAACCGATGACGTCGAGGTCATCACAGATATCCCCGAATGGCAGGATTGTCTGCAAAACTTCAGTGATAGATATTTGGCATTCAAACCTCACCCCGGATGGATCGGCCATTTGGAAATAGATCAAAATTGAACGGTTAGACAAGGAATCGAGGATGTCGAAAGACGCAAAAGTTCTTGCAAGCATTGAAAACGCTTCTTTGGTGGGCCTGGGCAAGTTGGGATTGTGCCTGGCCGGTGTCTATGCCAAACAAGGGTTGAACACCATCGGTGTGGATATCGAAAAACGTGTGGTAGACGCCATTAATGCGGGCCAATCTCCCATCGTTGAGCCCGGCCTTGATGAACTCATGGCGGCGGTGGGCGGCAAGAGCCTGCATGCCACCCTGGACCACCGGGAAGCGGTCGAGAAGACCGACATAACCGTTATTCTCGTGGCCACACCCAGCAACCCCGATGGCAGTTTTTCCAACCGCTATGTGGAGTCGGCCCTCAAATCACTGGCAACCGCTCTCAAGGAAAGTACCAAGCCCTACCACTTGTTCGTCATTTCCAGCACCGTCATACCCGGCTCCATCGAGGGTAGTTTCATCCCCCTTATCGAGAAATATTCAGGCCGCAAGCTCAATGAAGGTTTCGGCATGGCCTTCGATCCAGATTTTGTCGCCCTGGGAAATGTCATCAACGGTTTCCTGCGGCCAGATCTGGTGATTATTGGTCAGAGCGACGCGAGGGCCGGTGATTTGGTGGAGGAGATTCACCACAAGATTTGTGAGAATAAGCCCAGTATCCATCGCATGTCGCTCACCAGCGGCGAAATCGCCAAAGTCAGTCTCAACAGCTATATCACCGTGAAGATCAGCTTCGCCAATACACTTGCCAACATCTGTGAGCGCATCCCCGGCGCCGATGTGGACGCCATCACTGCTGCCATCGGTGTTGACAAGCGCATATCGCCCTACTACTTCCGTGGAGGGCTCTCCTATGGCGGCACCTGTTTTCCGCGCGACACGCATGCTTTCGTCACTTTTGCAAAGCAACATGGCGATGATGCGGATATGATCAAAGCCGTCCAAAGGGTGAACCAGTTCCAGGATGAGCATCTTGTAGAACTTGCGCAAAAATACGTCGTGGCGAACAATGGCAACGCAGTGGGCGTGCTCGGACTCGCCTTCAAGCCCCATACCCCTGTGATTACCGAGTCTCCCGGCATAAAACTCATCCATGGTCTGAGAACCAGCGATGTGGAAATCGTCGTCCATGATCCTCTGGCTATCGAAAGCACCAAGGTCGTTTTCAACGATGAGATTGAGTACGTCAGCTCTGTGGAGGAATGCCTGTCTCGCGTGAATGTGTGCATTATCACCAATATGGATAAGGCCTACAAAGCCGCCGTAGAGAATTTCGTCCCCGAACGCCCCATCACCATCATCGATACCTGGCGGCTCCTTGACCCCGCTGCTCTGCATGAGAACATCACCTACGTAGCCTGGGGCTATCATGAATCCACGCCGCCCGGCAGCCGCGCCTGAGGCTCCGACCATGACCCATCAGCCCACCGTTTACGTGGTTGTACCCGTTCACAACCGCAAACACTACACCGAGCCGTTTTTGCGGTGTATGGTCGAGCAGACCTGGCCGAACCTCAAGGTGATCATCGTGGATGACGGTTCCACCGATGGCACCAGCGAAATGATTCGGGAGCAATATCCCGAGGTGGTTCTGCTCCATGGCGATGGCAATCTTTGGTGGACAGCCGCCACGAATGTGGGCATCCGGGAAGCGCTAAAGACAGCCACGGACGACGATTATGTACTGGTAATGAACGATGACCTGGAGGTGGATGGCGACTTTGTCGAAACTCTGGTCCGGTTTGCACAAACACATCCCAAATCTCTTGTGGGTGCGATTACTGTAGATATTAGCAATCCCGACCTAATCGACGACGGTGGCGTCATGATCAATGGGTGGACGGCTAAGAGCAGGGTATTGAATAAGGGGGCGCAACGCTCGGAGATCGAAGATGGCTACTTCGTAGAACCGTCTTACCTGACCGGCAGGACGGCCCTGATCCCAGCTCCCGCCTTCCATGAGGTGGGACTTTATGACGAGGAACATTTCATCAATTGCGGTGACACAGAGTTCCCCGTGCGGGCGGCTCGGAAGGGCTACCGGCTGTACGTGTTGTACGATGCGGTGGTCAAAAACCATGTGGATGCGGTGCAGGCCATCAATAAGCGAAGCGGTTACAGTTTCAGCGATATCCGGGAGTATTTCTTCGGCATTAAATCCTATGCGCGACTGAAATACCGTTTCTACTTCGCTCGCACAGCCGCAAAAGACAATCCGCTGCGGTACCTGAGTTACCTTTCTTTTGATCTGGCACGAATTACCTATCACTTTTTCAAGAATATTTCTGTCTGAACTTGCGCATATCAAAGCGATGTGGTCCTTGAACCTACCGGCTACGACTCTCAGCATGGGTATCGCAGTATGATTAATAGTCCCACCCTATCGTTATCAGATCATCGTCCAATAAATTTGATCGGGAATTTTCTGACAGTACTGCTTCTTTTGATGGGGACGGTGGATTTGCTGGGTAACATCAAGTTTGGCCGTATTTCCCTGTTAGGTTTCGTTACCATTGTCATCGTCTGGGTTTGCTGGATTCTCTTTACAATGATGCCACCTACCAGCAAGAGACTACTCAGTATTATGTGGCCCTTCCCCATATTTATTATTTGGAACCTGATCAGCTTGCTCTGGTTCAAGCCGACCGTTGGCAGCATGCAGACGCTGCTAGTTTTGATTGCCTTTACTGGACTGTTGATTTTGTCCGGCGTACAAGTCTATAAATACCATTATCTTATGAGAAGGCTATTGAAGGCCCTGAGGCAAGCCTCTTGGTTTGCAATTGTCTTATATCTATTCCTACGATATGTACCGCTGGGTTTCAATATGGGTCCCCGATCCCTTACTAAATTTCTGCTGTTCGGACTGGCATGGTATTTAGCCACCTGGCGCTATGGCGTGAAAAGCTCCTTATGGCCGGTATTGGTCATCATCGGAATTGCCGGGCTCACGCTTTCGAGGTCCGCACTGGGGACCAGTGTTCTGTTAGTAATAGTATCACGATATCGGCATGCAGGCGTGGGCAGCCTCCTACGGATGGGCATTCTAGGAAGCTTGTTGATTGCCCTCTTTATCTTTTCCATATTAAGTTTTAAGCCACTCAGGGAACGCTTTTTTGAAGGTGAGATGTCTCCAGAGTTAAGGGGGATTTCCATCAATATGACGGGGCGGGTAACTCTTTGGAGCATCATGTTTGAGTCCATCTTAGATGCCCCTATCGTTGGCAAAGGCGTCGGCTCAGCCAAAGCACTGATCGATAAAAACGTTCCAGGTTTGGATCACCCCCATAATGAGTATTTACGCATCCTGCACAATGTGGGTGCTGTGGGACTTTTCCTCTGGCTGCTAGGGTACTGGCACCTGTTTCGAACGATGTGGAGAGCATGGCAAAGAGCTGATCAGAGGGGTGATCCCGCCGCAAAGATTTACCTATCCGCCACACTGATGTTAGTGGCTAACTTGCTCGAAATGATGACGGGAAATCCCCTGGTGTACATCTTTATTATGGCCCCACTGGGAATTATGGTAGGCGCCAGCATTGGCTATTTTCTTTCGAAGAGCCATAGATCCAATAGGGCCATTGCAGGTCTAGGCACACTTGCTTGAGATGTCCGATATTATTTTGTGCTGGACAGACAATCCAACTCGAAGCCCGTCAGTATGTGCAATGGCGAATGACTATTGTACAAATGGAATTGCAACAAACAATATGGGGCTCAAGACATGCATAGCCTTCGAGCACATTATATGCAGCCACTACACGTAGCGGACTTTTGAGATACAGGAATGGCAACTATGATGATCTTACGATCAATGTTCCTACGACTTGTTCTTATCCCCATCAGATTCGCCCGAGCCATATCCTATTATGGCGGACCATTAAAAAACATCCTGGTTTGGCTAGTGAGGTCAAAAGAGCATACGAATTACACTTATGACCTTTCTCCCTTAAATAAAAAATATCTCTCATCGTTCATATCATTAGTTGGAAACATTAGCATAGAACAATCTCAAAGATATATCGCAGAGTTGGAGAACAATGAGGATCTTAAATCTCATATTAGATCATATAATCGTGCCAGTCGAAGAAATTATCTCTCAGACGACACAGCAAGGTACAGCAGAAGGTTGGGATGGTATGCACTCGTTCGGTCCATGAAGCCCAAAATAGTTGTTGAAAGCGGTACAGATAAGGGGCTCGGTGCTTGCGTAATCGCAGCTGCGCTGAAGAAAAACGACGAGGAAGGATATCCGGGTTATGTATACTGTATTGACATTAACCCAGTGGCAGGCTATTTACTGGCCGATGTTTATGCCGAATATGGCAAAGTTTTATATGGCGACTCAGTCGAGGTATTACAGAATATTAATGAGAATATTGATATCTTTATTGAGGATAGTTATCATAATCCAAATTACGAATTACTCCAGTACAGAACTATCCGTACTAAATTATCTGACAACGCGATATTGATAGCTGATAATGCTCACAGCTGTGATGCATTGTTCATTTTTGCACAGGAAATAAGCAAAAGGTTCCTTTTTTTTCAAGAGGAACCAAATGCGCACTGGTACCCCGGAGGTGGAATCGGGGTTGCATATTAATGTTAAGCGTCGTGAAGCACGAAGGATGCGCGACTTGAAAATCGCCTTTGTCCATAACTTCTGTAGCCACTACACGCAGCGGGCTTTTGAGCTCCTTGCTCTGGTAGGGCATAAGGACAACCTTTTCGATAAGGAGTTTTCATCGTGAAAGCAAATCTTTTAAGGAAAATCGAAAGACGCGACTTTGTCGTGGGCGTTGTTGGGCTAGGCTATGTGGGACTGCCCCTGCTCTACAGCTTCTCTGAAAAGGGTATGCGGTGCATTGGATTTGATATAGACGAAAAGAAGATTTCTTTGCTTAACCAGGGTAAATCATATGTTAAGCATATCTCTGAAGATCGTGTAAAAAATGGATTATCCGGTGGCTTGGTTGAGGCCACAACGGATTTTAGCCGTATTGTTAAATGTGATGGTATTCTCATTACGGTTCCCACTCCTTTGAATCCAAACCGAGAACCCGATATGTCCTTCATCACCTCCTCGTGTAGGACCATTGCAAAACACCTCCGCAAAGGGCAGATCATCATTTTGGAATCCACCACTTATCCTGAAACAACCGAAAAAATAATGGTACCCATATTGGAGGAAAGCGGTCTGAAAGACGGCGCCGATTTTTTTGTCGCCTATTCACCGGAACGGGAAGATCCAAATAATCCGGATTATTCAACCTGGACCATCCCAAAAGTCGTTGGCGCTACTACACCGGAAGGACTGGAAATTGCCCAGAAACTATATGCTCAAGTCGTCCAGCAGGTGGTTCCGGTTTCTTCCCCCCGAGTGGCTGAGGCAACCAAGTTGCTTGAGAACATTTTCCGGGCCGTCAATATCGCCCTGGTCAACGAACTGAAAATCACTTTGGACCGCATGGGCATAAACATCTGGGAGGTTATTGAGGCGGCCAGCACCAAACCGTTCGGTTTCATGCCGTTCTATCCCGGGCCGGGGCTGGGGGGCCACTGCATTCCAATCGATCCCTTCTACCTTACCTGGAAGGCCCGGGAATACGGTGTCTTCACGCGGTTCATCGAGCTAGCCGGTGAGATCAACACCTTGATGCCGGATTATGTTGTCACAAAAGTGGTAGAGGCACTAAACAACCATGGCAAGCCGATCAGGGGAGCCAAAATCTTGGTCTTGGGCCTGGCTTATAAGCCCAATGTTGACGATGATCGGGAGTCACCCACTTATCGCCTCATGGAGCGGTTGGAGAGACTGGGAGCTGAGGTCAGCTACAACGATCCGTATATCCCGGTCATCGGATCGACCCGGGAATTCCCTAAATATGCTGGGAGAACATCGAACCCCATCACGGATAGCTACGACCTGTTGCTGATCGCGACGGCCCACGATGAATACCGGGAAATGGACTTCACACAGTTTCAGATGCCCATTGTTGATACACGGAATATTCTTAAGGGCCAAGCACCGAACTTCTATAACGCTTAACTTTCCCGCAATAATGGAGTAAGCAATTATCAAGGATATCGCCTTTGTCCATAACTTCTGCAGCCACTATACGCAGCGGACCTTCGAACTTTTGTCTGAAAGGTTCAAGGTAGACTATTATTTTCATTCTGCAGGCGATGAGTGGTACTGGCAACAGGATCATGGGGTGCAGAAGGGAACTTTCCGCTACGAATATCTTTGGGGATTTCAAATTGGCAAAACCCGGATCACGCCGATGCTTCCCATCAAACTCTGGCGGAATCGACATAATATTTACCTGTGCAGCATCAATGGACGGTTTGCTCTTCCCCTGACCTATATCGTCGCCAGGCTGAGAGGTAAACCATTTATCCTATGGACGGGCATCTGGCACAATCTCCAAACTCCCTTTCACCGTTTGATTTACCCGCTCACTCGCTTCATCTACCGGCATGCCGACGCTGTGGTCGTCTATGGCGAACATGTGAAACGCTTTCTGATTGGTGAGGGAGTGGTAGCGGATAATATCTTCGTCGCCTCGCACGCCGTGGATAATGAAGCTTACCGCCATACAGTGCATAGGGACCAAAAAGAGGTGCTCCGCCAGGAACTAAACATCCGTCCTGACCAGCAAATCGTTCTGTTCATAGGCCGGCTTGAAGAGGTCAAGGGGATCGACTATCTTCTGAAGGCATTCGCCCATATCTTAAAAGATCAGACCGTGCTGGTGATTGGAGGGGCAGGAAGTCAGAAAGGGTTTCTGCAAATGACGGCCACCCGCTTAGGCATCAGTGATCGAGTCCGTTTTACTGGATACGTGCCCATCGACCGATCCGAGATTTTTTATGCCATCGCCGATGTGTTTGCGTTGCCATCGGTCACCACACCCTCCAGCAAGGAACTCTGGGGCCTGGTGGTCAACGAGGCCTTCAACCAGGGGGTGCCGGTGATTGCCACAGAAGCTGTGGGAGCGGCGGCCGGAGGGTTGGTAGAAGACGGGATAAACGGATTCATCGTCCCGGAGCGGGATAGTGAAGCCCTGGCCATTGCACTGGCCCGCCTACTGGATGATCCAGCCTTACGCGAGGAAATGGGCCGGAACGCCAGAACAAAAATCGCATCGTGGAACCAGGCGCAGATGGTTCAATCTTTTCAGCGAGCTTTTGAATATGTGCTGAGTGCCAAGTAAACTTAGCTGCACCCCAGTTGTCAAAGTAACACACTCTCCGTATCCCATGATAGATGCCCATCCATATTGTCCATTCTGCAACAGTGAATCTGTGCTTTATTGGCAAGGGGTAAACGTCTGGCGGTGTCCTGAATGCCAGCTCTTGTTTAAGCATCCCTCTCCCTCCACTGAGGAACTGGACCAACTCTATCAGAAAAGTTGGTTCAAGCCCGAGACCCATGTCGCCCAAGTAGGAGCCACTGATTTGAATCTTGCTAGACAGTACGTGGGGAGACTCACCCAAACCTTGGGTGTCGATGTTTTAAAAGGGGCAAACATTCTGGAATTTGGCTCCGGCTCTGGTGCCATGCTTACGGCCCTATCCGAGGCCGGTGCAGCTGTCTGGGGCGTCGAACCCTACGGATATGACCTCCTCGTCGCCCAGGGCCACAGAGTTTATCGCCGGATAGAAGATCTGCCACCTAAGATGCGATTCGATGGGATTGTGTCTCTTGAAGTGATCGAACATCTGGTGAACCCTTGGCAGGAGCTGGCACAACTGCAAAAGATTTTGCAAGATTCGGGCTGGCTACTGCTCACCACGCCCAACCCCAGGGGTCTGAATGCCAGACTATCCCGGGCTAAGTGGCGGGAGGCCCGGAAGCCCGGCCATCTGATGTTTTTTCCGCCCTATACTATGGAGGCGATCCTCGCTAAAGCTGGGTTTTCAGCTTGTCAGCGCCAGCGATGGTTCATAAGATATTACGGGAATACCATCAAGGGTTTTCTGCAATGGCTCCTGCAACTGGCTCATCTAGATGGCAGTTTGCGATATCTGGCTTGGAAATGAAGAAGGTCCTTTTTGTCCACAATCGCTATCAGCAGTTTGGCGGCGAGGATGTCGTCTTTGCCGCAGAGAGTCAGATGTTGCGGGACCACGGCCACGATGTGGCAGAGTATACCGAAGACAATCACCGTATCTCCGAAATGAACCGGATTACATTAGCGGCTAACACAATTTGGTCCTCTTCTACCTATGGAAGCCTTACGCGTCTATTGAAGAAAGAGCGGCCCCAAGTGGCCCACTTTCAAAACACCTTTCCCCTCATCTCCCCTTCCTCCTATTATGCCTGTCAGCGCCAGGGCACTGCCGTCATCCAAACGCTACAAAACTACCGGCTCGTCTGTCCATCTGCAACCCTTCTGAGGGATGGCAAGGTATGTGAGGCCTGCCTGGGCAGGAGGTTCGCCTGGCCGGGGATACGCTACCGCTGTTATCATGAATCTGCGGCCCAGACGGCGGTTATCGCGGCCATGCTGACTACCCATCATTTACTCAAGTCCTGGCAGCGCCAAGTGGATATTTATGTCGTCCTGACCGAATTCGCCAGACGTAAGTTTATCGAAGGGGGGCTGCCAGCCGAGAAAATCGTGGTAAAACCCAATATCCTCAATACGGACCCCGGTGTGGGGATTAAAAAGGGGAATTACGCCCTTTTTGTCGGCCGGCTCTCGCCAGAGAAGGGGATTGAGACCATGCTGGAGTCCTGGCAACAGCTAAAACAGATTCCCCTCAAGATCGCCGGTGACGGGCCGCTGATGGCCGGTGCACAGGGAACCGTTACACGAAACAAGCTTACGAGTATCGATATACTTGGCGCCCGTACCCGGGATGAAGTATTTGACCTCATGAGAGGTTGCCGGTTTCTCGTTATTCCATCGGTTTGGTATGAAGGAGCCCCTTTGACAATCGCTGAAGCTTTTGCCTGTGGCATCCCAGTCATTGCCTCGAGACTGGGGGCCATGGAAGAGATTGTGGATGACGGACGCACCGGCCTGCATTTCGAGCCAGGGAACGCCGAAGACCTGGCCGCCAAAGTGGCGTGGGCCTGGAGCCACGAAAAGGAGCTGAGGGAGATGGGTAAGGAAGCGCGCCGGGAGTACGAACAGAAGTACACGGCAGAAAAGAATTATGACATGCTGATGGCAATCTATCGGAGGGCCATTAGATTAGAGAAGGTAGGGAAATGAACATCCATAGCTTATACAGACCCTTTCTTGCATTCTTTCGAAAAAGCCGACTGAAACAGTTTTACAGCCTTCTTGACATCGATCGCAATACCTCCGTCGTTGATGTTGGTGGTTCGCTATTCTTTTGGAAGCTGGCCGAAACTTATGGGTATTCTATTCCCCAAGTAACCATCGTGAATTTAAAAGGAACCGTTGAAAAGCTACCTGGAAATATTAAGTGGGTCGTTGGTGACGGGAGAAAACTTGCATTCGATGATTTGTCCTTTGATGTTGCATTCTGTAATTCTGTGATTGAGCATCTCGGTACCAAGGACGATCAATTGCAATTTGCAGGTGAGTTAAGAAGAGTTGGCAAGCGCTATTATGTTCAAACCCCCAATAGTCGCTTTCCCATCGAACCACATCTACTTACGCCCTTTATTCACTGGTTACCAATCTCTTTTCAGCGGAAGCTAATTCGTCACTTCACGATTTGGGGGGTGGTAACTCGTCCTACTCGTGAAGAGTGTGAACGCTATTTTCAAGAAGTTAAACTCCTTAACAGAAAAGAAATGGCGGAGATGTTCCCAGGCAGCACGCTTTACATAGAGCGTTTTATCGGTCTTCCCAAATCAATTATTGCCATTAGTAACAACCCGATAGTATGAAAAGGCATTCATAAGCTAACCACCATGGATAACCCATCGCAGGAGTCCCGCTACATCCTTGGCCAGCGGGTGGACTACACCACCTATAACCTGGCCGCCGGGACTATCCTGGATATGGCCCAGAATGGCCGGCAAGGCTACGTCTGCATCAGTACGGTCCATATGGTGATGGAGGGGGTCGACGATCCGGCGTTCCAGGGCATCGTCAACGGGGCCGATTTGGTGACGCCCGACGGTGTGCCCCTGGTATGGGCGCTCAAACTGTTGGGTATCAAGGCAGCTGAACGGGTGTATGGCCCAACCCTCACGCCCCATGTATGCGCGGCTGCTGCTCAAGGGGGCGTGTCCGTAGGTTTTTACGGCGGGACGGATGAGATCCTGGCCAAAATGCAGAGCACCCTGATGGCATCATTTCCTGAACTTAACGTGGTCTATGCCTATAGTCCCCCATTCAGGCCGCTGACCGAGGACGAGGACGGCCAACAGATCAACGACATCCTCAGCTCGGGGGCCGGAATCCTCCTCGTGGGTCTGGGTTGCCCCAAACAGGAGCGGTGGATGGCGGCCCATACTGATCTGCTCTCCAAGGTCGTGCTGATCGGGGTGGGTGCGGCTTTCGATTTTATTGCAGGGGCAAAAGCGCAGGCGCCCAGTTGGGTGCAGCGGGCTGGTATGGAGTGGCTATTTCGGCTGGTCACCGAGCCTCGTCGCCTCTGGCGAAGGTATCTGTATCATAATCCCCGGTTCCTGTATAAATTCGCGGGCCAATTATTAAGAGCCAGAAATATCAAGACATAGTCATTACTCAGACCCGGTGACCTCGGGTCGGTTCATTAGCATGCAAACAGGAGATTCATCGAATGAAAACAGCCCTCGTATGTGGCGCCGGCGGCTTTATCGGCGGCCACCTGGTGAAACGATTGAAAAAAGAAGGCTTCTGGGTTCGTGGGGTAGATTTAAAAGAACATGAATACGTATGGCCTTCCCCCGCTGATGATTTTGTGGTTGGAGACCTGCGCGACCCGGTGGTCTGCCGTAAGGTAGCAGATCGCCCCTTCGATGAGGTCTACCAACTGGCGGCCGACATGGGCGGGGCAGGCTTCGTCTTCTCCGGCGAGAACGACGCCGATATCATGCACAATTCGGCCCTGATCAATCTCAACATGCTTGAAGCAGCTTATAAGGCTGGCGTGATGAAGATTTTTTACTCTTCCTCGGCTTGCATGTACCCGGAGCATAACCAGATGGACCCAGACAACCCCATGTGCGCCGAGGATTCGGCCTATCCGGCCGCACCGGACAGCGAGTACGGCTGGGAAAAACTATTCAGCGAGCGATTGTACCTGGCCTTCCATCGCAACTACGGGGTGGACGTCCGCGTTGCCCGCTTTCACAATATCTTTGGCCCGGAGGGGAGCTGGCGGGATGGGCGCGAGAAGGCCCCGGCAGCCTTTTGCCGCAAAGTGGCCGAAGCATCCGGCGGCGGCGAGATTGAAATGTGGGGCGACGGTAAACAGACCCGGTCTTTCCTCTATATCGATGAGTGCCTGGAAGCCATGCGGCGGCTGATGGAATCAGACTTCATCGGGCCGGTAAACATCGGTTCCGAGGAAATGGTGACCATCAACCAACTGGCGGAAATGGTGATGGATATTGCCGGGAAGACGCTCACGATCAATCATATCCCCGGCCCGCTGGGGGTCCGAGGGCGGAATTCCGATAATCGGCTCATTAAAGAAAAACTAGGATGGGAACCCGACTACCCCCTCAGGGATGGTCTGAGCAACACCTTCGCCTGGATCAAGGAGAAAGTCGATAAGGCCAAAAAATAGGGTCAAGACCATCAAGGCTTGTC
Source organism: uncultured bacterium (assembly GCA_964543925.1). Lineage (GTDB taxonomy): Bacteria > Fidelibacterota > Marinisomatia > SCGC-AAA003-L08 > TS1B11 > JADFNF01. The sequence goes on from CAZJBG010000009.1 coordinate 20,772, forward strand.
CTGAGTTCGGCGAAGGATGGTGCTGCTGAAGTGAGACTAGATATTCGATAGTAGATGCTGGATATTTGATATTGGATTTTGGATAAATATGGGAGCCCCGGATGACCGGGGCTTTTCTTTTGTGGCTTCCCGGCATTTGCTATGCTCAGTTGGGCTAGATTTCACTGAAAACTCGCCGTAGGTGTTGCCTACGGCTACGCCGAGGTCCGCCGACACAACCTATCCCGAGAGCACGGCGCTTTGGGACGGATGTTCAGTTCATGTCCCTTCCATCATGAAATACAAATAGAGGCAGGAAAACGGGGCAAGTATCTGACCTATTTGGAGGATGATGAGAGGTAATGAGCTGAAACGGTTCAAGCGAAGGACGCTACAGATGAGGCGTGAACTAAACCTTGGAAACGCGGAATCTATCTCTTAGTCTTTAGCCCAAATGTCCCAAAGGGTCTGAACCGATACACGCCCCAGGAGCAACCCTGGGGCGTTACAATATCGGGCGCAACTGTGGGGTAGTGGCTAAAAAAGAAGTTGCAATATAACACTCGTTATAGTAAATATAACAGTTGTTATAGTAAGGATGAACTACAATATGGCACCTAGAGCAACGGTAAAACCCCATGAGATCGTCAGTGCGGCCCTGGACCTGGTCCGTGAAGTGGGCGCTGATGCCCTGTCGGCCAGGAACATAGCCAAGCGGCTGGGAATCTCGACCATGCCTATCTATTCCCACTACCCCGGCATGACCGCGTTGGAAGCCGAGGTTAAAAAGCAAGCCATGCAAACGCTCATGGAATTCCAGCGGCGGCCCTACACCGATAATCCCTTCATGAATATGGCGGTTGGATACGTCGAGTTTGCTCGGGCTGAACCGCATCTGATGGAGTTGATCTTCCTGCGGGGCCAGCAGAACCCTCCCCCGGAAGGCACGGAAATTAAGAATGCCATCGTTCAGATTCTCGGAGACCAGGCTCAGGAACCTGGGTCGCAGGAAATGCTGGAGAACCCTAGTATAGATAATGTGGCCTACAAGGCACGCATTTTTGGGCACGGCCTCGCCATGATGGTTTATTCAGGCGAACTGGCCCACCTTTCTCAGGAGGATATCATCCGCATGTTAAGTGAGTCCGGTGAAGCCTTTATGCTTTGGGAACAACACCACCCCAAGTGAACCATGATTATTGATTAAGGAACTATCAGTATGAGAGTGATACCGAGCCTGTTTATAGCCTTTTTCGTCATTCTGGCATCCGCTGCCGCTCAGTCAATCGGCAGCCTGGCCGGGCAGATCACCGATCTTGATACCCAGCAGCCCCTGGTGGGGGCGAACATCCTCCTGGAAGGAACGGCCCTGGGGGCCGCCGCCGATGCCGATGGCCGCTACCGGGTTGCTGATGTCCCGATAGGCAGCTACACCGTCCGGGTTACAATGATGGGCTATCGGTCCCAGGCCCGGGCCAATGTGCATATCGTACCCCAACGGAGAACCATCGCCAACGTATCCCTGGAACCGGCAGCATTGGAGCTGGAAGGTATCACGGTAACCGCCGGTTATTTTGAGCGGGCCAGGGATGCCGTGGTGAGCGCTCGAACCGTTGATATCGAAGAGCTGCGCTCTGATCCCGTAGGCAGCTATGATATGATGATGATGATGCAGGCCCTACCCTCGGTGGCTTCCGGTGGGGACCATACCAATGAAATCATTATACGGGGGGGCGGTCCCGGCGAAAACCTGTTCGTCATGGATCATCTGGAGATTCCCTACCCCAATCACTTTCCCATCCAGGGTTTCGGCGGCGGGGCCATTACTGCGGTCAGAACCGAATTTGTGGAGCGCATTGATTTTTACGCCGGCGCCTTCCCGGCTCGCTACGGCGAGAAACTTTCTTCCGTGATGGATGTGACCCTGCGTGAGGGAAGCCGCGACCGGCGTATGACCGAAATCGAAATTGGCATTGGCGGGGCGAGCGCCCTGGTGGAGGGCCCGCTCACCAACCGCGGCTCATACCTGGTTTCCTTGAGCCGGTCCTTCCTGGACTTCATGATGAAGACTGTTGATGTAGGTATTTCGGCCGTTCCCAAGTATTCAACCGCTCAGGGCAAGTTGGTCTACGATCTGGATCCCCGGCAAAAACTTATCTTCAACTTCCTGGGCATGGTGGACGCCATGAGAATGGAAGGTGATATAATACTCCAGGCACAAGGCGTCGATAACATTTATCTGGAGAACAATCAGTACACGGTGGGGGTGACCTATAAGAATCTCTTCTCGCCAAATGGCTATGCCCTGCTATCCCTGAGTCAGAGCAGGACCGCTTTCAATTTGACCACCTACGACATGGCCAGTAATGGGACGCACACGGACCTGTATCGTAAAGACAATCTGGAGGCGGAGACGACGATTAAAGGGGATCTTAATTACAAGATCGGCCCCGACCTGGAATTGAGTGGCGGTATCAAAGTCAAGTATTCTGCCCTGGACTACACCGATTGGGCGGCCCCGGTGCCGTCCATACTTTACGGATACGCCGCCGACTCGCAGTCCGTCCCGGCGTTGGTTTCCCGAGACTACTTCGACCAATATATCTTCGGTAAACCAAACGCTGTGGTGGTTCCTTTAGATACCCTGGATCTCGGGACGTCCTGGAAGCGGGATTTTCGTGAAGGTCTGCTGACGTCAGGGATCTATGGGCAAATCAACTGGCAGCCGCTTCCTCGTCTTGAGATGATTATGGGTGCCCGGGTGGAGCACATGGGATTAATCCAGGCGGTTACCCTCTCACCGCGCTTAGGTCTGTCCTATCATCTATCGGAGAAGTTGAAGCTCAACGCCGGCGCGGGACGTTATTATCAGGCGCCCTATTACGATCAGCTCTTTGGGGATGAGAACGAAAACAGTCGCTTGGGCAGTTATCACGCCGATCAGGGTATACTGGGGCTGGAATTCATGCCAAGGGAGGACATCCGCGCCACCCTGGAAGGTTATTATCGAACCTATGGCGATATGGTTATTCCCTATGCCATGACGACCCCGGATACCACCGATTCGTATGGTAGTTGGGTGAACGCCGGCGCCGGGCAGGCCTACGGTATCGAGCTTTTTATCCAGAAGAAATTTTCCACTCATTGGTATGGAACATTGAGCTACGCCAGGTCAGTAGCCGAGGGGTTTGATCCGCGTTTCCTTGGCGAAAAACGTTCCTATCCCTGGGACTACGACTATGGAAATATGCTGACGCTCATCGGTGGTTACAAAATCCGATACATGGAATATGACTGGTACAACCAGGTAAAGAAAAAGGTCTGGTTCGGCGCCTTAGCGTTTCTACCCTTCTGGCCCGCGGACGAATTTGAAGCCAGCTTCCGTCTGCGTTACCTCGGCGGCGCTCCCTATACGCCCAAAGTCTACGATCATAACCTGCGCCAGTGGACCACTTACAGGTTGCAGGATCTGAATACCGAGCGCTACGATCACTTCCTGCGTTTTGATATCATGTTTCAGAGGCGGTCCTATTACAGGAAGATGAACCTGGTGACATTCATGGGCCTGCTGAATGTGTTCGACCGGGGAAACCCGTTGATGAAGGCCTATTTGGAGGACGGTAGCGAGGAACTGGTCTGGCAGTTCAGGATCATTCCCTCAGGGGGGATGACATTGGAGTTTTAAGGATGGACGGTAGATGCCAGAACACCCATTACCTAAATCGATCATCTGAATGAATGAACCTGTACCTGAGCAAACGAAGGAGGAAATATGTTTGTGACGTTCCAAAACCGTGATTTCTGGCGTTTTGCCTGGAATGTGATTGTGCTGCACACGATAACCTATGTCGTCTTTGGCATCATTTTCATGCTGGTCAACGACTATGCGGGCACTTTCGGGGTGCCCGGACGGGGCGCCGAACAGATGCGCCCTACGTCATCGATCTGGGTCTACCTGGGACCTCTGTTTCAACCCATACGGGGGTTGCTTTACGCTGTGGCCCTGTACCCGTTCCGCCAGACGATTCTGGACCTTAAGCGGGGCTGGCTGGCCCTCTGGGGGCTGCTGGCGATTGTCGGTATTCTCTCAACCTCAGGACCTAACCCGGGCTCCATTGAGGGATTTCTTTATACCCGTACGCCGATCCTGCTGCAATTGCGTTTTTCCCTGGAAATCTATCTCCAGACCCTGGCCTTTTCGATCCTGCTGGTGGCCTGGGAAAAGCATAGAGTCGCCAAGGTGGGACAGGTTCAATCACGGGCTGAGGGTATTTTGACCGATGTATTGAAGGGCTCAGGAGCAGCGCTTGCAGGCGTCATGGGCTTTGCTATTGTGGGGGGCATTGCCGCCGTGGCGACGGGCCGCAGCGTTGAGGAAATGTCCAGCGCTCCGTACGCGCTCACGCTGCTGTGGGTGCTGACCCTGCTCAATTTCGGGGCGGCCATCTGGCTGGGGCGGACCTACCGACAGCAGGACAGGATTAACCGGGCGATAATCCCAGGCGTGCTGCTAGGCATCAACCTCATCGTCCCCTTGCTGAGCCGGATTGTTTTCCCGCCGACCGACTCCCCCCCCTGGCTGATCGTGCTGAATATCATCCCGGCCGCCTTTGTGACGACCATGGTCTACTGGCTCTTTATAAATAGAAGAAAATAATGTAATTAATCATCGTGGGACCGGCAAGAGTCGAAATCCTAACTATAAAGGTGGGCAAAGAAAAGGGGCGGGTCAGCACCCCACCACGAATTATGGGACTTGAAAGGAGGGTTACGATGAGAAATAGAGCACTTTGAGGCTAATTCTCAAACTGTCATAATCCCCTCAAATATGCAAGGCACTGTAAACAACCGCACCGATTGCCGGACACGGATCAATCTAAATCCCTACATGGAAATTCAGTCCATTTCCCGTTCGTCGCAATCTACTATATGGGGTGGGGAAAAGGAGGGGAAGACCCAAGCAATTAGATAATAGGATATTATGACCCATTAATAATTATTAATTTTTAAAACCTCGTATTGTTGTTAAACTTCATGCCGTATCCACTTTCATAAGGATTGCCATGCCCTATAACTCCATTGTTCTGGTGAAACAGGTACCCGATACCGCCCATATATCCGGCCAGGTCATGCGGGCGGATGGTACGGTTAATCGTGGGAAGTTACCGGCCATCTTCAATCCCGAAGACAAGGTTGCCCTGGAGCTGGCCCTCCAATTCCGGGAACGCTTTGGCGGAAAGGTGCGCGTCATTTCCATGGGTCCCCCGAAGGCTTCCGAATTATTACGGGAGTGTCTGTACATGGGAGCTGACGAGGCCTATCTGATCAGCGACCGAAAATTCGCCGGCGCCGATACCCTCGCAACCTCTTATGTCTTGAGTGAGGCGATTAAACAGTTGGGTGATTATGCCCTGATTTTCGCCGGCCGGCAAGCTATCGATGGCGATACGGCCCAGGTGGGTCCGCAAACCGCAGAAAAATTGAATATCCCTCAAATTACCTACACCGAAGCAATCCTCGATGCTCAAGAGAAAAAAATAGTCGTTAAAAGACGCATCGACGGTGGGTATGAGCTACTGGAATGTTCCATGCCCGTTTTGATCACCGTCATCAAAGATGCAGCCACACCCAGGCCTTTTAGCGCCAAACGGGTCATGGCCTTTAAAAATGCCAAATCCCTCCTCGAATTAGAACGGATGACAGAATCAAACCCCCTACTATACATCGATGATCTGAAAAATGAATACCAAGCCAATGATTTATACATCCAGACGCTCACCATGGACGACCTGAAAGTAGATCCGGCGCGCTGTGGGCTGTCCGGGTCGCCAACCAAGGTACACAAGGTAGAATCGGTTGTACTGAAATCAGGTGGACATGAAAAAATTGAAAAGACGAAAGCAGGCGTGAATTATTTGGTGGGAAAATTAGTGGAAAGTCATATCCTTGGTTAAAGGTAGAAGATGACTAAGAAATCGGAAGAAGTTTGGGTCTTTGTCGAGCAGCGCTCAGGGAAACCGGCTGAGGTTAGTTTTGAACTGCTCTCCAAGGGGAGAAAGTTAGCTGAGAGTTTGCAGGGTATCTTAAAGGCGGTCGTCATCGGCCATAAAATGAAAGGGGTCGCCCGGGAAACATTCCGCTATGGAGCCAGGGAAGTCCTGCTGGTCGATCATCCGGATTTGAAGGATTACAATACCTTGCCTTACAGCCGCCTTATGAGCGAGATGGTGACCGAATACCAACCAAGAATTGTGCTTTACGGTGCGACTTTTATCGGCCGGGACCTCGCGCCGCGCGTGGCGTCATTTACCCGCAGCGGCCTGACCGCCGATTGTACCGACCTGCAAATTGCCGATGTCAAATACATGCGCGAGGATTACCCGAACCTGCTGCTCCAGATTCGGCCCGCCTTTGGAGGTAATATTATTGCGACGATCATCACTCCGGAGAACCCCGTTCAGATGGCCACCGTGCGGGAAGGGGTGATGGAAAAGGTCCCGCTGAACGCCGCCAAGCCGGGAAAGATACGCGACATACCTTACGTGGCAACTGAGGTGGATCAAATGGTCAAGATCATCGAGCGCCATCATCAGGAGAGCAAGGTTAATCTGAAGGCAGCCCCGATCATCGTAGCCGGCGGCTATGGGATGGGCTCGGAGGTCAATTTCAAGCTGCTCCATGAGCTGGCGGATATGATTGGCGGCGAAGTTGCCGGCAGCCGGGCCGCGGTCGATTTGGGATTGATACCCCAGAGCCTCCAAGTGGGTCAGACCGGCGTAACCGTACGGCCCAAACTCTATATCGCCTGTGGTATTTCCGGAGCCATCCAGCATCGGGCCGGCATGCAGGAAGCCCAGAATATTATCGCCATCAACACCGATCCCGAAGCGCCTATTTTCAACATCTGCCATTACGGTATTGTCGGCGATGCCATGGAGGTCATTCCCATGTTTATGGACGCCTACCGGCACAAATTGAAATAGAGGATCATATGCCAAATTATTTCACCGATAATACCGACTTGATTTTTCAGTTCGAAAACCTGGACCTTGAGGAGATTGTTGCTTTTACGGAGAATAATTATAGTGAATCCAAGGCCTATAACTACGCGCCCGTGGATTACCAGGATGCTCTGGACAATTACCGCAAAGTGCTTGAAATCGTTGGCGACATCGCAGCCAATCTGGTGGCCCCAAGAGCGGCGGAAGTAGACCTGGAAGGCAGTACACTGGAAAATGGCAAAGTCCGCTATGCCGAGGGGACGCAGGCGGCCATAGAGCACTTGGCCCAGGCCGACCTGATGGGCATCACCCTGCCGCGTAAATATGGCGGACTGAATTTCCCAACGACCATCTACATCATGGCCATCGAAATCGTCTCGAGGGCAGATGCCTCGTTAATGAACCTCTTTGGTCTCCAGGATATCGGTGAGACCATCGATAAGTTTGGCGATGACGACCAACGCCGAGAATTTCTGCCCAAATTTGCCAGCGGCGAATGTACCGGCGCCATGGTGCTCACTGAACCCGATGCCGGTTCGGATTTGCAGGCGGTCATGCTGCACGCCTATCAGGATCAGAGGGGGAGCTGGTTTCTCAACGGCGTCAAACGCTTCATTACCAACGGTTGTGGCGATATCCTACTCGTTCTGGCACGTTCGGAGCCGGGGACCAAGGATGCACGTGGGTTGAGCCTGTTTGTCTGTTATGGGGATGAAACCGTAAAAGTCAGGCGGATTGAAAATAAGCTGGGCATTCACGGTTCACCCACCTGTGAACTTCAGTTCAACGATACGCCGGCCCAGCTCATCGGCAAACGCAGGTTTGGCCTTATTAAATATGTCATGGATCTTATGAACGGAGCCCGGTTGGGCATTGCGGCTCAGGCATTAGGCATTGCCCAGGCGGCCTATGAGGAAGCCTTGCATTATGCCAAAGCGCGGGAACAGTTCGGCCAGACCATCTACCATATTCCGGTGGTGACCAATATGCTCATCGACATGCGCGTTACCCTGGAAAGTAACCGATCGCTGCTCTATGCCGCCTCACAGTGGGTGGACCTGCGGGATAACCTGGAAGCGCATATCGCCAAGTTGAAAGCGGAAGGTAACCCCTGCACTGATGAGCTGGTTCGTTTCAAGGAAGCCGCTGCCATTGCGTCGATGCTTACCCCTATGTCAAAATATATCCTCTCAGAAACCGCCAATCAGGTTTGTTATGACGCCCTGCAGGTCCATGGCGGTACGGGTTACATGAAAGAATTCAGTATCGAACGACTGGTGCGCGATGCCCGGATTACCAATATTTATGAAGGCACCTCACAGTTGCAAATCGTTGCGGCAATCGGGGGCGTTATCAATGATTTATTAGCGGAACAGTTCGCGATGAAGGAAGCCATCGTTTATAAAGGCGTCTTGGGAAAACTGGCCGATCATTTGAAGCTCATTCGTGAAATATTCCTGGATAGCCTGAAATATGTCGTGGATAAGAATGACAAATATTTTCAGGATGTGGCCGCCAAGGAACTGGTCGATATGTATAGCTACCTCTACGTGGGCTACCTCCTATTAGATGAAGCCCATACAGATAGCCGGAAAATATTTATAGCGAACCGGTACATTGTCAGCGCCCTGGCAAAGGCTCGAAAAAACTCGGACTCGATAACCAATGAGCAATTCTCCGATTTACTCCACGCTGATAAAATTCTGGTTTAGCCTCGCAGCGACATGGGTGTACGCAAAATTTTGGGAATAATGGAACCGTTCGATGGGGCTCAGGCATTTCAGATGTTGAAATAATTATAGGTTATTTGCCGGGACTGACCCAGATAATTTCAAGAAAAAGGAGTCTGAATATCATGCTGTTTTCAAGATCAGCCAAAAGCGCCATCCAGGTTATGATCTACCTGGCCGATAACGAGGAAAACGGCCTGGTCACGGAGCAGGCCATCCAGCAGGCCCGTGAGATGCCCCCCGATTTACTGGACGACCTGATCCAGAAGCTCGCCCACAACCGGTTGATCAGTCCGGGACAAAGGACCGGCGATAGCATTTCACTGGCCCGCCCTGCGTTGGAGATCACGGTGCAGGAGATCGTGGACGCTATCGAAGGCCCCCCTCCTGAGAAAGAGATGTGTGTGCTGGGGCTGGACGAGTGTTCGGACACCGCTCCCTGCGCTCTGCATAATCATTGGACCCATGATAAAAGCCTGGTGCACGGCATACTGAATGAATACACCTTGGCCGACCTGTGTGAAAGTATGCGTGTTAAACGGGCGGAGCTGCCCGCCAGCAGCGGATAGTAAATACCGAAATAGAGCCCAGGCCATAGGCCCGGGCCTCATAACCATCTAGCGAGGGTAATGCCACTCAATTTCCATTATCGGAAGTCGTGCCCCCGTTCTGATCGAAGTCCTCACAGATCCAGCGGAGGCTAAAAATTACTCAGGTCACTAGACGGGGGCTACGGGTAAGCATGCAATAATTGGGCATTGGATTTTCGGTTCATGTACCTACCGTCAGTAAATGGCACTTTAGGGCAGGAAGACGGGGTAGGAATTAGGCTCATTGTGACCAGCGGTGCCCAATGATCAAGCGACCTAGCTTTCAAATCATCCAAATCCTAACTTAAGATCTGGTACAGCTTTTGGGGGCGAGGTCAATTCGTCAAGCTGTTGAGAAACATAAAGGTGAGAGATTCCAGTCGATTAGATTACGATTAGGTTGGTTTCAAAAGCGATGACCGCGGCCCCGCCGACACGTACTCCAATTGGCAATCCCTCTTCGATATCAACGGCCACTTCGACAATGCCGGGACGACCCATTGCTTCGCCCTGGATGGAGCTGAATTCGAACTCCCGGCCATCATGCTCTACAAGGTTATTGATAACCAGGTAACAACCCAAAGGACCATTGCCGTTGCCTGTCACAGGGTCCTCATCAATACCGATTTGAGGAGCGAACATGCGCGCGCGAGTTAGATAATTGTGGCTGTCGGAAGCGAAACAAAACGTAAATAGACCAGTGCATGGATAATCATCTGCAAACTTCTTGATAGCAAGCATATTGGGGTGCATGCCGTCCAGAGTAGATTGATCTCGGACACCGATAATGTATTTTGAGTTACCAGTCGAGATTTTTTGAATTGGGCATCGAGGTTCGAGCTGATCCGGATTCAAGTTCAAAGCCTGCAATAGGTATCGCACCTGTTCAGGTTCCAACGGCTTATCAATAACCGGTTTCCCCTGAGTCATAAAAACCTTCAGATTCTTCCCTTCTCGGACGATATCGATCGGTAATGTCCCAATACCAATCTTATGATAGATTCTGCCGCTTGGGAGATTGTTGATAAGCGCACGGACATAGTGCGCCGCTACGGTAGCGTGCCCGCATGTAGGTACTTCCATAGTAGGAGTAAAAAAACGAATGCAGACATCGTGAGATTCATCCTCCGGGGGCAGTATAAAGGCCGTTTCGGAATTATTCAGCTCACGGGCAATCGCCTGCATCTGGCTTGGGATCAGATCCTTTGCATCCAAAATGACTCCGGCAGCGTTGCCCTGAAAAACTGTTTGAGTAAAAACATCGACCTGAAATAGTCGATACTTGGTCATTGCAATATTACCCGCCAACTTTGGGGATTAATTCGGCTTCGCACTCAGAATTGCGGCTAGCTGTCAATCTCAGTCCTGATATCACCTCGTTGCCTCTTCGCCTCCCCATATAGCGCCATAGATTATCTCCCAGGTTCTTCATCCACAAAACGAGTGATAGCATTTGCAGCCTCAAAGAGTAGATTTACTGTCCGCCTCTTCGGACGCGTCTGGTGAATTACTCCCGCCGGGATTTTTAAAAAATCACCCACTCCAAGGGTCACTGTCGCATGATCCTTGAACTCAATATCAAGCTCGCCTTCAACCATCAGGAATAGTTCATCGGAATTGGGATGGGAATGCCATGGATAGAGGTTATGATTCACGACAACTTTAACGATTGAGTCGTTTAGGCGCTCTAAGTCCCTGTGCTCGTGCTGTGCGTTCATTACCTGGCTTATTTTCTCAAGGTTAACAGGGTGCATCTTGGATATCTCCGATGACCGAATACGCTATATCCCTTGCCTTGGGAAGTTATACGGATTTGACTTGTTTGTTCTTTCATGCGCGAGTCTGGAAATATCACATACTGACATCCGCGAGCGGGGGCACGACAAATAGGCTGTTGGGCTTCATGTAACAAGGCATTAGTCTCAACATGCCCTTACGCCATCGGGAATTTTATTTTCTGGTATAGCCAATACTGGCGTGATACCGTCTTCGTAGCCGATGTCAAACAACATACCTTCAGATTGTTCTCCCATCATGTTTTTGGGCTCAAGATTAACAACAAATAGGCATTGGATGCCTTCAAGCAATTGGGGATTTTCCCGCTCGAGCTTGAGACCCGCCAAAATATTCCGTTCATGGTCCCCAAAGGATACCGTTAACCTTACCAAATGCTTGGACTTCTCAATATCTTCCACCCGTTGGATGGTTCCAACTCGGATATCAATTGAATCGAGAACCGACATCGAAATGGTCTTTTTTATAGGCGCTGGCATGTGCGGTCCTTACTTTTTGAGCAGGTCAGCCATAAGGCCCGAGATCACCCATGATTCTGCTATTTTACCCCCAGATATTTTATATATACTCACGGCCTCTACAGAAACGAACCTACCCGAGGCTGGAATACCGGCGAACTCGCCTTGATGTGTTCCTGACAGAATGTACTGCACCATAACCTTGTCGCCCTCGGCAATAATGTCATTTATCTCGCAGTGAATATCCGGGAAGGCTGTACGTACGAGCGTAAACCATCTTTTAGCGCCTTCGGGACCCAGCGGGTAGTCCGATGGATAGTGGTGGTCGGTGAAAGTATCCGTGACAAGGTCATCAATTCTCTCAATGCGCTTGTCATTCCAGACGTCCTCGAGGTAGCTCCGCGCGATTGCCTTATTATCAATTGCCATACCACTCCTCCATGATTATAAATTACTATCGGTAGCGAATCCCCGTTCCAAATTTGCTTTTAGATCCTCAATATCCTCAATTCCAACGGCAAGCCTGATCAGATTTTCCGGTGGTTCGCTTTTGTTAATCGGATCAGCAGCGCTGCAGTGGGCCATGTAATCCAATTCGGCGGGTATTCGGTATCATCACCCTGCAACAAAGAACGTGCGCAATAGAAGCGTCAGACTCGTTAGGATAAAAAAGATCACAAACAGTCCGGGGAGAGTTAATGGTTTTCCTCCTAATTTTTTGAATGGCATAGTGTTCTCATATTAAAGGTTAGTGGCAGCAGATTTGACAAGAGGAAGGTGCTTACTTAGCACTACGTCCCTAAAAGAGTCTATCAACTTTCAGAAAGACGGTCTGCCTCCGTTGATTCTGGTAACTATTTTCAATTAAGTCAAAATCGTCTTCGGCGTTCTGATTCACTCCAATAAAGAGCCGGCTCCCAGGCCGATATTCCCAGACATAAGTGATATTGACATTTAGACTTTCATTTTCAGAATTCGCTTTTTCAGGCTCATCAGAAATATTGCTCTCAGCGATTAGCCTTAAATTCATCCGCTCGCTCAAATTGTACTCTGTTTGTATTCTATGAATAGTTTGTTTGAATGCCCATTGGTAGGGTGAGTGCTCAATTTGGATGGCGCTTTGAGAATATGTAATGATCCCGTTGCTCCCCAAGCGAGTATAAACGGAACCTTTCGTAAAGGACGCTCTTGATGATCTGACGGGATAATTGTTCGACCTGAGAGCTCCACCAAATCTCTTGGACTGGTCTGATATAAGTTCAATTTGATAGGAGGCCTGTTTCAGAGGTGCCCGTCCGAAGTTGCCGAAAACATCCTGGTAAGGCAGATCAATGATTTTTTCTCCCGAATTTCGATATCTAAAATGATCAGCCATAGAGGGGTTCAAATCGAGCTTGAATTGGTAGATGCCAATCAGTTCATTTACATACAAATCGGCTTCACCTGTTAATCTTGCGATGGCATCATATAGTCCAGGATGGCTATATAGTCCGGCTCGAAACAACCTCAGGTAAGCGCTCGCTCTTCTGATTCGTGATGTTTCTGAGTATTTGGTAAACTTGAGTGGGACGAAAATTTGAAGCTGATTGGATGGTGCGTTGAAGCCAACCTTATTTGTATTGTATAGCGTTGATTTGATAGTGATTGAGACGCCTGTGAGCAGCGTCCGGCTGTTCCACGTAACGGAATTGACTGTTTCCCATTCGTTTGGCCCACCCTCAGGAGCGTTGACGGTTCCTATCAAATTGCTTAAGGAGAGCCGCTTTTCATACATCCACCGCACAGCATGTGTCGTAACATTGTAATCGATGTTGTCCTGGCCCCGTTTGACACCTCCGATTACCTCGGCCAGATACTTGCGATTATCTGAGCGCTTAAGATTAGAGAGAAGCCATCGTGTATTGTCCACATCGAGGACCCCGGTTACGTCAAGGTCGGTGTACTCTCCTGATTTTCTATACTTCCCACCAACCAGGATGTCTCCAATGTTGCGGGTGTTTACTGCAATTCCTGGATAAAGGTCTGATGACTCAATGAAAAAGGGGCGCTTCTCCGGGAAATTTGTGGGGACATCACTCACATTGATGACATCAACATCTGTCTCCAATTGAGCAAAATCTGGACGTACGGTCGCCAGGATGCGCGTATCCGGCGACGGTTGATATTTGATATCCAGGCCGAGATTTGTGATGGTATTTAATTCCTGGCGTTCAGAACCATTTGCGCCATCCTTTTCAACGGCGCCGAATGTGTAAGGAATCCATGAATATGACTTATGGTAATTGAAGCCACTCAATCCCGTTAGTTTGAAAAAATTTGTAATCTCGAACGGCTTATTAATATCCACAACATTTGAACTAATAAACTCTTGATTAGCTGCATATCCCCTGCCCACCATCAATCCCCAATCCTGTACTGGTTTCTGTTGGTAGGCAATGTCTTTTAGGGGCAACCGTATCTCGACAGTCCAATAATCATCTTCAATGCTGGTAGCAGTAAGAATGCTGGAATCCCACCCTGTATCTGAGACATCAATTTCTGCTTCTTCATTTGAGTAGACCCCATCCCTGAAGGCGTTCGAGGGATTCATCGTAATAAAATATGCGGAACTTCCATTATTTAGTGGGTCAATGTTCCAGGCAGCCCAATCACCGTTAAGAATTAGTTCAGCGTCCCGTCTACTACGAACACTGCTGATCGTAGACCTATCCTGGTAAAATCGGCCGGCAAGGTAGGCATTTTCATTATCGTACAAAAAATAGACTTCTGATTCGACAGTCGGCACACCTTGAATGACAGGCGAGACTTGTACAAAAATCAGGGACACTTTACCGCTCTGCCAGATATCATCAAGCTGGCCATCTATAACCGGGGGCGTATCTACTCGGGTGGCTTCAGAACTGCCCATCAAGGCTGAGATTAGCAGGGGGTAAATAAGTATCAAGGAGTTGATTAGATTTTTCATGACTCTCCATCTGAACATTCGTTTATGCTACTAGGAAAAGACCGTCCAGCGAATGGATGGGGCCTTGGTAGCGTGGATAGTTGAATGATATTTTGTGGTTCAATTATGATAACCCAAATCTAAATCGAGAAAAAATAACATAACAGATACAGTGACCTTATTATGTGACCATAACAGAATATTCTTGGGTTGTTTGTTATGGGTTCAGCAGTTATACTTGAATCGTAAATAAAGATCATTTTAGAACGGAACTAGCACATGAGTGTTGGAACAGCGCAAAAAAGTTTCCTATATGAACAGGTTGCAGACAAGATCACCAAGCTTGTTGACCACGGAACTCTTCTGCCAGGAGATCGCATACCCTCAGTACGTAAGATGAGCTCTCGGCAGGGCATTAGCATATCGACGGTGTTGGAAGCCTATTATCTGCTTGAGAACAGGGGCATCATTGAGGCCAAATCTCAATCGGGGTTTTATGTTACGCTAGAGCCGCAGGTTCCCTGGAGCCAGCCGAAAATGTCAAATCCGCCGGCTAGTGCAAATGAAGTAGGTGTCAATGACCTGATAATGGAAATTGCTGAAATGGCGCAATCCCCGGATATCATTCAATTGGGATTTGGCATGCCCAGCACAGATATATATCCTACCCAGAAGCTCAATAAGGTGCTGGCAGCGACTGCTCGGCGGCTGGGCCAGATGACGAATATCTACGATATCCCTCCCGGCAGCGAGGATCTACGCCGGCAGTTGGCCCGGCGCTCGCTGGATTGGGGGTGCAATCTCACGAGCGAGGAATTGGTCATTACAAGTGGTGCAACTGAGGCATTAAATCTGTGCCTGCGCGCCGTGGCTAATCCTGGAGATATTATAGCCGTGGATTCGCCCACACACTTTGGATTTCTCCAGATTATCGAATCACTTGGAATGAAAACCCTCGAGATTCCCACCCATTGCGGTGATGGGCCGAGTCTGACAGCACTGGAGACTGCGCTGGACAAGAATGATGTGAAGGCTTGCGTTTTTAGTCTTAATTCACAGAACCCCCTCGGATTTATTGCGACTGATGATAATAAAAAGCGGTTGGTGGAATTGTTGGCCACACGGGAAATACCACTCATCGAGGATGATGTATATGGCGATATCTATTTTGGCTCCTCGCGTCCGAAAGTTGCCCAAGCCTTTGATAAGAAGGGGCTGGTGATGTTGTGTTCATCGGTTAGCAAAACCTTAGCCCCGGGATTTCGGGTAGGCTGGATAGCCACGGGCAGGTACCATAATGCCATCAAAAAGCTAAAATTTTCGAATTCGATTGGTACACCCTTTGTACTTCAATCAACGATCACAGAATTTTTAAAGAGTGGCGGGTACGATTACTTTCTGAGAAAACTCAGGCGAATCTATGAGACGCAAAGTCGGTTAATGGCTCGCGCGATACGGAATTACTTTCCGGAAGGAACCTGGTTTACCAACCCGAAAGGCGGCATGGTAGTGTGGGTAGAGTTCCCCGAAGGGTTTGATGCCATGAAATTATTTCGGTCTGCTGCAGCTGAAAACATTGCCATCGCCCCTGGCCCCATGTTCTCACCCACGAGGCAATACCAAAACTGCATTCGCATAAACTATGCCGAGATGTGGTCCAACAAAGTTGATCGCGCGCTCATTAAACTGGGAAAAATGGTCGGGCAACAATTAGATGCGGCCTAAAAATTATCAATTTGATCGGCCTTGATACTCGGTGCTAGTATAGAGCGGGCGCTTACTCTCCAGCCTCAAACTTGTTATCCCTTTCAACTTTGGCGACGCGGCTAAAATAACTTTCATACCACATGTCAATGCCCAATTTCTGGACTTTGCGATGTTCCGGATTTTCTCGCCACGCTTTAATGGACTCCTCGTCCTTCCAGTAGATCACGCTAATACCTAATTCATCAGTCCGGATGGCGTCCTCGCCATAATACCCGGGTTGTTTTGAGACCAGCTCCGACATTCTGTCCAAGGCTTCAGCATAGCCCGCGAGATTATCCGTGAGTTTGGAGATAAAGATTACAACGTAATAGGGTGGCTCGGGTGTTTGTGTATAATCCATGGTAGCGAACGGCGCTCCTTATCTTTTTTGTTTATGATCAATGAGTATCTGTAGGCGGTGACCTACCGATTATTCAATGAAATTTCCGCTTGATTCCGCGCCTCCACGAAGGCCTTTGCAGATATGTTAATGTCCTCAGATGTGGTAGCCCAGGAACAGACACTTATCCGAATAACCGGCTGGCCGCTCCAGGAGGCACCGCCACACCAGATGGTCCCTGACTGCTGAATATTTTCCAGGGTAAGTCGCGTAAGTGCGGGCGTATTGCAGGCCACGAGGACCTGATTGAAGACCACATCATTCAATATTTTAAATCCGGTATTGTTCAGTTGCTGGGCAATTCTTGCCGCCAGATCACATAGATTTCTTACCAGTTCGCTAATCCCACTGCTCCCGAGATATTTCATTGTTGCCCAGAGTTCAACGGCTCTGGCTCGCCGGGACAAATCAGGTATGTATGTCGACCCATTTCTGTTCTCGCCGAATTGGTAGATACTTGCCCCGTTTTCCTGACATCAAATGTCATTTACCCCATACAAGTGCCAACTTCTTTCGTCTGTGTGTTGCATCTTGATGAGACCAGTCATAGGCAGGGGACTTCTGGTACCCTGTGCTCCCATCGAGAGTATGGTGGCCTATCCGCTCCGTATCCCGCATTTGGGATACATGTTGGTA
>CAZJBG010000010.1:0-9258 GCA_964543925.1 uncultured bacterium
GGCCCGCATGAAGCCGTGTCCGGCGCCGTCGTAGGTCACCGACTGAAAGAACTTGCTGGCCGCTTCCATCAATTCGGCGGATTTGGGAACCGTCGCACCAACGCGGGCATCGTCGCCGCCGTAAAAGCCCTCCACCGGACAGTTGATCCTGGCTAGGGCCTCCTCACTGTCAGGCCCGGTTCCGTAAAAGACATATGCCGCCGCCAAGTCCGACCGGTTGGTGGCAAAGCGGAAGGACTGGCTGCCGCCCCAGCAGAACCCCGCCACCGCCACCTTGCCGTTTGCAGCCGGCAGATGGGCGACATAATCGGCCACTGCCTGCAGGTCAGCCGTCACCTGGTCGGGAGGCAGCTGGTAAATCCCCTCACGGGCGGCGTCCATGTCGGGAAAGTCGCTGGTCTTGCCCCCCTCAGGCCCCATGCCGGAGAGCAGATCGGGGGCAATGGCAATGTAACCGGCCGCAGCCAGATCGTCGGCGATGGCCCGGACCCAGTCGGTCAGGCCCCGGTTCTCATGGATGACCACCACGGCGGTGGCGGGGGTCTTGACCTCCGGGAAGACCAGGAAGGCATGAACCGTCCGGTCGCCCTGCATGATGGTCACCCATTCGTGATGGCGCGGAGACTGCTCCAGACGCTGATCAACGGATTCGGGTGCCGGAACTGACGTGCAGGCCACCGCTAACGCGGCGGCCAGTATGAAGCTGTTACGCATGTTCATCTCCTCTATTGTTTTGAACATTCCCACATGGCCTGAAAAACGCTGAGCCGATTGACACTTACGCTTCTGATCAGCCAAATCTTCCCCCTTCCAGGCACCACTCAACTTGTTCATGAACGGTGCAAACCAATCGATGGGGACTGGGGAGAGAGCCCTATGCTAATGTCTGCGAACCCTACCGGTTCCTGTGCACCAATTTAAGGCCCCTGTATCCGGTTCACCAAAGTCCTGGCTGACGGATCGGTCCCCTTGATCACACCCCCCTTCCCCGGACTGGCACGGAGATCTGAAGGCAGCCCCGGGTATTCTGCGAGGAGGACAGAGACTGCTTGAAATCGTGGAAAGTAACTCTTAGTTTCAACAATAGTACCGGCGTTCTAAATACATGCGGGAGGTAACCCAATCATGGACAAGCTGACCAGACGACAATTTCTGGGAAGATCAATGCTCGGTGCAGGTGCCCTGGCCACGGCTCCCGCTTGGGCCCAGGAACGGGACGCGAAGAAACAACCCCCTGCCTCCGGCAAGGCTAGCGACCGGGTAGCATTGGGGACCACCGGGATCATGGCCTCTCGCCTCGCCATGGGAACCGGGATGCATGGATGGAATCGCGCGTCGGATCATAGCCGATTGGGTCAAAAGGATCTTTCGGGATTACTGCACCACGGTATCGATCTAGGGCTCAATTTCTTTGACATGGCCGACCTTTACGGCACCCATCCATTTGTGAGCAAGGCACTGGCCGAAATCCCCCGTGACAAGTACGTCCTGCTCAGCAAAATCTGGCCCTACAAACAAGACTGGAACCAACCCTCGGGTGGGGCGAAAAGAGAGATTAACCGCTTCCGCAAGGAACTCGGCGTAGACATGATCGATATCTGTCTCATCCATACGGTGCAAAATGCCCGCTGGACCGAACAGTTCAAGCGCGTGCGGGATGAACTTTCGGCCCTCAAGCAGCAAAAGGTGATTCGGGCAGTCGGGTGCTCATGCCACGATCATGGCGCCCTGAAAGTCGCCGCCGAGCATCCCTGGGTGGATGTCATTTTCGCCCGCATCAACCACAAGGGGATCCTGATGGATGGCACGCCGGATGCGATTGCCGCCACCCTGCTCAAGGCGCGGGCCAACGGTAAAGCGGTGGTGGGGATGAAGATCTTTGGCGAAGGGCAACTCGTCAAGCCCGAACAGAAAGATGCTTCGCTCAAGTACGTGCTGGGCAACAATCTGGTTGACGCCATGACCATCGGCATGCTCAAAAAGGGGGAAATCGACGACAGTATAGCGAGGATCGACAGTACCTTAAGGGCCTGACCCTTCCCTTTCACCATCATGGATACATAACCTTGGAAACACGAATTAACATTTACATACCGGGGGGATCTAGAGACTCATAAGAATGAACTTCATGCAGGAACCACGCTAAACGCCAAAACACCCAAAGAGGAAACTATCAGTATGAGACTTATTCAAGATCTGTTGGAAGACAGAGAGCACGAGGTCGTGTCGGTCACGCCAGAAAGCACCGTCTATGAGGCCATCAATCTCATGGATGAGCAAAATACCGGGGCTGTGGCCGTGCTCGATGGGGATCGATTGGCGGGGATTTTCACGGAGCGGGATTATGCCAGGAAGCTCCTCCTCATGGGAAGGTCTTCCATGCGAACTCACATGAAGGTCACGATGAGCCCCGATGTGGTCTTTGTTCGGCCCCAGCAGTCTGTGGAAGAATGTATGGCGCTGATGATGAATAAGCGTATCCGCCACCTTCCGGTACTGGATGGCGAGCGGTTGGTTGGGCTGATTTCCATTGAGGATTTGGTCCGGGCCATGATCTCTGTCGAGGGAATCGAGGAGAAATAGCTCGAGCATACTAGCGCCAACCAGTTTTATAGGCGGGGCTGGTGAAATCTCAACAGGACGTTGATATCCCGGCAGTATTGACATCTGTTCAGGGGGTAAAGTCTTTTCGAACTGCGACATACCGGCTTCTTCCCCGCCATTCCCGCCTCCCGCCCATCTTCGCCTCCTTGATTTATCCCCGGTGATAGGTCGTGCCATGCTGAAAATATTTCACGTTCAATAAGGACACGCACAGCATTCAGCCGTCACGGCTGGTCCCGCCCCAACAGATATTCCTTGCATAGGCAGAGGGTCCTATTTAATATAAAAGATAATTGGAGCCTAATATCTTTATATAGGGGACTTCACCACTGACGAAGCCCTCGTTTCTTCTCCCCCCCAATGGACGAATCAATCCGGATTAGACGCCCCCTGCAACTCAATATTCCCGTAGCTATAGTAGATGAGAGACCGCAGGATGGCGGGGCCGGCCGGTGAACCGGTCGGGACGGACGGCACTCATCGTGCTTCTCACCGCCACGGTGGCGGGGGCCCTGCTGAATTTTAGGACGAGGCCTGCTGCCATTATTCAACCCCTGCCGTTCAATCACAACCTGCACGTGGATGAGCACGAGCTGGAATGTACCGATTGCCATACGCAGGCCGCCGAGCACCCCCGGGCCACACTACCCGGCATTGACATCTGCCAGGATTGCCATTTGGATCCCCTGACGGAAACAGCCCTGGAAGAGCAGTTGCTCGCTTATACCACCGAAAATCGTGAAATACCGTGGCAAAGAATTTATCGGGTCCCCGATCATGTCTACTTTTCCCATAGACGCCATGTGACCCTGGGGAATGTCCCGTGTGCCTTATGTCATGGCGATGTGCCGGCGTTAATTGAGCCATCCCAACACCCCCTCGTTCCCGTCACTATGGATCGGTGCATGACCTGCCATGAAGAACATCAGCTGACCAACGACTGTCTCGCGTGTCACCGATGAAAAAAAGCGGGATAAAAGTTATTTCAAGGAGTGATTTCCTCAAATTCACCGGTTTGGCCATCGGCGGTGTTACGGCCGGTCACTACCTGTTTCCAGAGTTAATGGCCGTTCCCCAGGACGTGCTGGATGAGGCCGGCAAGGGCCCGGGAGTAGAGACCTGGGTCAATACGGTCTGCGGCCAATGTCCCGGAGGTTGTGGGCTGACGGTCCGGCGCATCGACGGTATCCCTGTCCATATCAAGGGAAACCCCATCTATCCGGTGAATCGTGGGGGGGTCTGTCCCATGGCCCATTCATCCATGGAGGTCCTGTTCAACCCGGACCGGGTCAAAAGCCCCCGGCAACGCACGGGAATAAGGGGTCGCGGCCAGTGGGAAGAGATCGACTGGGACCCGGCCTTAGCAGCCCTTGCTCAACGACTTCACGCGCTCATGGCCCAGGGCGCCACCCACAAAATCGCCATGATCAACGGCGACAGTTCCCCATTGCTTAGAGCGCTGTGCCGCCATTGGATGCAGGCCGTGGGGTCGCCCAACTATTTCGAAGCTGATTCGCTGAGGGAAAATGTCATTGCTGCCCAGCTGTCCCAGGGCAGGGCTGAAGCGCCGATCTATGACCTGGCCAACAGTAAATACATACTCAATTTCGGGAGCAACATGCTCGAGGAAGGGCCCGCCCCGATCTACTACCAGCAGATTTACGGGCATTTAAGGACCGAAGGGCTGGAGACCCGGGCCACCCTGGTTCATATCGACTCCCGGATCAATCTCACCGCTTCGAATTCCGACCGCTGGATTCCCATCCGCCCCGGTACCTATGACGTACTCGCCCTGGGAATCGCCTACGTGCTGATTATCAATCGATTGGTCGATGAGGCCTTCATTCAAAATCACACCTTCGGGTTCAAGTCCTTCCAGGATGACCAGGGTCACCAACATATCGGTTTCGAATCGTTCATTCGGGCGAATTACTACCCGGAGAAGGTCTCCGAACTCACGGGGGTTCCCACGGAAACCATCATCAGCCTGGGTGAAGAATTTGGCACCCGCCGGCCGGCCATCGCCATCGCCGACGATGCCTCCCGGTATGCCACGAATGGCGGCTTCACCCAGTGGGCAGTCTATTGCCTGAATGCGCTGGTCGGCAACCTCCAGAAGAAGGGTGGTGTCTTTTTCTCCTCGCCGCCACCTGAACTGGCTTTCCCGCAAATGCATCCGGCATCAAAGGCCAGGGCCTCGTTGGCCCAGCCAATGGTAGGCTCTCAGGCCGGGCCATCGGCCCCCTTCGGTCAGGTCACCATCGACCGGTTTGCCCAGGCCATCGCGTCTGGCGAAGCGGATCAGATTGACACCCTGATCGTTATCGATGCCAACCCGGTTTTTCATTCCACACAAAGTGAGATCGTTGTCCAGGCCCTCCACAAGATTAAACATGTCGTCTACCTGGGACAGTTCATAGATGAGACGGCCCAATACGGCGACCTCATCCTTCCCGTCCATTCCTATTTGGAGCAGACGGACGTCAGTGGTCCCATGCCGGGGCTTTTCTTCAACCATGTCGGTTTGCGACAGCCCGTTATAGAGCCCCTGTTCGACACCAGGCAACCGGGTGATGTGCTGCTGGACATGGGCCGGACGCTCCTGGGACCGGATGCCTTCCCGTGGAAAGATTACCCGGCGCTGGTCCGTAAAAGATTCGAGGTGTTATACGACTCTGCCGAGGGCTCGATTATATCCGAATCCTCCGATGCCGAGTGGCTGACCTATTTGAGGGAGCGCGGCTGGAAACCGCTACAGTACGAAACATTCACATCCTTCGAGCAGTTGCTGACCCGGAACGGGGGGTGGTGGAATCCCGCCGATCCGTCAGTGGACCCGAGCAATATTTACCGGACCGAGTCCGGGAAATTTGAATTTGTTTCATCGGAACTGCAACGGCGACTGACGGAAAAATCGAAAGACGTCGCGGGGGACTCACCCCGCGAGAAGGAGGACCGGCTCCTCAGCCGGCTGCGTATCTCCGCTCGCGGGGATAATCTGTTCATGCCCCATCATGAAGACCCCATCACCCAGGGCAAGACCGAGGAGTTCCCACTGATACTGACCACCTCGCAACTGTTGACCAACCGCGAAGGAAAGGGCGCCTCTCAGCCATCGATGATGGAAATGGTGGGCATCCAGGTGGGCAGGTATTGGAGTTCCTGGATCGAGATCCATCCCCGTACGGCTCAAGAATACCGGTTGAAAGATCGAGAATTGGCCTGGGTCGAATCGACCCGGGGTCGGTTACAGGCGTCCGTGCGGTTATTTCAGGGGATTCGCCCAGGCGTGGTCCACCTGCACCTTGGACTGGGGCACACGTCCTACGGCCAATACGGTACGGGCATCGGTGTGAATGCCACCGCCCTGATGGAAAACAACTTCGACTCGCTATCCGGCACGCCGGCCCTCAATGGAACGCGAGTAAAAGTGAGCCGGGTCACCCTGGGCGTGTGAGATGACCCGCTGGGGCATGGTCATCGATTTGAACAAATGCACCGGCTGCGGCGCCTGCGTAGCGGCCTGCCGATCGGAAAATAACGTGGCGAATGTGGGGCCGGAGCAGTCACAACTGGGGCGGGCCACCTTCTGGATGGACCTGCTGGAGATCGTCACCGGGGAATACCCCGACGTCCACGTGCAGTACATCCCCCGGCCCTGTTTCCACTGCGAGAACCCGCCCTGCACAAAAGTATGCCCCGTCAGGGCAACCTACAAAAACGACGAAGGTCTGGTAGCACAGATCTACCATCGCTGCATCGGCTGCCGTTACTGTATGGTCGCCTGCCCCTACACGGTGAAGTCATTCAACTGGTATAAGCCCGAACACCCCGCAGAGTTTCTACCCAGCTGCAACCCGGACGTGAGCCTGCGGATGAACGGCGTGGTGGAAAAATGTTCGTTCTGCAGCCATCGGCTGCAAATAAAGCGGGAGGAAGCTAAATTTGAAGCCCGCGAGTTGCGGGAAGAGGACTACCAGCCGGCCTGCAGTGAGGTCTGCCCCACCTCAGCCATCGTGTTTGGTGACCTCGAGAATGAAAAGCACGAGGTGTTCCGTTTGAAGCGATCCCACCGGGCCTTTAAAATGCAGGAAGATCTGGGTACCGAACCGAAGGTCATCTATCTATCGGTGGAAGATTGATATGATCCCGGACAAATTCAAGAACGACCCCGACTACATCCTCTATCAACCCATCATCGAAAAGGGCCGGGGCGCCTACTTCCTGGGAGCGGCGCTCCTGGCGGTCTTGCTGTGGGTCATCTATATGTACAGCACCCAACTCCGTCATGGGCTCGGGGTGACCGGTTTGAACCGGCCCATCTCCTGGGGCTTTTACATCGTCAACTTTGTCTTCTTCATCGGCATCAGTCACGCCGGAACGCTCATCTCCGCCATTCTGCGCCTCTCCAAAGCCGAGTGGAGAAGGCCCATCACCCGCATAGCGGAAATCACCACGGCCATCGTCCTCGCCATTGGCGGACTGCACCCCATCCTGGATCTGGGCAGACCTGATCGGATGTTGAACCTCATCATGTATGGACGGCTGCAATCGCCGCTCCTGTGGGACGTGACCGCCATTACCTGTTACTTCACCGCCAGCACCGTCTATCTCTTCCTGCCCATGATCCCGGACATCGGCAAGCTCCGGGATATGGGGGTCAGTCCCCATTGGTTGTACGCATTCCTCTCATGGGGGTGGACCGGCACCGAGCGACAGAAGGTGATCCTTGAGCGCGCCATGAACATCTTGATGGTCATGGTGATCCCCATCGCCATTTCGGTCCACACGGTCATATCCTTCATCTTTTCCATGACCCTGCAGCCCGGCTGGCACAGCACCATTTTCGGCCCCTACTTTGTGGTGGGAGCGATCTTTTCGGGTATCGCCGCCCTGCTCCTGATCATGATCATCTTTCGAAAAGCCTTCCATCTCGAGGGGTACCTGAAGGAGATTCATTTTCAATATCTCGGCACGCTCCTGCTCATCATGTCCCTCCTGTGGTTTTACTTCACCTTCGCTGAATACCTGACCGGTATCTATGGCAGCCAACCCCAGGAAATGGAAACGATTCATTACAAGTTCTCCGGCGACTATTGGCCGCTGTTCTGGGGTATGGCGCTCTGCAATTTCGTCATCCCCGTCGTCATTTTGAGCTACAGGAAGTTCAAGACCATCACCGGGATCTTTATCGCCAGCACGGCCGTGATTGTAGGTATGTGGCTCGAAAGATTGAACATCGTGGTACCTTCGCTGGCTAACCCGCGTCTGCCCACCCCGCCCCAGGTGTACATCCCCTCCCTGGTGGAATGGGCGCTGTTTTTGGGAGGTCTCACGGTGTTCGCCCTGGCAATCCTCCTGTTTTCCAAGTTCTTCCCCATTATTTCCGTCTGGGAGATTCAGGAAGGCCGCAAGGAGGGATTGGCGGCAATGAACAAACGCGTTGCCGGTTACCAACCGGATATACCCCCGCAAGTGGAGGACTGATGGTATCGAATCATAAAGCCACGGAGCGACACATATTCGTCATGCAGGTGGTGAGCCTCGCTTTGATCTGGCTCTTTGTGTCCGCCGTTACCTGGTGGATCTCAACACTCATCGTGGTCTCCATAAAGTTGCACGATGCCCCCGATGCTTCCGTTGGGATCAGCATCATCGTAATACCCATCTTTATTGCCCTGGCCGGCGTACTGACTTATGTCTTTGTGGGCCTCCAGCGCAATCAGGTGGATCATACAACCCATCGTGAAGGCGAACCTGAACAATGAAGAACCTGGCACGCCGTGACCCCGGCCCCGCAGCCAAATGGATCCTATCGGTTCTCACTCTGCTCCTGATCACGACCGTCTCCCCCACTTTCTTGGCCCAGGAGGCCGATACCGGTGACTCCCCGCCCCAGAGTTCCCTGCCGCCCAATCCGACAGCGGGACGGATGGTTTTCGAGGAAAAGGGGTGCCTTGATTGTCACGCCATCGATGGATATGGCGGGACGGTGGGACCGGATCTGGGAGTCGACAAATTCTTCGGCAGTTTCTACGACCTGGGCTCAAGACTCTGGAACCACGCGCCCCAGATGATCGTCCAATCAGGCGCCCTGGAGAAAAATTGGGCTATACTGACCAGCGCCGAGTTGGATCAACTGATCGGCTACCTGTTTTACCTGCGCTATCTGGGGGAGCCCGGGAATGTATCTCAGGGAAAAAAACTCATCGAATCCAAAGGGTGTCTAAGTTGCCACCGCATCGGCCAGGACGGGGCACCCGGCGGCATTGCCCTGGATCAGTTGCAGGAGTACGCCTCGCCACTCTATATCGCCCAGGTCATCTGGAACCATGGCCCAGCGATGGAAGCACAAATGATGACCATGGCCGTCGAGCGCCCCACCTTTAACGATGCAGATATCACCCATATCAGCGCTTACCTGCGGGCCTTCACTCGCACACGTTCCACCCGAGGACAGTATATGTCGCCCGGTAATCCACAAGTGGGTGCGCAGCTCTTTCAGTCACAAGGTTGTGCGTACTGCCACGCCATAGCCGCTCAGGCGCCCTCACGCGGAGCCAGATTGAGCGAGATGAATCTCCATCGCAGCGTGACGGCCATTGCCGGTACCATGTGGAATCACGGGAACATCATGCGGGATGCCATGCAGGA
>CAZJBG010000010.1:9268-35671 GCA_964543925.1 uncultured bacterium
TTTGAGGGAGCACAAATGGCGGATTTGATCGCCTACCTCTATTTCTTTGACTATCAGGGTTCGCCCGGTGACCCCCAACTGGGCCGAAAAGTCTTCGAGACCAAATCGTGTATCAGCTGCCACGGCCCGCAACAAAACTGGGCCCTGGACCAAGGCATTGACCTGGCCCGACCTGCCGACCTGGTCCGAACCATGTGGAACCACGTCCCGCATATGCGCGAGCTCATCGTCACCAGGAATATCGACTGGCCCCAGCTGACGGCGGAGGAGCTCCGGGACCTGTATGCCTACCTGCTTCGCCGGGCTACCGAGAACTGACACCTTGCGGCAGACCCCCGCCGCAACTGAACTTAGGTCGTTATACATAAGAGCTAAAAACAGGAAGAAAAAATGAATCCAATCAATAAGACCGCAAGAGTCGCAGGGCTCCTGTATCTAATTATGGTCCCACTCGGTATCTTCGGCATAATGTATGTTCCCTCCACTCTTATTGTGCCCGGCGATGCCGCAACAACAGCCAATAATATCATGGCCTCTGAATCGCTATTCCGTCTCAGCATATTGAGCGCTCTACTCGTCCAGATAGTCAATATTTTGTTGGTTCTAGTTTTATACAGGTTACTCAAACCAGTTAACAAAAACCATGCTTTGCTTATGGTTATATTGATTCTGGTTGCTGTCCCTATCGCGATGCTCAATGAGCTTACCCAATTTGCTGCCCTGTACCTATTGAGCGGTGCTGACTACTTGACTGTATTCACAGCAGATCAGTTGCATGCCCAAATGATGTTATTTCTTGATTTGCACGAACATGGAATTAATAATATCGCCGGTATATTTTGGGGCCTTTGGCTATTTCCCATGGGTTATTTGGTTTTCAAGTCGGGCTACATTCCCAGAATTCTGGGCGTCTTGTTGATGATTGGATGTTTTGGCTATCTGATAGATTCTGTTACATTCTTTCTTTTTCCCAACTTCGATGCGACAATTAGCATGTATACGGGGTGGGGGGAAATTTTTCTTCCCTTGTGGCTTTTGATTAAGGGTGTAAACGTCGAGCAGTGGGAAAAACGTGCTCTTGAATCTGCCTGAATAGAATCCAAGCCGAAGGGGTGGGACTTCGTTATCGAGCCAGCGTCCGACGAGGGATGCGGGGCTGCGCCGAATCAAAC
The DNA here is from genome assembly GCA_964543925.1 of uncultured bacterium. GTDB lineage: Bacteria > Fidelibacterota > Marinisomatia > SCGC-AAA003-L08 > TS1B11 > JADFNF01. The sequence goes on from CAZJBG010000010.1 coordinate 10,441, forward strand.
CAATCTTGGCAGAATACTTATGAAAGCTATTATCCAAACCGGGTATGGCTCAGCAGATGTCTTTGAGCTCCGGGAAATCGACAAGCCGGTGGTCAAAGATAATGAGGTGCTGGTAAAAGTACATGCTGTAGCCCTCAATTCAGGTGACTATTACACCATGCGAGGTGTACCGTACATGGTCCGCCTGGTTGCCGGCTGGCCCAAACCGAAGAACTATATTCCGGGAATGGATGTGGCCGGGCAGGTTGAGGCCGTTGGCAAGCATGTTGAACAGCTCCAACCGGGTGATGAGGTTTTCGGGGCCTGCCAGGCTGGCTGCGCCGAGTATGTGGCTGCCGGAGCGAACAAATTCGTGCCGGTACCGACCAACCTCACCCATCAGCAGGCCGCCGCCGTTCCTACCGCAGCATTCACGGCGCTCAAAGGGCTTCGTGATGTGGGGAAAGTACAGCCAGGGCAGAAGGTGCTGATCAACGGTTCGTCGGGAGGCGTGGGAACCTTCGCCGTGCAGATTGCCAAGGCGTTAGGCGCGGAAGTGACCGGTGTGTGCAGCACGAGGAATGTGGACCTGGTCCGATCGATTGGCGCTGACCATGTTATCGATTACACCCAGGTAAATTTCACGCAAGGTGGACCGCTCTACGATCTCATCCTCGATCAAGTAGCGAACCATTCCCTTGCAGACTGCAGACGCGCACTCACCCCTCAGGGCAAGCACATACCAAACAGCGGCGAAGGCGGCCTGGGTTACGTTATCAAGGCTTCCATATTGTCAGTATTCGTGCGCCAGCAGGGCGGTTCGTTTTTTGGTGAGCCGAACAATGAGGGCCTGGTTGCATTGAAGGAACTCATTGAATCCGGCAAGGTCACACCGGTCATCGATAGAACGTACCCCTTTAACGAGGTCCCTGAGGCCTTTAGGTACTTCAATGAGGGGCACGCCCAAGGGAAAGTCGTCATCACTGTGTGAAGAGTGGACTAAACGTCAACCGACTGTACGGATGTCTATATCGCTTTATCCGGCTCACCGCCTTCTGGGGTGAATTCAGGATCGGGTCCCTTACTGTCCCAAAGGACGCCCCCAACGTACTCCGCAGTGTTGCCGAACGCAGCGGAGCATTTCGCCAAGGCATTGTCGTTACCCTGGCCATGCACGTTAGCGTTGCCGCCCCTGGTCGCGCAGCTGTCTTAAGGTCTTCATGACGTTGCTTTCCCCGCGACCAAAGTAGTCATACAGCTGCGCATATTCAGTGTACAACCGATCATAGACCTTCCGGTTCCGCGCTATCGGCGTGAAGGTTTCGGCCTCCAGCCGGGCCATATGCTCAGCCGCGTCGATAATGGTAGCGTAGCCCCCAGCCTTTCTGCCTGCCGCCACGGCGCCGAACATGGCCGAACCGAAGGCCGACGTCTGCCGGGATGTCGATATTTTGATTTCACGCCCGGTGACATCGGCGTAGATCTGCATGAGCAGCTTGTTCTTGCCCGGCAACCCACCACAGGCCACCAACTCATTCACCGGCACGCCGTGCTGCTCGAAGGCATCGATGATGACCCGGGTCCCATAGGCCGTCGATTCGATCAAGGCCCGGTAGATGTCTTCCGGTTTCGTTCCCAGCGTCGCTCCAATCAACACGCCGGAAAGGTCTGCATCGACCAGCACCGAGCGGTTGCCGTTCCACCAGTCCAAAGCCAAAAGGCCATGGGCTCCCGGCCGCTGTGGGGCGGCCTTCTCCTCCAATAGCTGATGGAGGTTCAACCCGCGCCCGTGAGCCTCATTTTGGTAGGCGCCCGGCAGGCAGGTATCCACAAACCAGGCAAAAATATCCCCTACCCCGGATTGACCGGCCTCGTAACCGAACAGGCCGGGGATGATGCCGTCCTCTACGACGCCGCACATGCCCGGGACATGGCGTTCCCGCTCATCGAGCACCAGGTGACAGGTACTGGTACCCATGATCATCACCATACGCCCCGGCTGGGTGACGGTGACCGCCGGGACGGATACGTGGGCATCCACATTCGCCACGGCAACGGCTATGCCGGCCTTGAGTCCCGTCAACTCGGCCCCCTGGGGGGTCAGCTCCCCCGCCTGCTCGCCGATGGGGAGCACATCTGGTGACATTTTCTCATCGATGACCCGGGCCAGCCGTGGGTCAAGGGCGGAGAAATAGGCCTCCGAAGGATACCCCGCTCCCTTGGACCACATGGCCTTGTAGCCGGCCGTACATGAACTGCGTTTTTCCTCGCCAATCAGCTGCCACACCACCCAATCGCCGGCCTCGATCAAACGGTCAGCGGCGGCGTAAATGCTGGGCGCCTCATCCAGTATTTGCAGGGCCTTGGCAAAAAACCATTCCGAAGATATTTTCCCACCGTAACGCTCGAGCCAGGCCTCCCCCATCGTCCGGGCCGTCTCATTGATCCGGTCAGCCTCGGGTTGAGCGGCATGGTGCTTCCACAGTTTAACCCAGGCGTGAGGGTTGTCCCGGTACTCCGGCAAGGTGCACAACGGTCGGCCGTCGCTCGTTACCGGAAGCATGGTGCAGGCGGTAAAGTCGATGCCCAGCCCAATGACGTCTGCGGGATCGACGCCGCTTTTCGCCAGAACCTCGGGGACGGTGCTCTGGAGGGTGCGCAGGTAATCCTCCGGGTCTTGCAGGGCCCACGCCGGCTCCAGCTGGACCTGTTTACCCTCAATAGGCAGTGTCCGGTCAATGACGCCGTTTTTATAATGGTAAACCGCTTCCGCCGCCACCTTCCCCGTGCTCACCTCAACCAGCACCGCCCGGCCCGACGCCGTCCCAAAATCCACGCCCACGGTGTACTTCAGGATCACCTTCACTGCGTAGAAAATTTATAGGTGGTTGTATGCCGATAGGTTTGGCCCGGCTTGACGGTAAACACCTCCATGACCCGCCCCGTGGTCGGTTCGTAGACCCTGGCCGCCCATGCCGGCGATCCGTCTTGGCTGTTAAGCACCCAGTTATGGTCATAGCCGCCCCCCAACCGCAGCTGCTCGTCATCCTCATCGATCCGGGCGCCGATGGCTGTCGGTGTGGTGAAGTCCAGGGGCATGCCTTTCACGCTGTGCAGCTCGCCGGTGGGGATCAGGTCTTCCCCGACCGGGGTGAACCGGTCCCCGCGAATCGTGAGCTCATGGCCCGAGATATCCCCCTTACCGGCACCGGCCAGGTTGAAATAGGCGTGATGCGTCAGGTTGAGCACCGTAGGTTTAACCGTGGTCGCCAGGTAGTCGATTTCCAGCTCGCTCTCACGGGTTCGAGCGGCAGTCTGTCCATAGGCTTGTTGGGTGATGCTCAATCCGGCTACCTTATACGTGGTGCAACCTAGTAAGGATAGGAGCAGGATGCCAACCGTTAGGTTTGCCGGAAGTTTTTTACCCACGCAATGTCATAAACCGTTCAGTTAATCGTCCCCGACCAGAGTCGCCGGCAGGCCCGGCATCGCGCCGGGTTGGGAACAGACATAGCTCGCCACGCGGTTGGCCTGTTCGTTGATCCGATCCAACGGGTGGCCGCGCAGCAGTCCCAGGGTGAGTGCGGCGGTGAATGCATCCCCCGCGCCAACCGTATCGGCGACATCTGCCGGGTAACCCCCGTGGGCAGAATCTTCCCCGGCCCCATACAATCGACTGCCGTCCCTGCCCCTGGTCAGGGCGATGAGGCGCAGAGCATAACGCTCGGCCAACTGGGCGAGGATATCGGTTTGCGAGCCGCCGATGCGCAGCAACTTCGCCACGACCGGCAATTCCTCGTCATTGAGTTTGAATATGTTCGCCAGTTCCAACAGCGCATGAATGCTTTCCCGGCCATAGTAGGCTTGCCGCAAATTGATGTCGCATACGCGCAGACACGCCGGTTTCGTCGCCTCAAGGAACCGGCGAACGGTCTGGCGGGAAAGCTCCCCTCGCTGGCATAATGACCCGAAACAGACCGCGTCGGCCCGAGTTGCCAAGGCCTGCAAGCCGGAGCTGAACGGGATATAATCCCAGGCCACCGCCTCCTGGATGGCATAATCGGGATGGCCGTCGGCATCCAGTCCCACAGTTACCGTGCCCGTTGGATGGTCGCGATCCACCGCCACATACCGGCGATCCAGACCCAGTTCATCCAGCCGGCGCAGCACCTCATGACCCAGATCATCGCCACCGACACAGCTGACCACGGCGGCATGGCCCCCTAAGGATTGCGCCTGGTACGCAAAATTCGCCGGGGCGCCACCCAGCTGCTTGCCGCCGGGCAGCAGGTCCCAAAGCAGTTCGCCTAAACCGATCAGGAGATAATCAGGCTTGTTTCCGGTCACGATCGAATTTATAACTGCGCCGCCGGAGTACTTATGAATATTGACTGTTTACCGGCTGAAGATTTAGGCCTCAATGGGCGGCGGGCTATCAGGTTAACTTGTTGTGCCACTTTGAACCACGGTGAGGAGGCCACGTGTCAGGGAACAGAAGGATCAGTCATCTGAGAACGTATTCCAACCGGTTACTGCTCTGTGTTGTTCTCATTGCTGCTGGATGTGAGTCGCGGAACCTTGCTCCCGTTTCACCTCGTTCCCCGGTCAACCTGAGCCATCTCCTCGGGCTGATGGATTCGGTTCAGGTTCAGGACCAATCGCTCTATTACACCCATATTTACGCCGATTACCCCGGGTACGAGCCAGTGGAGGCCCAGGGAGAGGGCATCGCTGCGGTTGATGACGTGGGCCGGGCCATGGAGGTCCTGGAAGCCGAGATCCTCCATTTTGGCCGGGATGACCTGATACCCGTGGCGAAGGGGTTGCTCCGTTTTCTCCTGTACATGCAGAGGGATGACGGCCTATGGCATAATTTCGTATTCGCTGACGGCACCATTAACCGTTCCCATCAGAACAGCGTGGCCCAGTTTGGCTGGTGGGCGGCGCGCGGACTTCGGGGGCTGGCGGCCGCCTACGCGATTTTCCAGAACTCAGACCCATCCCTGGCGGACAGCCTGCTGATGCGGTTCCGTCTAGGTGAGCCTCATATCAACGCCAGTTTGGATCGCTATCCCGCCACGATTCTTCGCGCCCAAAGTTACCGGGCCGGTTGGTTGCCCAACAATGCACCGGATCAGTCGGCTGAATTTCTCCTGGCTCTGTCCAAGATGCATAAGAATTCCCCCCTGGATTACAGCACCGAGATTCGTCTGTTGGCCGAGGGACTTGTAACCTACCAATACCTCAACCCTGAATCGGTTGCGGATGGCATGTTTTTCTCCTGGAATAATCTGTGGCATAACTGGGGCAATCTCCAAGCGCTGGCTATCTTGGAGGCCTACTCTATTCAGCCCGACTCAACATACCTTGCGGCGGTGGAACGCTGGGCCGATCACTTTCTGGCCAGGGCCGCCGACCGAGGTTATGACTGGGAAATCACCGTTAACCCCGATGGAACCTTGACCACCGTGATATTCCCCCAGATCGCCTACGGTATAGGGTCGTCCTACCGGGGCATTCACCAACTGGCCATCATCACTCAGCGGCCCGAGCACGCAGAACTTGCCAAAAAAATTCGTCAGTGGTTTTTCGGTTCCAACAGGGCCCAGGCGATCATGTATGACGCAACAACGGGGCGCTGTTTCGACGGTATTGATGCACCCAACCAGGTCAACCGTAACAGCGGCGCGGAATCGACGATTGAAGCCCTCATGGCGCTTCAATTTGTGAGCCTTCCCGGCAATTTGGTCGAATAGCCGGCCGCAAACTATCGAAACGCTTTTATACGAACCGCCTCAACTGCTCCCTATCCTCTTTCAAGACGGTAAATAGGATAATTATGACCGATTTTAATCGTGGTCGGACTGTTTAAAAATAAGTATTGACAAACGGATCACTGAGATATAATATAGAAACACTTCGATATATTTCACGACATAGTTAATACCTGAATGGTGACAAATATAACCATCAAGGATATTGCCCGCATGGCGGGCGTTTCTATCTCCACAGTATCATTGGTGCTGTCCAAGCGGGGGTACGTGAGTGAAAAAACGCGGCAAAAGGTGGAAAAGGTCATTGATAACCATAGCTATTACCCCCGTCGTTCCGCCCGGCATCTCGCCTCTAACCGCACCGGCAATTTCGGTTTCATCACTTCGGACATTCACCTGTCCCGCACCGAGTTTTTTTATAGCCGGGTCCTGCTGGGAGCCGAGCTGGAAGCCCGGGATAAGGATTATTACGTTCTGCTCACAACGGTGGGCAATCAATTCGCTCCTCGCAAAGATCTTCCCCGTTTTCTCAAAGGCCGGGACGTAGATGGGATGATCATCGCTGGGGCGGTGCCAAAAACTTTGGTTACCTACGTACGTCAGTTGGATATCCCCCTGGTCCTGGTCGATTTCAAACTCCCATCCATACGCTGTGACCAGGTACTCATCGAAAATTTTGAGGGGGTCTACCAGGCGGTGAACCATCTCATCCAGAATGGTCGCCGTCGCATCGCATTTGTAGGGGGGTCCAACTACCACCATTCCATCAAGGAACGCTTCCGGGGTTATCGCGAAGCCCTACTGGATGCGGGGTTGGCTGATATCGCCGAGGACCAGAGACTCCAGTATCTCAGGGAGGGTGAAACCAGTTCCCAAGTAGGCTTCCAAGGCCTGAGTGACATTATGGATAGCGGGGCTGATCCGGATGGTTTCGTCTGCTCCAACGACACAACGGCCATTGGGTGCCTCCAGGCCCTGCATAGTCGGCACATGAACGTCCCGGATGATGTGGCCGTGGTGGGGTTCGATGATATTGGCTACGCGGTCCACACACGGCCACCCCTCACCACCCTGCATGTCCCGAAAATTGAGATGGGGATGCAGGCCGTACGTATCCTGCTCGATCGATTGGAAAAACCGGCCGCCAGTTACCAAACCCGGATGGTGGACACGGAATTGATGATCCGGGAATCCACCTTCATGGGCCAAACCAGCGAGGTATCTCACCTTGACGCGCCACTTGTCAAGTAAGCATCAGGGGATGTCCAGGTTTTGGCTGGGTGCCAACTACTGGCCGGGCCAGACCGGGATACGGATGTGGAGCCGTTGGCAGCCGGACCTCATCCGTAAAGACTTGAAAAAAATGATCGACCTGGGCATGAATGTTCATCGATCATTTATCTTTTTACCCGATTTTATGCCGACAGCTCATGAAATTGCCCCCGTGATGAAACAGCGCCTTGGGCAGTATCTGCAAATGTGCGATGAGATCGGTATCGGGGTCATGCTAACTCTGTTCGTGGGCCATATGTCCGGACAGAACTGGGACGTGGTGTGGCGGGGGGAAAGCAACTTTTACACCGATCCGGAATTGCTGGCTGTCCAGAGGCAGTTCGTCGAGGAAATTGTCGTGGCTTCCCGGGACTCAGCGGCTCTGATTGGATGGGTGCTGTCCAATGAGATCCCCATCTTTGAACCTCGCGGATCGGCTGACGAGGTAACCACCTGGGTGCAGGATATCATCGATACCATCCATTCCCACGACACCAAACATCCGGTTACCGTCGGTGATGGCTGCTGGGGGCCGGAAATCAGTCGCAGAACGCCCCATTTTCATTTGCGTAAGCTCGCTCCCCTGCAAGATTACCTCGGCCTGCACTTTTATCCCAGGACGGGCAACCCGTGGCACCAAGCCTTCACGGCCGGGCTGCGCCTTCAAATGGCGGCAGCCTGGGATAAGCCGGTCGTGGTGGAGGAGTTCGGGCATTCCACGACCATGGGGTCGGAAATCAACCAGGCTCACTACTACCGAACGGTGCTATACAGCTCCTTGATTAACGGGGCCAGGGGAGTCATTAACTGGTGCTTTACCGATATTGATCTCCCTGATGAACAGCCCTATAACCATCATCCCTTTGAAATGCGGTTTGGCCTCGTGCGCGGGGATGAATCCATCCGTCCCGCCGGCTTGGAAATCCAACGATTCAGTGTCCTGACGTCCGAACTGGATGAACAAGACTATCAAATGACCGATACGCCCCGGGTTGGACTGATCGTACCGGCCAGCTACTATATCACCAATCCCCACGATTGGGATGCCGATTTCGCCGACTGGTATCCCCTGTATCTTGAGACCTTCGCGCTGTTGAAACGGGCCAATCTCCAGGTTCAATGTATTTATGAACCTGCCGTCGAGGGCCAGGACGAACCGTTACAGCACGACGACGTCAAATTGGACCCTGAAGCCACACCGCTCCTGGTTTTGCCCCGACTCAAACGCATCACGGCCCCCTTCTGGCGGCAGCTACTGGCCTATGTTGAGTCCGGCGGCATCCTCTATACCAGTTATGCCCACGATCACTGGATCCCGGACTGGGAGGAAACTTTTGGCCTCGTCAGTGATGTAGCACTGGGATTGCCAACCATGCCTGAAAGCCGTTCGGTATCGATCTCTACAGCCACTGATTGGGAACCGTTCCGCCCGGGTGAGACATGCGGTATCCCCGTGACGAATGCGACGGCTGAAATGGCCTATTGCCCGGTCCTGGGCCATTCCGCCGAAGAACTGTTGGTCGACCAGGCTGGCCAGCCGGCCCTGGTGCGCAAAGCTCACGGCAGAGGATGGCTGTATTTTTCCCTGTACCCCATTGAAATGATGCTCCTTAAAGCGGGCGACCATCCCTCAGGCGCCTTTTGGAGCCAGGTTTACCAGGCTATCTGGCGCCAGGTCAATGACCGGCCCAGGACTTGGGTTCAGGGCCAGGATCTGGAGTGGAATGCGTGGACCCGGACCGAATCGACAGATACAAAAGTCGTAGTCGTCAACCATGCGTGGTCGGCCCGCAAAGGCATCCTGCAGCTGGATGGCGACCGCATGCTCAATGTATCGGCCAATCTGGCATTGGAGCAACTGGACCCGGGAAAATTTGCCTTTGAGTTGGACCGACAAGCGGTGTTCATCGCCAGCATCGGGGCAGCCAACCCGAACGGTCACGAACCAAAAGATATCTCGGCGCACCTGCACAGGGTGAGCCTGTAGATCGTGCGGAGCTGGGGACTGGCCCCATACTCCGGCGGAAGCGTAACAAGGAGGAAGAAAGATGAAGCGAGTCGCTATCAGCATCTCAGCATTAGCCTTTCTGCTATCCACCGCATTCGGGGCTCAAATCCCCAACGGTGGGTTTGAAGGCGATGCTCCCAACTACTTCTCCAGCGGTGGTACATCAACCACAGCCGTTGCAAGTTGGGCTACAGACGAGTGGCGTACCGGAGGGCACTCAGTGAAGATCGTGAAGTCCGCTGCCGACGGGGACGCCTACTGGGCCAGCGAAGACCTGCTACGGTACTGGTCGGTCGGCGCCGGCGTGAACGTCGCCATGGAAGTGGGCGCCTGGGTCAAGTTGAGCGGGGTGAATATCAACCCGGCCAACGCCACCGAGGAGATCCAGTTGATTTTCAACTTCTTCGACGCCTTCGGCCAGGACCTGCTGGGCGAGGCGTTGGTCCTGGCGGTGCCGCAGACCGCCGCCGCCACCGGTTGGGTGGAGGTTAAGAATGCGGTCCTCATTTCGTTCCCGGTGAGGACGGATGATATCACCGTGAAAGTCAATATGGCGGCCAACGCCACCGGCACTGTCTGGGTGGACGATTTCTTCATCCGGGCGCCTTCCGGTGGTTGGGCCGGTGATTTCTTTGGCCCCAATGTGGATACGCCGAGCGGTTGGTTCTATTGGTGGCCGAACTTCTCCGTAGGCCAGGCCGTATGGGACACAATCGCAACGTGGACCGAGCCGGTGTTCGCCGGGCAGGATACGTCCGTATCCCGCACGGCTGACGCATCACTCAAGCTGGTAAAGGATTCCACGGGTTACGAAATAGTCGTCAATTCGGAGATCACCGACTTCGATAACACCGGCCATGCCCTGAAATTCGCCGCCTGGGTGAAAACGGCGTTGCCGGTCGGTATGGCTACCCTGGCCAACAACGACGGTACCGCCGCCGTCGGTTTTACCGTCACGTGGCATGACGGCACTGGCGGCGCCGACGGCTGGGGTGAAGTGGGCGGCAACGATTACCGGTTTACCCTGGCCAGCGACACGACGGACTGGACGGAGTATACCTGGACGGTAACCCCGCCGGTGGACGCCACCCAGTACAGCCTCCGGGCTCGGAACTGGCACAATTTCCTCGGCACCACCTGGTGGGACGACTTCTCCATGGAGCCGCAGACCGCCTCGACCAACCTGCTCGCCGATGATGTGAGCGGCTTCGAGGGTACCGAGCCTAACTACTTCAACACCGATGGGACTTCCTCCACGGCGACGATGAGTTGGGCGACGGACCAGTGGCGCACAGGCGGTCATTCGGTGAAAATTGTGAAGCCCAACGCCGATGGCGACGCCGCTTGGGTCAGCGAAGACCTGTTACGGTACTGGTCGGCCGGCGCCGGCGCGAATGTCAGCATGGAAGTGGGCGCCTGGGTCAAGTTGGACGGGGTAAATATCAACCCTGCCGACGACTCCGCGCAGGTCCAGCTCATGTTCACCTTCCTCGACGAGAATGGAAACGATTTGGCCGGGGGGCCGCTGACCCTCCAGGTTCCACAGACCGCCGCCGCCACCGGCTGGGTGGAGGTGAAAAACAGCCAGCTCGTCTCGTTCCCGGTCAGGGTGGATGACATTCTCGTGAAAGCCCGTATGGCGGACAAGGCCACCGGCACCGTCTGGGTGGATGATTTCTTCATCCGGGCGCCCTCCGGTGGTTGGGCCGGCGATTTCTTCGGCCCCAACGTGGATACGCCGGACGGCTGGTTCTACTGGTGGCCGAACTTCTCCGTAGGCCAGGCCGTATGGGACACCTTAGCAGCCTGGACCGAGCCGGTGTTCGCCGGGCAGGACACGTCCGTAGCCCACACGGGTGATGCCTCGCTCAAGCTAGTAAAGGACTCTACCGGCTACGAGATTGTGGTCAACTCGGACTTCAGGCCGTTCATCAATGACGGCAAAGCCCTGGAGTTCTCCGCCTGGGTAAAAACCGACCTGCCGACAGGTATGGCTGCGCTGGCCGACACGGATGGTACAGCCGCCATCGGTTTCACCGTCACCTGGCATGATGACACGGGTGGCAGCGATGGCTGGGGCGAAGTGGGCGGTAACGATTACCGGTTCACCCTGGCGGGTGATGTCACAGACTGGACGCAGTACACGGTCCAGCTCTCCCCAATCGAGGGTGCAACCCAGTTCAGCCTCCGGGCCCGGAACTGGCACAATTTCGTGGGCACCACTTGGTGGGACGATTTCCAGGTGATCAAGACCAATACCACCCTGGAAATCGGTGATCGGATTGCCAGCATCCCGAAGGCCTTCCGGCTGGATAGGGTGTACCCCAATCCGTTCAACCCGTCCGTCACCATCCAATTTGATGTGCCGGCGAGTGGTCCCATGGATGTGAGGATCTATGACATCCTGGGCCGTGAAGTGGCCAGCCTGTTGGATAAAGTGATGAGTCCAGGCACCCACCGGATTGTATGGAACGCCCGGGCCAAGAATGGTATTTCCCTGCCTACCGGGATTTATCTGGTCAGAGCACAGTTCGGGGACCAAAAGGCCCAAGTGCAGAAGATCACTTATCTCAAATAAGCGATCGCCGAATGCGATGATCGGGGGAGGTCCATACCTCCCCCGATTACCGTATCGAGTGGATTGACTATGGGAAGACCGATCACCAGCATATCCTTACTGTTGCTGGCGGCCCAGTTATTTGCTGGCACCACCGGGAAGATAACCGGCCGGGTGCGCGACCAGGCGACCGGGGAGCCATTGGTGGGCGTCAACGTCATCGTGGAAGAGAGTACCCTGGGGGCAGCCACCGATATGGATGGCCACTATTTTATCTTGAACATTCCTCCCGGCACCTACACCGTGGCCGCCTTGATGATCGGATACAAGAAAACGCGACTGCAAAATGTGATGGTCGCCACCGATCATACCTCCCAGGCCGATTTCGAGCTGGTTGAATCCACCATTATGGGCGAGGAGGTGATGATTACCGCCACGCGGCCCATGATCAAGAGGGACCTGACCTCCACCGAAGCATCTATCTCCGCCCAACAGATTGCCGACCTGCCGGTTCTGACCCTCACCGACGTGCTTAATCTTCAGGCCGGTGTGGTGGATGGCCATTTCCGTGGCGGGCGTTCCAGTGAAGTGACCTATCTGATTGACGGGGTTTCCATCAACGATGTCTTCACCAGTGAAGCGGCGTTGTTTGTCGAGACAAATGTCATCCAGGAGCTCAAGGTCATCAGCGGGACCTTCAACGCCGAATACGGCCAGGCACAGTCCGGCGTGGTGGATATCATCACCAAGGATGGAAGCGATGCCTTCAAAGGAACTGCCGGCATCCAGCTGGGGGATTACGTCAGCGGCCATAAAAATATCTTTGAAAATGTTGACGATATAAACCCAACCCACTATCTCGACTATACCCTGTTCCTGAGCGGGCCTATCGGAAACCGGTTGAGATACCTGTTGAGCGCCGAAAGGGTTGAAGACGATGGATTTCTCTATGGCCGGAATAATTTTCTCCCCACTGACGAGGAAATCGAAGGGGACGGCCAGTACATCCCCATGGGTTTTTCGGATCGAACGTCCCTGTTTACCAAGTTCTCGCTGGCCCTCACACCACGGGATCGAACGAGCCTCAGCGTGACGTTCCAACAGAGAGACCAGAACAGAGATTTCGGTATTTATGACCATCGGTTCCGGTATAATCCCTTGGGCAACAGCACCAGTTACGAAGAAGGTATCGTTGGGATTTTCGGATGGAACCACATATTTTCCGCCAAATCTTATGTCAATTTGAGGGCCGCCTACAATCGGAAGACCATTGATCGGTATCTGTATGCCGACCCGCTGGACCCGCGCTATGCTTCCGATGGGCGGTTCCGTCAGACCGGCAATTTTGCTTTCCACACCGGCGGCACAGACATGACATACTTCCAGCGGATGACCACCAGTCAGCTTATCAAGGGAGACTTCACCAGCCAGGTGTCCGCCCAGTATCAGATTCAGTTGGGCGGTGAACTAAGGCGTCACCGCCTCAAGTTCCACGATATCGTGTTGAAGAAGAATCCCGAAACGGGCAACCAGGTGCAAATACCGCCGCCTAACACTGCCGACAACCAGGAATATGACCGAGTGCCCCTTGAAGCGTCGGCCTATTTTCAGTCCAAATGGGAGTCCAATGATTTTATTCTTAACCTTGGGCTGCGGTTCGACTACTTCGACGCCAGTGGCGTGACGATTGACAGTCTTGTGCGGCCCCGAACCTCATCGACTTCGCCTTCTGACCCCACTTATCAGGCCAGTCCCCGACTGGGCATCGCCTACCCCATTACGGATCGGGGTGTGATGCACGTTTCCTACGGGCATTTCTTCCAGATCCCGCAATTTGAATTCCTGTATGCCAACCCCAGCTTCACGGTCAACCCCGAAGAGGGGCGCGGGGCAGTGCTCAACTTTCCCTTCGGCAATGCCAACCTCCAGCCGCAGAAAACGGTGGGCTATGAGATCGGATTGCAGCAGCAACTGTCTGAGTTGATGGCCATCGATGTGACGGTGTATTACAAGGACATCCGGAACCTGCTGGGGTCGGAGCTGATCACCATTGCCACCGGGGAACAACACGCCGGTATCACCTACGGCCGGTTCGTCAACCGGGACTATGGGCAGGTGAAGGGCTTCACCATCGCATTTGAGCGACGCATGAGCAACGGGTTTGCGGCCAATGTCGACTATACCTATCAGGTGGCGCGCGGCAATGCCTCCGATCCGAAGTCGGTGCTCATCGACAACCAGAGCGAACCCCCGGTGGAATCGGAGAAGCAGTTGGTGCCCCTGAACTGGGATCGGCCCCATACTCTGAATATCCGCCTTTCCGCTCATCCGGTCTCGAACGTCACCGTTACCCTGGTCGGGGTGATGGGGGTCGGGTTTCCCTATACCCCCATTGCCAATCAGCTCCGGGCCAGCCTCGAAAACAGTGCGCGCAAACCCTCTTTCGTCACCTTTGACCTCTTCGCCCAGCACACCATGCGCTGGGGTCCTTTGAACGTCAATCTAAACCTTAAGGCCCTTAATATTTTTGACCAACTGGTGGAACGGGATGTCTACGCCGACACAGGTCGCGCCACCTATACGACCGACATTCTGCGGGCGGGTGAAGCGCAGGGCCCCAATACGAAAGATGAATTCTTCACCCGACCCGATTGGTATGGACCTCCCCGGCGGGTGATCATCGGGATATCGACGACGTTTTGACCATGTGGGGATGGCAAAATCGCACGCACGGCCTGTGCCGGGAATCAGAACATCTGACTGGCACAAATGGGGGCCGGTCCCGGTTAGCCCCGACCCTCCTCTGTCTGGCTGTGACCGTGGCCTTCGGTCAGGTGAGTAACAGTGACCCCAATAAGGGGGATGTGCGCTGGACCCAATGGGGCATTTTAGACGGGAATACCATACAGACCCTCTACGCCAACCATGGAGAGATCGCCCGGTGGCCGGACCAGCCTTCCGGGGAGTGGCCCAAAGGCTCGGGCCAGTCCTATGTGGATGGAGTGGCCCTGATAATAACCGCCGGTGCCCGGGACACCACCGGTCGCAGCCTGCATCCCATGTCGACCAATTACCGGGAGTTCATCGATACTGATCCCGTGGAAAAAACAGCCTGGGGCTGGGCGCCGGTGGAAGGCTATTCCAACCCCAAGCAGGAATCTCCGGCGCGCAGTGATGTACCCTTCAGCTGGCCCGCTTTCTGGCCGGACAAACCACCGGAATGGGCCGGAGAGTGGAACGGCTTTTTTGGACGCGGGATCAAGAATGCCGATGTGGAAACCTATTTCGTGTTTGACGACGCTTCCGATGAAGAATGGCTGTCCGAACACAATACGACTACGGGCGCGGGCGTCTTCTATCCCGACTTCCGGGACACCACCCGGGGTGGTCTGGGAATGGAGGTCCGCTCCCGGGGGTTCCAGTGGTCCCACGTCCTGGCCCAGGACGTGATCTTCTGGCTGTACGAAATCACCAATGAAGGGACCACTGATTACGACAGTGTCTACTTCTCCCAGTATATCGACTGGGGCATCGGGGGGACCGACGATTCCGGCGACGACGAAGGGGGCTACAATCTCCTCCTCGATATCGCCTTCGCCTGGGACGGCAATAAACGGGGGCAGCCCAACAACTGGGGCCCTACCGGGACCGTCGGGTATGCCTTCCTGGAAAGCCCCGGTAATGCGGTTAATTTTTTCGACGACGATAGTGATGGCCTCGTCGATGAGCGCCGGGACAACGGCCCGGGACTATGGCTCGACACACCACCCTACGGCGTAGCCGACGTCGATGCGTTTCTCGAATTCTACAAGCGTGAGCCGCAACCTCATTGGGAAGGGGATGAAGATCAGGATTGGGTCACTTTTATCGATTTCAACGACAACGGTGTCTGGGACAACAGTGAGCCGCTAAACGACGATGTGGGCGCCGATGGCCTCGCCTCATATCATCCCAACTATCCCGGACCTGATGAAGGGGAAGGGGACGGTCTACCCACCCAGGGTGAGCCAAATTTCGGGCACACGGACAAGGATGAGTCTGATCAGATCGGTCTTACCGGCTTCAAGGTCTTCGACGTACATGATTTTGAACTCCGTAACGATGAGCAAAACTGGAGGGAAGTGTTCACCCGGCTGCAGCCGCCCACGGAGACTTATCTTGGAGGCGGCAGGAACCTGGGCATGTTCTTCACCTCGGGCCCCTTTCCCATGCGGGCGGGCCAAACCGAGCGCTTCTCCATGGCGCTGATCTTCGCCAAGCAGGATTTCCCTGACGAGCCAAGCGATGACGAATTGAGGAACTCATCCCTCGCCCGTAAAAAGCAGACGGTGCAGCAGATTTACAACGCCGACTACCGCTTCGCTCAACCGCCCCTCAAACCCCAACTCACGGCCATCCCCGGTGATGGCCAGGTTATTCTGCATTGGGATGATCTGGCCGAGGACTCCTTCGATCCCTTCCTGCAGGAATTCGATTTCGAAGGTTATAAGCTCTACCGCAGTACCGAGCCGTTTTTCAATGAAAATCGAACCATAACCAACGCCTATGGGGAAGAGACCTACCGCAAAGAGCTGGTGCGTTACGACCTGAAAAATGAATACAGCGGCCTCCAACCGGTTGCGGTGGACGGCACCATGTACTTTCTGGGCAACAACACCGGCCTGAGGCACTATTACGTGGACCAGGACGTCATCAACGGCCAAACCTATTATTACGGCCTGGTGTCATACGACCGGGGGAAGGTAGCCACCGACAGTGACGGCAACATCCAGTTGGATGAGTTTGGCCTCGTCCGGGGGATTTCACCGAGTGAAAGCGCGGCCACCATCAAGGTGGATATTGCCGGTAATGTGCAGAACGATGTCAACACTGCCGCCGTGGTACCCCGGGCCCCCGCCGCCGGCTACACCCCCGCCGAACTGTCCGATACCCTCATCCACAGTTGGAGCGGTCTGACGGGGCCGGGTACCGGTTCGGTGGAACTGTTTATCATCCAGGAAGAAGATATCAAGGATGATCGCACCTATGAGCTGCGGTTCCTTGAATCGTCGAATTTCTATGATGAGACCACCCCGGAATTCATCCTGTCGGACGTAACCGGCCCTGATACCACGGTGCTGTTGGACACCACCCGGCTCGTCCTTAATGGGCAGGAGATTCCGGTTGTCGACGGCTTTGCTGCCGCCCTGTATAACGACACGACGATCAGTGTGATCGGCGAGGAGAGCGGCTGGGCGGAAGGGAGCACCACGAACTATGACGCGGTGATCCGGGAATTGATTTTGGGTGATAACCTATGGAACACTTACGGCGCTTTCAAACAGCTCTACCCGGCAGACTATGTCATCATGTTTGAAAATACCATCGTGGATACCTCGTCCCAGACGGGTCTGCCGGATAAAGGTCCCTTTGGCCGCGGCCCCATACCGGTACCTTTCCGCGTCTGGAACCAGACGGAACAGAAGTGGGCGAAGTTCGCCATCGTCGAGCGCATACCGACCGACTCAATTCGTTATGACCATGTCTGGCAGCCCACCGAACCCATCATTATTATGGTGGGAGACAGCGCCGGGGTGGAGCCCGTCTTTCCCGATTATAAGGTAGCCTGGGCGGTGCGATTATTTCCGCCGGAAGAGGCCAGCATAACCCCCAGACCGCCGGGTGCGGGAGATGTCCTCCGCATCACGACCGCCAAGCCGTTTCGCCACGGGGAAACCTTTCGCTTCACGACCCGGAGCAGCGGCCTTGACCTGACGGCAGCCAAGCGGGGGATGGACGATATCTATGTCGTGCCTAACCCCTATGTGGCCACCAGCATCTTCGAACCGACCAACGTGTATAAATCGGGCCGGGGGGAGCGGCGCATCTACTTTATGAACCTTCCCGAGGAGTGCACCATTTCCATTTACACCAAACGGGGCTACCAGGTCGATACCCTTAAGCATCTCGGCTCCGGGACCGATGGTCAGGAAGCCTGGGACCTGGTGTCCAGGGACGGCATGAACATCGCCTACGGCATCTATTTCTACGTCGTAGAGGCATATGGGAAACAAGCGGTTGGCAAATTTGCCATTATCAAATAGGCTGACCGTTTGGGCGGTGACGCTCCTGGCCCTGGCCCATTCACTGGGTGGCCAAGGCTTCGTGAGCCAGGTTTCCAAACGGGGGACTACGGCCGGGTCCGTGCTCGAGATCCCGGTGGGAGCCCGGGCATTGGCCATGGGAAACGCCCAGGTCGCCACGATCAGCGACGGCTCGGCGTTTTATTGGAATCCGGCCATGCCTGCCCGGCAGACGCAACTTCGGCTGCATACCATGTACATGCCCTGGTTGGCCGACACCTATTACAGCCACCTGGCGGTGAGTTTTCCCGTCCCCGGCCGCATGGTCATGGGGGCCCAAGTCACGACCTGGGGCATGGATGACATGATCGTGCGGACGGAACAGCTGCAACAGGGCACCGGTGAGCAGTTCGACGCCGGTGATCTGGTCATCGGTATATCTTTGGCCCGGGCCCTCACGGACAAATATGCTATCGGCTTTACGGCTAAGTTTATCCAGGAACGGATCTGGCACTCCACGGCCCGGGCCGTGGCCCTCGATTTTGGTACCCTGTTTCGCGCCAATATCGGGCATGGCGTGAATATCGCCGCGGTCATCGCCAACTACGGCAGTGACATGCGCTTGAGCGGGCGGGATATTGGCCACGTGTTCGATCCTGACCCCACCATTCAAGGCAATAACAGTGAGATACCGTCTCAATATGATCTCGATGCCTGGCCCCTGCCCCTGTACTTTCGCTTCGGTTTGGCCACCGATATTGTGCGCACCGGTCAATATCGGATCACCACCGAAATCGATGCCCTGCATCCGAGCAACAACTACCCCAGCCTGGATGCAGGGGTTGAGCTCGCCTTTCGTGATTTCGCTTCCCTGCGAGCGGGGTATTCGGGCCTGTTCCTGGAGGATTCCGTGGAAGGGTTCAGCTTAGGCGCCGGCGTCAAGCTGACCCTGCCCAACCGGAGCCTACTCAGCTTCGATTACGGCTTTAGAAATTTCGGCCCCTTCGGATATCTCCAAGCCCTATCAGTGGATGTGGCCCTTTAATTCAGCCGGCATCGGGGGGCAGGCCTCCCCGGAGCGGTGGTGGGGCTGGCTCCTTGGACTGACCTTCGTTTTATCAGGTTGCGGGAATCCCAGGCAGGAGCGGGTGTTGACCTATTGGTGCGCCACCAATGCATTTGAGATCGAATTCGCCCGCCTGGTGGTCGGGGAATGGAACCAGGACACGACCCACATACCGGTCACCTTTCAGCCGGTACCCGGCGGCCAGTCCTCCGAAGAGGTGATCCTGGCGGCCATCGTGGGGAAAACCACGCCGGATATTTACTCCAACATCTGGCCGGGCGTCATCGAGCAATATCGTGAAGCGGGGGCGATTATCCCCCTGGACCAATTCGCCGATTTTGACTCGTTCCTCACCTCCCGCATCCCCGAGTCCCTACGGGAAGGATTCCGCTCACCGGACGGCTTGTACTATCAGGTTCCCTGGAAGGCTAACCCCCTCATGCTGTTCTACAACCAAGACCTGTTGGATAAGGCAGGCGTGAGCCGGCTCCCGGAAACCTACGACGAATTTTTCGCACTGGCGCCCAAACTGGCTGTGGACCATGATGGCGACGGTCACTTTGACCAGTGGCTACTTGACCCGATGATTCTCACCAAATGGTATGAACGCTTTTTCGATTTTTATACCTTTTTTATTGCTGCAACCGGGGGGGCCAGCCTCCTATCGGACGGCCGGGTCGCCCTGGACCGTCCCGAAACCCTGGAAGTCTTTACCTTTTTCCGCCATGCCTATGAGAACGGGTATTTCCCTCGATCCCTTTTCCAGGAAGATATTTTCCTGAAAGATCAGCTGGTGTTCCACGTTTCAGGTCCCTGGATGATATCCTACATCGAAAAATATAAGCCGGCGGGCCGTTATGGCGTCACGACTCTACCCCGGCCCGCCAAGTTAGCGACGCCGGTGCACACCTACGGCGACCCGAAGAACATCGTCATTTTCTCCACGACCCGGTATCCCGGGGAGGCCTGGGAATTCGTCAAGTTCATGACCCGCAGGGCCAATGACCGGCGGTTGCTTGAGATCACCGACCAGCTGCCGCTGCGGATGGACCTGCTTACGGACGCGGCTTTCACCAGCTACTTTGAGAATAACCCGCAGATGCGGCTCTTCGCCGAGCAAATTCCCTACATCACCGGCACCGACCACAGCATCTACCTTCAGGAGATCTTCGATATCATCTCCCAGGAGTTTGACGCCGCCTGCATCCATCAGGTCAAGCCCGTTGAGCAGGCCGTGGCCGATTTGCAGGCCCGGGTGACCGCCCTGATCAAACGGGAGTCCTTTACCGCCGGAGTCGACAGGAATTGACATGGTGATCCGTCTCCCGTCCAGATGGATACCCTACGGCTTGCTCCTGCCCTACGGCCTGTACTTTCTGGTCATCACGGCCTTTCCCATCGGTTTCTCATTGGCCTTGACTTTCCACCGCTGGAACCTGCTGTCACCCATGACCTGGATCGGAGGAACGAATTTTTCCGGCCTGGTTTATGACCCCCTTTTCTGGAAAGCCCTCGGGAATACGGTTCGATTTTTAACCATCCACATCCCGCTGCAAATTGGCATTGCCCTGGTACTTGCGCAGATATTGAACCAGGCCATCCGCGCCAAGGGCCTCTTCCGCGCTGTCTTTTTTCTGCCAGTGGTGGTATCCGGCGTGGTGGTGACCATCTTGTGGAAGCAGCTTTATGCCACGGAGAATGGAATCTTTAACGCCCTGTTGGCCCTGGTCGGACTGGGCCGGGTGGAATGGCTTACCGATCCCCAAATCGCCATGCCCGCCATCGCCGTCATGGCCACCTGGAAAAACGTTGGGCTGTATATCATTCTCTTGCTGGCCGGGCTGCAGAATATCCCCCGGCAGCTGTACGAAGCGGCCCGGCTTGACGGGGCCGGCGGGTTGAACATCTTTTTAAAAATCACAATCCCCATGCTCAACCCCATCCTGCTGTCGGTCATTATCCTTTCCACCATTAACGGCTTTTCACTGTTCATCGAGCCCTACGTGATGACGGGTGGTGGTCCCGTAAACAGCACCCTGTCCATGAACCTGTACATCTACAACCAGGCGTTCAGTTTTTACAAGATGGGCTATGCGGCAACCTTGAGCTTTGTCCTGGCGGTGATCATCTTCGGGGTGGTGGTCGTCCAGCGCCGATTTCTTGAGAAGGACTTTTAGGGCCGGTCATGGGCAGACCGCTGCTACGTTTCACGTTATACCTGGCGCTGGGGGGCGTGGCCCTCACCTTTGCCTATCCTTTTGTTTGGATGGTCCTGGCTACACTGAAACCCGAAACGGAAGTGACCAGCCTGGCGCTCCTGCCTTCCAAACTGACCTGGGAAAGCTATCTGGCCGTGTTCAGGACAATCCCCGTAGGGCGCTCTTTTATAAACAGCCTTTTTGTGTCTTCAACGGTGACCCTTTCCGTCCTGCTATTCAGCTCGATGACCGGTTATGCCCTTTCCCGGCTGACCTTCAAGGGTCGAGATGTGATTTTCGCCGTGGTGTTATTTACCATGATGCTGCCGTTTCAGATCACGTTGATCCCCATGTACATCCTCATGGTCAAACTCGGCTGGGTCAATACCTATCAGGCCCTCATCGTTCCCGGCATGGTGAGCGCGTTCGGCATCCTGGTCTTCCGGCAGGCTTTTAGAAGTATTCCCAGGGACCTGATTGATTCAGCCCGGCTTGATGGATGCACGGAGCTGCGGATTGTTTTTCAGGTCATCTGGCCCCTGTCGAAACCGGCGGTGGTGACGGTTGGATTGATCACCTTCATGAACACCTGGAACGATGTCCTGTGGCCCATTATCGTCATCCGGAATCAGTCCATGATGACCATGCCGCAGATGGTGGCCCTGTTTGCCGTCGGTGGACAGGCTGACAACCAGATGGGGAACATGTTGGCCGCCTCCACCCTGTTGGCCATCCCCATCGTGGTGGCCTATCTATTTTTCCAGCGCTATTTCATCGAGAGTATGGCCACCTCCGGTCTGAAAGCCTGAACTGGCCGCAGGGCTTTCATCAAAACTGGGGCACTACAGTGCGGGTGAGTGCCGACTATTCAAACAGCTCGCGTCTGCGAAAAGGCAAAGTTAAGAAACGACCCATTATTCTGCGCCTCGTCAACCAACTGATATGGATGCCATGTTTATCATTGGAAAGTATTTTCCGGGCCAACCAGGGCGTAACCGTTTCAACATGATCGGCAAGTATATTAAAAATGCGTTTGGCACTTTCCCACTTTTCAGGGTGCGCCTCGTATTGCCGCGTCAGTAAATCCGTCACCACCATCCCGGGCCTTATTGCACCTACAATAATTGGCATGGCTCGGGTCTCCCATATCAAAGATTCGGTGAGATACCCCACGGCGGATTTCGTGCTGCCGTAGAGCGTAAGCCCTGCCACTCTGCGGCCATCGCTCCCTAATCCTTCCATAAGGTAGAGGCTGCCAAATCCCTGGTCCACCATGCCCCGGAGGGCAACACGGGAACCATACATCGTCCCAATTAGATTGGTAACCACCACGCTTTCGATTCGTTCAGGTGGGTGTTCCCAAAAGTCCAATTGCGGGTGACTGATCCCTGCGTTATTGATCCAAATGTCGACCTTGCCGAATCTGGCCCGAGCGGTATCCCACAACGCCTGAACCTGGTCCATGCGGGTGACATCAGCAGCATGCCCCAACACACGTTCTTCCTCGTGCCTGGAGGACAATTCCGCTACGGTTTTTTCAACCCTGGTTGGTACGCGCCCACTGACCGTGACGGCACAGCCAAGTGCCAGGAAGGAATCGGCGAGACCTCTGCCGATACCACGAGTGCTGCCGGTGATAACAATGACTTTCATCAGGATGGCCTTTCAAGTTCACTGGAACGTCAATAGAAATAGCTGCACCACACGGTAATCTTGCGGAGTAAACAGGACTGTCCCGTAAGAAGCCGCTGAGCATGTTGGGCAAAAGCTATCGCATCCCGATGATGATTTCAAGGCATGATGCTATCCGCTACCCCCCCTTTTCTTCATGTATCCCGGTCTGTATCCGGCGAACGGGTGGGACAGGCAATGAATACGACCTTCAACTCCTTTTTCCTTCAATCCCGCTCCACAGGCATTAAATTTGACCGGCGAGGCTTTGCCTTCACATCGCGTGACGCTCCTGGCTGCACAAAGGGTATCTTGAATAGGATTGGGACATTCATAGCACCTCTGCTCAAGCTGACAATCAGACGCAAGCTGAGTATTGCCTTTGTAGGGTTTTCGGCTCTGCCCGTCCTGGTGGTGGGCACTTTCGCCTGGTACATGACGGCCCAAACCATGCGGAACTCAGCCATCGAGGAGCTGTCCCACCTGACGGAATCCGTCAAAATCCGGCTCCAGGACTTCGTCGAGGTCGTCCATATGGATCTCCGATTTCTCCGGATGTCTTTTCAAGCCCTGAATATTTCAGACCCCGGTGCCCTGCAGACCGACCCGAAGGCCACTCTCTGGGAGGAGGAGGCGCTTCGTCTCATGTATACCCGTCCTCAATACGCCCGTATCACTTACCTGGTCAACTCACCTGGCGCCCAACCGTTCCACCTCCAGCGCAACCCCTATGACCGGGAGCATATTGCCCCTCAATCCTGCCCATACAGTTGGCGATACTACCAGCTGCTGATCCAGGACTTACCTCCGGACGGTCTGGGGATGACACCCGTCGAGCACTATGATCGCTACACCGGCCGCACTTTCGCCGCCTTCAGTGTGGTGTTGCCTGATCGAAGCCCCGAGGGCGATCTCCGGGGTATTCTTATCGCCGATATTTTCGCCGATGAGATCTTCGCCATCATCGAGTCGGCGCCCTTAGACCAGGGACAGTACACCGCCGGCCTGGCAGACAGTGACGGACACTACCTGTATCACTCCCGAAAAAAACAGGATTGGAACAAACTCTTGGCCGAGAAGGCATTGAACAGTTTGCAGAGTGAATTTTCACCCGAACATACGGCCAGAACCATGGCCGATGAGCAGGGGGTCTTCATCACCCAATCCGGGGACGTGGTCTATCATATTCCCCTGGAGATGGGAGCGCCCGGCTTCCAACGCGCTTACGCCTTCTACATCAGCCAGCCGGGGTCGATTATTTTTGCGCCGTTGCGAAAATTCGGTCTCATTTTTTTGGTCCTGATCGGGGTATTTATCGGGGTTGCCCTGCTGCTGGGCAGGATCGCTACGAGGCAGCTGGTCCTCCCCATTCAGCGTCTCCAAGAGGGCGCGGACATCATCGCACGGGGCAATTTCTCCCACGGCCTGTCTATCGCCACTGGTGACGAGATTGAAGTTCTGGCCAACAGGTTCAACCAAATGGCAAGTTTTCTCCAGGAACGGGACCAACAACTCCAGGCCTATCGTACCAATCTTGAACAGCTCGTCGTTCAGCGTACCCAGCAACTTCGCAACGAGCAGAACCAGGTCCTCCAGGCCGAAAAACTGGCCTCTCTGGGTGAAATGGCGGCGGTGATCGCCCATGAGATCCGCAATTCCCTCACCTCCGCCAACATGCTGCTCCAACTCGTTCAAGAGTCCGATAAGCTGGAATCCGCGGAACAGGAATCCCTCGAGGTGGTGCTGGGCTCCGTGGAACACATCAATAAAATCACCACCGATCTGCTGGCCTTTGCCCGTCCCGCCCCACCCAGCATGGAGCCGGAAGACATCGCCGAGGTCCTTGAGGAGAGCGTCAATCTCTACCGCCACCATTTTGAGCATCATCATATACGGACCCATATACAGACGGTCACCGCAGCGCCCGAGGTTTCCTTGGATCGCCGCCTCATGCAGGAGGTCGTGGTCAATATTCTGCTCAACGCCTCCCAGGCCATCGGGGATGATGGGGAGATAGTCGTTCGCGCCGGGGTGGAACCCTCCAATGAAGACCTGCTTGCCCGGCTGCGTCAGGTCTATCGGCGCAACGGCGGGACCAAGGGGGCCGTCAGCGTTGACCGGGTCGTGCGGGTCGAGATATCCGACACCGGTCCCGGCATTCCAGAGCAGGATCTTCCCAAGGTCTTCGAACCGTTCTTCACCACCAAAGCCATGGGCACCGGCCTAGGGCTCTCCATGGCCCGGCGGGTGGTAGAGGCCCACGGGGGCTGCATTTACGCCGCCAATCGGGACGGCACCGGCGTCTCCATACACATCATCCTGCCCGTGCCGGAAAGCGCGTGACGAAGCCCATCCGCCCGGTTATCCTTATTGCCGATGACGACGAAAAAATCGTCTATGCCTTCCGGCAGACCTTCAAGGACCGGGCCACGGTGATCTCGGCTGCCGACGGTGAAGAAGCCCTTAAGCACCTCACATCCCGCCAGCCGGCCCTGGCTTTCATCGATATCACCATGCCCAAAAAAGACGGCCTGACGGTCCTGAATGAGGCCGATGCGGCCGGCATCCAGACCCCCATCATCGTCATCACCGGTTACGGCACCATGAATACGGCCATTGATGCCATGAAGCTGGGCGCCTTCGA
>CAZJBG010000010.1:35681-36582 GCA_964543925.1 uncultured bacterium
TGAGGTGCAGCACCTGAAATCGGAACTGGCGAGACCGACGCAGGCCGATGAGATCATCGGCAGCCACCCCACCATGCAGGAGGTGTTCAAGCAGATCGGCCTGGTGGCCCAAACCCCCAATACCACCAATGTTTTGATCACCGGTGAAAGCGGCACCGGGAAGGAGCTGGTGGCCAAGGCCATCCATCGCTCGGGACCCCATAGCAGCGATCCATTTCTCGCCATCAATTGCACCGTACTGCCTGAGAACCTGCTGGAGAGTGAGCTGTTCGGCCACGAACGGGGAGCGTTTACCGGAGCGGTGAAGGCCAAACAGGGGAAATTCGAGGTGGCCGGGCCGGGAACCATCCTGCTGGATGAAATCGGTGACATGCCCCTGGACCTGCAGAGGGAATTGTTACGCGTATTGGAAGAGCGGGAGTTCACACCCATTGGCGGTCATCGCCGGGTGCCGGTTCTGGCCCGCTTCATCACCTCCACGAACCACGATCTTGCGGACCTTATGCGCAAGGGCCAATTTCGCGACGATCTGTTCTATCGGTTAAACGTGTTTCGTATTCATCTGCCCCCCTTAAGGGAGCGCAAGGATGACATCCCGGGGCTGGTCGACTTCTTCGTGAGCATGCATAGCAGTGCCCTGAACAAACAGGTCAAAGCCATCGCGGATGATGCCCTGCAGGTCCTGATAGCATACGATTTCCCGGGGAATGTGCGTGAACTGCAAAATGTGCTCGTCAGCGCCGTCACCCAGGAACAGGGCGAGGTCCTCATGCTGCGATCGCTCCCCCGTTACCTGTTCAAAACTGACGCGAAACTGGCCTATCCGGTCTCCATCAACTCGCTGAAACTGACCGAGGCCCGTCAGCACGTGGTCGGGGCCTTCGAAGAGCAGTTTGTCCGC
>CAZJBG010000010.1:36592-37340 GCA_964543925.1 uncultured bacterium
CCGCCACTTGCTGAAGCTCACCGGGGGCAACGTGACCCGGGCCGCGGAAAAGGCCGGCATTAAGCGCCAGAGCTTCCAGCGCATCATGAACCGCCACGGCATCCGTTCACAGGATTTCCGCACCATCGGTTAACCTGCCTGCCCCGAGACAGGTCATTCCGCAGGTGCCACCCATGCTGCTCAAGTGCCACCCAAACGGTGGCGCTCCCGGCCTAAAACCGGCCTCCCCGCGTTCATGACCAGGGGTGTATGTCACATATTTATAGTAGTCTATACTTTACGCCGCAGATTCGGCACGAAAATTGACCTGCAGGTAGACGGATGCCAGATCCAAATCGTTGAACCAGACGCAAAATGAGGAACCTAATTATGTACGGCAAACATCCATTTCTATACGCGGGCATCACGGTTATTTTGTTGAGCCTCTTCGCTCTTCCCGAACCGGCCCAGGCCATACCGACCTTCTCCCGTAAATACAAGACCAGTTGCTCCACGTGCCATTACGCTTACCCCAAGCTGAACGCCTTCGGGAAGGCCTACAAGAACAACGGGTATCGCTACCCCCTGGGGCAGGACCCGGCCATGACCAAGGAGGAGCCCGTTTCCCTGGGGGCCGAAGGCTACAAGCGGGTGTTCCCCGACGCCATCTGGCCGGCGGACCTACCGGGCGGTTCACCCTTCTCGGTTCATGCTTTCGGCCGCGTTCATTACGGTGCAGGCAACCTCACTAAAAAGTCACTCTTCTTTG
>CAZJBG010000011.1:0-432 GCA_964543925.1 uncultured bacterium
ACGTCCCCCGATTCATAGGGGCGTTCCAGCAGGTCGATTTGGCCGGATTTGGCCCATCCCTGAATCGTCTGGTGCGCCTCCCGGGCGATAACGGTTACCCTGGCATGGCTCTTGAGCAGCCCCTCAATCTTTCTTAGGGCCACATGACCGCCGCCCACCACCAGGCACGGCCGGCCGTCAATCTTCAGGAATATGGGGAAGAGCGTATTCACTGTTGTGCTACCTTCTGCCTGGTCTCCTCGACCCCCTGTGGCTGATGGTGCTCACGCCCGCCGCCATTGACCTGGATATGCAGGCCGCATTCGATCTTGCCTTGACCGCGCCAGCGGCCATCACGCTCATCCTCCCCGTCGGCCACCGCCGTGGTGCAGTGGGTGCAGCCGATGCTGGGGTAGCCCCGGTCATGCAGGGGATTATAGGGCACCTCATGGG
>CAZJBG010000011.1:442-20342 GCA_964543925.1 uncultured bacterium
GATATAGTCCCAGACATCGCTTTTCGTCCAGGTCGCCAGGGGGTTGATCTTGATGACATCGAATTTAGGGTCCCACTCGATGATACCCGCATTGGCCCGGGCCGACGACTGCTCCCGGCGGATGGCCGTTATCCACACGTCGTAGTTCCTCAGGGCCTCGTTTAACGGCTGTACCTTGCGAAGGTTGCAGCATTGGTTGGGATCCCGCTCCCACAGTCGATCCCCGTATTGATCCTTCTGCGCCTCCATGGTCAGGGGGGTGGCATACCTGACGAACGTGATCCGGTATTTCTCCTCCAGACGGTCCCGCAGGGCGTAGGTTTCCGGGAACAGGACCTCCGTGTCGAGGTAAAAAATGGGGATCTCCTTGTTGATCTTTGCGATCATATCGATGAGGCAGAGGCCGGCCAGGCCGAACCCGGTCCCCAGGCCGATTCGGTGGGGGATCGAAGATTCCGCCACCCACCGCAGGATATCTTCAGGGTGCTTATCTTCAAAATGGTTGCTCAAGGCGTTGGCGTTTATACGTGAGGCTGTCATGTTACTCTCTCTATAATCAGCTTGCCGCTTGTAACCGTTGCAGCAGGTCGGGTATGTCCAAGGCCTGGGGAACCGTGATGCTCAAGGCCAGGCGTTCCCTGGGCTGGGAATTGACGTGATCGATGGTGGGCTTCACCCCGAGCAGGCCGGGCAGGAACCGCCCCAGTTCGCCCCTGAGGGTCTCAAAGCTCTCTGTCGTGTTCGGCGCCTGCAGACGATCGTTGGCCATCAGTACCAATTCGTCATCTTTGAATTGGAGGCCCCCCGACAGGTCGGCCTCCCGGGCCAGGATCTGGTGGGCCTGCAGGGTGGCCCTAAGCGCCGCCTGGAACCGCTCCACGAAGGACCCTTCAGTCGGCTGCTTGCGCGTGTACATGAGTCCCAACCGCTGATCCGAGTTATCCAGGCTGAAGTGACCCTCATGGGCCATCAGCATAACGCCGGGGCCGTGGGGCACGTGGCTGTAATCGGCCACATCGATGAGCAGATGGTCCGGGATCGCTCGCTGCTGGATCCACCGGTGGAAGACGGGGATCAGCGCCTTGGGGTCCAGTTTGGACGGGTCCTCCAGGTAAACTTTGACGGCAAAGCGTTGCAAGTCCATCTATTGGGCCCCTCCCGGTTTCCGCGACCGTGAGCGGCTGAGTCTGCTCAGCTGGGCCATGGGGACAACCTGCTCCGGTTCGAGGCGGGCGTAGCAGGCGTGGGAGGCTTCGATGAAGAGCTGGGCCTCCTCGATGATCTTCCGGGCCGTGTCGTTGGTAAAGTCCTCGGCTTCCTGCTCGTAGTGCCGGAAGAGGTAGTTGCCGAACTTGCCGCCGGCATATTTATCGTAGAAGATCTTCGTGTCGTAGAACCGCTTTTTAAATTCACTGACGATAGCCTCCGGTTCATCGGGAACATCGCGATATTGCTCCCTCACCAGCGTCTTGGCGGCCTGGAGCATGGCCCCGCGTCCCAGGTGCCAGGCCTTGGGAAAGTCACCTTCGTCCAGCTGAATCTGGGCCTCGAAGACCTCCCGTTCGGCGGCCGTGAGCCCGAACTGGAGCGGCGTCACCACCTCACCGGCGCATTCCCCCGTGCCGATATCGCTCATGGTGAACTCGCGAGGATCGCCCCAGTCGGAGTAGAGGGTGGCATCCTTCTCGTGGGACGGGACCACCATGAGGTCTTCCAGATCCTCCCTTAGCACCTTCTTACCGATGCGTTGGATAAAGTCCTGGAACTTTTCCTCCCCCTGGCGCTGCCGGATATACCGATCGGTTATGCGTCGCACAACGTCGGGGATGCGCTTGGAAGGGACGGCCCCGATGGCCTGGCCGTAGGAGCCGGCGTTTTCGGTCCACTGCCCACCCAAAATCACCTGAAAGTGGGGGACTTTGTGGCGGTCGATGGTGCGGCTCACCCCGTAAAACCCGATGTCGGCCACGTGATGTTGCCCGCACGAGTTGAAGCAGCCGCTCACCTTGATCCGCAGGTTTTTTACCGCCTCATCCAGCTGGACGAACTGGGTGGCCAGATCGGTGCGCAGTTCTTCGGCGAGACCCCGGGAGGAGGCAATGCCCAGCTTGCACGTATCGGTGCCGGGGCAGGTGGTTATATCGACGATGGTGCCGGCGCCGGGTTGGGCCAGGCCAACGGCCTGCAGGCTGGTATAGAGCTCCGGAAGGTCCACGACTCGAACCCACCGCAGCACGATATTTTGCTCCACCGTGGTACGCACATGGCCGCCCACCAGACGCCGGGCGATCCCGGCCAGGTTGCGCAGCTGGTAAGCGGAGAGATCGCCCAGGGGCAGGGCCACCGTAGCGATGACGTAGCCGGACTGTTTCTGCCGGTAGACATTGGTCGTTTGCCAGAGATCGAAACCTTCCGGAGCAGGGACGCCGTTCCGGGAAGCCGGCGCCGTCGGGGGCGTTTCCTTATCGCTCGATACGCCGTCGATGTAGCTGGTCCACCGGGGATCTTCGGGGAGTATTTTGCGCTCCTCACGCACCAGGCGTCGGAACTCCTCCAGCCCCAGCCTGTCCACCAAGAATTTGACGCGGGCGCGAGCCCGATTCTTTTTCTCGCCCAATCGTCCGAAGACGCGACCGATGGCCTGGGCCGTAGGCAGCAGCTCCTCCACGGGCAGAAATTCTTCAAACAGTTTAGCCTGGTAGGGCACCGCCCCCAGGCCGCCGCCCACATATAATGTGAATCCCCGTCTTTCCTTCCCGTTCTCGGTCCGCAGGGCGGCGATGAGCCCCATATCATGGATGGTGGCCAGGCCGCAGGGGTGCGACGCGCAGCCGGAGAAGGCGATCTTGAACTTGCGGCCGAAGTCCTGGAAATCGGCATGGCCCAGCATGTAGTTCGCCGCGGCCCGGGCATAGGGCGTCACGTCAAAGAGCTCGTCGTGGCAGGCACCCGACAGGGGGCAGGCCGTCACGTTCCGCACCACGTTGCCGCACGCCTCATGGGTGGTGATGCCCACTGCGGCCAGGCGCCTCATCAGCGACGGTGTATCATCGAGGTGCACAAAATGCAGCTGGAAGTCCTGCCGCGTGGTCACATGACAAATGTCGTCGGAATATTCTTCGGCCAGGTCCGCAAGCACGTCCATCTGGTCGGGATTCAGGCCGCCGAAAGGAATTTTTATGCGTAGCATCCCGGGGGCGTCCCACACCGTTTCGACGCCCTTGGTCGGATTCTCCGAGGGGTAATCGAGTTGCTGGACCGCGATGCCGTCGTGCCGCTGGCCGTTGTCGTAGCGCTGGCCGTAGACCCCTTTGCGCAGCCGGGTCTCGGCGAATACTTTCTCGTCGAGTTTGCCCTGCCTGCGCAACTCGATCTGCGTTTCGAAGATGTCGATCTCACGGGCGAGATCGGGGGCCATCTTAGCGGCTAACACGCTGTTCCAGGTTGTCATCTCATCTCCTTGCCAAAACTTTATTCATTCTCGTTAAGCAGCCGTCGTCAAAGTCACGTATGAGTTAGTGCAAACAAAAGGCCCCTCCGGGTTCTCCGGAAGGGCCTTTTGTGCTTAAACATGGAATAAATCTTAGTCTAGATCAAAGGTGTACCCCTCCGGGGAATGGCATCATCGGCCATACACATACAACAGGGGCACATGTCTATCAAGGCCGCAGCTGACGCGGCCAAGTCTATCATGCAATATGGGGCTTGGTTCACCATGACTGGAAGCAAACTTACCGGTCTGGTTCAATTCATGTCAAGCACATTGTAGCGGGCCAGTTGAGTGGGGAACCCGCTCGGCTCGGGCTGCCAGGTTGGATGATCCCCATATTCGGGCAACGATTATCCTTTGAATATGCTTATTTTCCGACCAGGATTTGCCAGCCCCACAATGGTGTGGGGGGCCATATAGGCTAGGGGGGCAGCGATGCATTCACCGGGTAACAGCCGTCGCGATTTTTTGAAAACCGTCGGCCTGGGGACAGCAGCCCTGGCCCTGCCTCGCCGGATGTTCGCGGGCAAGGCAGCTGCGGACACACCGGCGCCACGACCCAATATCCTCTGGATCAGTGCCGAGGATATCAGTCCCGATCTGGGGTGCTACGGGGACCGGTACGCCGTGACACCCAACCTGGATCGGTTCGCCGCCCAGGGAACCCGCTTTAATAACGTCTTTGCCCACGCCGGTGTATGCGCTCCGGCCCGGTCGGGCATCATCACCGGCATGTATCCCACCACCATCGGTACCAACCCTATGCGCAGCAGTGGCGTGCCACCGGCGGAAGTCAGCTGCTTCACCGAGTACCTGCGGGGGGCCGGATACTACTGTACCAATAACGTAAAAACCGACTACCAGTTCGCTCCACCCATCACGGCCTGGGACGAAAGCAGCCGGACCGCCCACTGGCGCAACCGGGGAGCGGGCCAGCCCTTTTTCTCGGTCATCAATTTGACCATCACCCACGAGAGCCAGATTCGCACCGACAACCGGCAGCGGCTGGATCAACTGGCCACGCTGGGTCCCGATGAACAACACGACCCGGCCAAAGCCCAGCTGCCGCCCTATTACCCCGATACCCCGGTGGTGCGCCGGGACTGGGCCCGCTACTACGATCTTATCACCCTCATGGACAACGAGGTTGCCGCCATCCTCCGGCAGTTGGAAGACGACGGCCTGTCGGAGGACACTGTCGTCTGGTTCTGGGGGGACCACGGCCGGGGGCTGCCCCGGGCCAAACGGTGGATCTACGATTCCGGCCTGCAGGTGCCGCTCATGGTGCGCGTGCCGGAGAAGTTTCACCCATGGGTCCAGCCCGCCGACCCCGAGGCCTCCAGGCCCGGTGGCGTCAATGACGATCTGGTCTCCTTCATCGACTTCGGTCCCACCGTCCTGTCCCTGGCGGGCGTGCCGGTGCCCGAGCACATGCAGGGCCAGCCGTTCCTCGGCGGCCAGAAGGCCGAGCCGCGGGCGTACATATTCGCCGCCCGGGACCGCATGGACGAAGCCTACGATCTCATCCGTGCGGTGCGAGACAAGCGCTACAAGTACATCCGCAATTTCATGCCCTACCTCACCTATGGCCAGGACATCGACTATATGAACCAGATGCCCACCATGCAGGAGCTGCGCCGACTCCACGCGGCAGGCAAACTCGAGGGGCCGGAAAAACAGTACTTCCAGCCCACCAAACCCATTGAGGAGCTCTACGACATTACCGCCGATCCCCATGAGATCCACAATCTGGCCGGCGATCCGCACTATGGGGACGTGCTCCAGCACATGGGCGGCGTGCTGCTCGAGTGGATGAAAACTACGGGCGATGTGGGGCTGATCCCTGAGCTGGACTTCGACGAAATGAAACGTTCGGGTGACGTGTTCGAGGTGACGGGCGAGCCGCGGTTCGCCCCCCAAAAGAAGCGGTTCAGCCGGGCGGTAACCGTTACCATTCACTGCGCCACGCCCGGGGCGTCTATCGCCTATCGAACGGACGGGAAAGAGGACAAAACCGGCTGGAAACTCTACCGCGAGCCGGTGACACTGAGGCCCGGACAACTGCTCCTGGCCCAAGCCGCGAGGCTCGGATTCACCGATAGCCAGGTGGCTCGCTACCGCATCGGCGATGCCATCCCGGCGGCTGATCCGGCCCCCCTCCCGGCCCGGCCGCACTGGCGTGACCGTCTGGATGCGGACGACCTCCTGGAGCGCCTGTTGGCCATCAAGGCTCTGGATGGCGCGGACGTCGCCAAGGCCCAGGCGGCCTATTTCAAGGCCCTGGAGGACCCGGACGGCCCGGTGCGTTACTGGGCGGTGGTGGGCCTGCACAACGTCTGCGACGATGCCGGCTCCATCCGGCGAGCCAGCACCGCCCTTGCCAAACTGTTGCCCGGGGACGACTCACCGAGCGTTCGCCTGGCTGTGGCCCAGGCCCTGTGCGACTGGGGCCGGGAGGATCAGGGCCTCCCGGTGCTGGTGGACGCCCTCCAGAACGGGACCGCTACCGTCCGGCTGGTGGCCGCCATCGCCCTGGGGAGCATCGGAGACCGGGCCCGGCCGGCCCTGCCCCAGCTCAGGGCTGCCTTAGAGGACCCCGACTACTACGTGAACCGGGTGGCGATATACGCCGTGCAGCGGTTGGAGCTGGAATGATGAGTAGCCGTGTCACCCCGGTGGAGGACAGGCGGAACGACCGCTTAAGGGCGGCGAGGCGACAATGAGAAACGGTTTTCCCGGACGAATACTCATCTTCGGGGCAGTTGCAGCGCTGGTAGCAGGTATCCCTGGACCGACCGCCAAGGCATCTCAGGGAGCGTTTCGCCCCTCAATAGTCACGGTGCATCCGCGCGGGGCGGCCCTGGCTGGCGCTACCACGGCCCTGGTGGGAGCCTCCGAAGCGATTTTTTATAATCCCGCAAGTCTGGCCTTCATGGACCACTCCCTTGACGTATCCCTTGTGCAGAATAATTGGATCGCTGATATACTCCGTCACCAGGCCAGTGTGGCCTTCCGCCCGGCCCGGGGACGGTACGGGACATGGGGACTGACTTTTCGGAACGTGGATTATGGTGATTCCTTTGGGACCGTTCGCGCCGATAATGATTCGGGGTTTATTGATTTAGGAACTATTGGCCTTTGGGAACGATCATTTGGATTGGGCTATGCCCATGCGCTCACACGGTTCATTAGTCTCGGCGGGCAGGTGAAATATCTGGCCAATAACTTAATTCGCAATGATGAGGGCTTGCCGGAGCAAGAAATCCGTGATGTGGTTGCCTTTGATATGGGTTTTATCTACCGGACCGGGTATCGGAGTCTCCTTTTTGCTCTGACTTGGCGAAATTATTCGCGACGGCCGGATGACTTTGCATTGCAGCCGGTCTTTGAATTCGGCGTTTCCATGGACTTATTTGACCTGATCGAGACGGCCGGTGACATCCATTCCCTGGTGGTTGCTCTGGATTTGGCCTATCCACGCGAATTTGCGAATGAGCGTCAGGCTGGTGCTGAATACACCTTCATGAAAACCGTTTTTCTTCGCGCGGGGTACCGGCGCCCGACGGATAAGAGGGAACGTAACCTGGGCGCTGGCCTGCGGCTGACCCTGGGTGGCGTGGGTGTGCAGCTGGACTATGCCTATGGACAGCTTGGTATATTTGGGGCTGTTAACCAGTTTGCGATCCAGCTGTACTACTAGCGGGCCAGGACGAAGCATCTGATTGAGATCACTCAGTATGGACGGGACTTACCATGGCAGGCTCTAAAAAGGAATTTTCCCGGCGAGAGTTCATCGGCACCATGGGTGCGGCAGCAGCTCTGCCCCTGCTGGCAGCCGGCAGCGGCACCAATCTCAGCCTGGAGCGAATCAACGGTGGGAAGCGGCGGAACATCATTTATATCCTCAGCGATGACCACCGCTACGACTTCATGGGCTTCATGGGCAAACCCGAATTTCTACAGACCCCCGGTATGGACCGGCTGGCCTCGGGCGGCGCCCATCTGCAAAACGCCTTTGTTTCCACCTCCCTCTGTTCGCCCAGCCGCGCCTCGATTCTGACCGGTCTCTATGCCCACAAACACGGCGTGGTGGACAACAACAGCCCCGTGCCGGAGGGGACCACCTTCTTCCCCCAATATTTGCAGTCAAGCGGCTACGAGACGGCCTTCATCGGTAAATGGCACATGGGAGGCGCCAGTGATGCGCCGCGACCCGGATTTGATCGATGGGTCAGTTTCCGCGGACAGGGGACCTATTATGATCCCGTTCTCAACGTCGATGGGGAACGGGTCGAAACCAAGGGGTATGTCACCGACCTGTTGACCGATTATGCCATCGACTGGATGAAGCAGGATCGAGACCAGCCGTACTTCCTCTATCTTTCCCACAAGGCGGTCCATGCCATGTTCGAGCCGGCCGAGAGGCACCGGGGAAAATTTGAGG
This sequence comes from uncultured bacterium, assembly GCA_964543925.1. Classification (GTDB taxonomy): domain Bacteria; phylum Fidelibacterota; class Marinisomatia; order SCGC-AAA003-L08; family TS1B11; genus JADFNF01. Next base: position 8,377 of record CAZJBG010000011.1, read on the forward strand.
ATGTTACCCTGACCTATCCTGACAGCATGGCCGATACTGAGGAGAACTATCGCGGCAAACCCCGGTGGGTGAAGGAGCAGCGTAACAGCTGGCACGGCGTGGATTACATGTATCATGGCCAGATAGATTTTGACACCTTCTATCGCCGCTACTGCGAGACGCTGCTGGGCCTGGATGAAAGCATCGGCCGGGTCCTTGATGCTCTCGAGTCCCTGGGGCAGGCCGAGTCCACCCTCGTCATGTATATGGGCGATAACGGTTTTTCCTTCGGGGAGCACGGTCTCATCGACAAGCGGCAGATGTACGAGGAATCGATGCGGGTGCCCCTGCTGGCCCGGTGTCCCGAGCTTGTTGCATCCGGCGCCCGGGTGGCTCAGATGGTCCAGAACATCGATATTGGCCCTACGATCCTGGAAGCGGCCGGGCTGAAGGCTCCCGCCCATATGGATGGACGGTCCTTTCTGCCCCTCCTGCAGGGCCGGGAGGTCCCCTGGCGTGATGCCGTTTATTACGAGTATTACTGGGAGCGCAACTTCCCCCAGACGCCAACGGTGCACGGCGTCCGGACCGACCGATATAAATACATGCACTACCACGGGATCTGGGATATTGATGAGCTGTATGACCTGCAAGCAGATCCCGATGAGCTGACCAACCTCATCCATAGCCCTGAGCATCAGGGTCGGGTGAAAGAACTGAAACAGAAGATGTTCGATTGGCTGCAGCAGACCGATGGCATGTCCATTCCCCTCCGGATCGATAGAGGTCAACAGGCGGCTGACCGAAAGCCGGGGTAGACCCGGCTTCCCGAGATTCCCGCGTGGGCAAAAGGAGCTAGATCAATGTCGCAAAAGCAGGCGATGACGCGAGGTCAATTTCTCAGGCGGGCGGCCGGCAGCGCCGCCGGTGCCGTGGCATTTCCAACCATCATCCCGGCCGTTGTCCTGGGTCGAGGGGACCGGATGGCGCCCAGCGACCGCATTGTCATGGGTTGCATCGGTGTGGGGGGGCAGGGCACCTTTAATATGAGGGCCTTTCTCGCTCATCCTGCGGTTCAGGTGGTGGCGGTCTGTGATGTCAATCGTGAAAGCAGTGACTATTATGGTACGGAGCAGCTGGGCCGTGAACCGGCCCGGAGGATGGTGGAAAGTCACTACGCGGAACAGAAATCGACCGGTCGATTCAACGGTTGCGCCACCTACCGCGATTTTCGGGAGCTATTGGACCGTAACGATATCGACGCGGTGACAGTCTGCACGCCGGATCACTGGCATGGGCTGATCAGCGTGGCGGCGGCCCGGGCCGGGAAGGATATCTATTGCGAAAAGCCGTTGGCGAACTCCGTGGCCGAGGGCCGGGCAGTCTGTGACGCGGTGACCCGTTATGGCCGCGTGCTGCAGACGGGCAGCCACGAGCGGTCCAATGATAGTGTCCGGTTCGCCGTGGAACTGGTGCGTAACGGTCGGATTGGCCGGCTGCATACCATTCGGGTGAACATGCCCAACAGCGATCCGCACCATCTTAAGATCCGCGCGAGCGGGGCCGCGCAGCTGCCTATGCCGGTCCCCGGCGGGTTGGACTACGATATGTGGCTGGGGCACACGCCGCGGGCCTATTACACGCGAATGCGATGCCATTTCTGGTGGCGGTTTATCCTGAGTTACGGCGGTGGGGAAATGACTGATCGGGGGGCTCATATCATCGACCTGGGCCAACTGGGTAACGCCACCGATCATACCGGCCCCATCGAGATTAGCGGTCGCGGCGCAGACTCAGACCACGGCTTGTTCAACACCTTTATGTCTTACCAATTTGAATGCAGGTACGCCAACGGCGTTCGGCTGCTGGGGGACAGCAAAGGTCCTCGGGGGCTGAAGTTCGAGGGCACGGACGGGTGGATTTTTATCCATATCCATGGTGGACGACTCGAATCCGAGCCGAGCTCGTTGCTGCGGGAATTTATCGGTCCCGGCGAGATCCACGTTGGCCGTAGTCCCGGGCACCACCGGGATTTTCTGGATGCCGTCCGGTCGCGCCGCCGACCGATGGCACCGGCCGAGGTCGGTCATCGCACGGCGACGATCTGCCATCTGGTGAATATCGCCATGTTGACCCGAAACAAACTGGTCTGGGATCCCATCCGGGAGCAGATCACCAATGATGCCGCGGCCAACCGCATGTTGGCCCCTCCCATGCGCAGCCCCTGGCATCTGTGACCCACAGTTCTCACGAGGGTCACGGCCCCAGCACCCATTCGCAGCGTGACAGGCAACGATTAACCTTGCCAGGCCGGATCGACCAGGGCAGTGTGCCACTGGGGCGGGGAGCACTCAACTTCCGTGGCGGGGCTTTGCACATCAGGGGCCAATATGAAGTCTAATCCTTAAGTGTCTAAATTCTTAAGTTTTGTAGCCGGAAAGGCACCATTATATATCACCCTAAATAATATCATAATACATCTTGCATCGCCCGAAAATCCTTTGTATCGTTGTGTGAGGGATTTCAGCGTTAAATAATCGCACTGACTGATAGATGATAGGCTCTCGCTTCGATACACTTAAGAAGTGGTGGAGGAGGGCTGGGCGTAAAGAAAACTCCGAATCAATAGGAGAGCGGTTCAGATGTTTAAGGCCTTATCGATTCCGAAACTTTCCAGCCATTTAATTACCGTCGCATTACTCGTAGCAGTATCCAGCACCTTGTGGGGTGCGACTACGGGCAAAATCGCCGGACAGGTGATAGATGCTTCCACCGGTGAGCCGATCCCGGGCGCTAACGTGCTCATTGAAGGGACCTCCTTGGGCGGCGCCACCGATGTCGACGGACAATACTTCGTCATTAATGTTCCTCCCGCTATTTATACCGTGAGGGCCGAGGTCATCGGCTATGAGACGATCGTGCAAACCAATGTACGGGTTTTTATTAATCTCACCACAACGGTTGACTTTGAGCCGCAGGTGGAAGCGGTGGCCGGGCAGGAAGTCCAGGTAACCGCCATCCGGCCGGTGGTACAGCCGGACGTATCGGCCAGTGTGGCGAACGTCAGAGCCGAAGAGATCGAGTACATCCCGGTTGCCGGAATTACCGAGTTCATCAATCTGCAGGCCGGAATTGAACCGGGTATGCGGATTCGCGGGGCCGGGGTCAGCAGCCTGGGTTTCGTGGTCGATGGCTCGTCCATGCGGGATGGCCGGAGCAATGAACCCTTCTCCAACATCAGCTACACCGCCATTCAGGAAATACAGATTCAGACCGGTGGGTTCCAGGCCGAGTACGGTAACGTGCGTTCGGGCCTGATCAATGTGGTTACCAAAGATCCCTCGCGCACCGGCTACAACGCCGACGTGTACCTGCGCTACACCCCGGCCCAGCCGATGAATTTCGGGGGCACCCCCAAGGATGCCAACGCCTACTACTGGCGCCCCTACATGGATCCTGACGTGGCCTTCGTTGGCACGGATAACGGTCCTTGGGACGAGTACACGCAGCGGCAATATATGCAGTTCGATGGCTGGAATAGTATTGCCGGAGACCCAGCCAGCCCAAACTACTTCCTGACGGCAACGGATTTCCAAAAAATATTTCTCCATCACACGCGCAAGAGCGTCAAGATTGAGGATCCTGAATTTGACATAGACATGACCCTCGGTGGCCCCGTGGTGCCGGGAGGGGGCCTGAGTGGTCTCCGATTCCTGGCGTCCTACCGGAAGACCCAGGACCCCTATCTCTATCCACAGTCACGCACGGTGGCCGCGACAAACACCGCGCAACTCAAGTTGCTGGCCGACGTGGGGCCGAGCATGAGGGTCACGGTTACGGCCTTGCAGGGGCAGGAAAGCGGCATGGCGCATGAGGCCTCTCAGACTGTCGAGAACCCGCTCCCCCAGCAGGGCGGCATTCCGTCTTATCCCTGGAGCCCCAGGTGGAACAGTATGTATGGCGAGGGGGGCGGCCACGTTGCCAGGAGCACGATTTATGGGACCGATCGGTACGCCATTACCGATGTGACGCGCAGCCAGTTCGGCGCGGCACTCACCCATACCCTGAGCCCGAAGACGTTCTATAAGGTCGCATTGAACCGCATGGTCTCCAACTACGATTCCCATCCGAATACTGACCGCCGGGCATCGGAGGCGAACGGCGGACCACCTGGCGGGGAGGGTGTACTCACGGATCCATTCGTAAATAATGGGGCGGCTATCGATAGTATCCAGTTTACGCGTGCCGACACCACCGGGTACTACTATCTCGACGTGTCGCCGTTCGGCTGGAGCTCCGCCGGCAGGATCAGCCCGGGTAGCGCCTTGCGACTGGACGGCCACCATGCCCGCGCTCGTGATACATCCGTGGTGTCGATAACGACCCTCAAGTTCGATCTCACCAACCAGACCAACCGGTTCAGCCAGCTGAAAGCCGGCGTGGAGATCATCCTCAGCGACTTCGACATGAATTACGGGTCGGACGACTCGGTCATTGTCCATATTACTCGCTCAAAACAGAAGTGGCAGCGGAATACCATGCAGACCGCTTTGTATGCGCAGAATAAGCTGGAATTCAAAGGCATGATCGCCAATGTGGGGCTGAGGCTGGACTACTTCAGCCCCGGCGGAGAGTGGTGGAAATATGATGTTTATGAGCGGCTCTTCAATGCCAAAGGCAACAAGACCAATGCCAAAGGCAACAAGACCAGAGATGATGAGCTGGAGAAGGAGTCCACTGAGGCGCAGGTCACGTTGAGTCCCCGTATCGGCGTGTCTTTCCCCATTACCGCCAACAGCAAGCTGTACTTTAATTACGGACACTTCCGCGATATTCTGAATCAACGCGAGCTGTTCCAGATCGAGACGCAATGGCAGGGGAACGTCGGCAACCTGGGCAATCCCAATCATCCGTTGCTGAAAACGGTGTCCTACGAGGTGGGCTACGAGCAGAACATTCTTGATCAGTACCTGCTGCGGTTGACGGGGTACTACAATGACCGGAGCAACCAGCCGGGGAATGTTGAATACAACAGCATCGACGGCGAAGTACACTATGATGTGAGCCAGCCCAGGAACTATGGCGACGTGCGGGGTGTGGAAATCACGCTCGGCAAGACTCGGGGCCGGTGGCTACGCGGGTTTGTCAATTACACCTACATGATCGAAAAGTCGGGTGATTTCGGTTTCCGGCGGCAGTTCGAAAACACTGTCGCGATGCGCAACTTCCTGGCAACCGACACCGAGCACTATCAGAGCAAGCCGGTGGCCAATCCGTTTGCGAACGCCGACCTGGAATTTATCATGCCGGCTAACCTCGGACCCGAAATGCTAGGGATGCAACCGTTGGGCGATTGGCACTTGAACATCCTGGGCCGGTGGCGCGCCGGCGAGGCCTTCACCTGGAGTGGCGGCGGCGGCGGAATCCCCGGCCTGGAAAACAATGTCCGGCAGAAGGATTTCGTTGGCATCGACCTCCGGTTCAGCAAGAGCTTCGACACCGGTGTGGGCCGGGCTCAGTTCTTCGTCGATATAACCAACGTTTTCAATCTCAAGGCCATGTATTTCAATTCGGGCAACCAACAGCCGTTTGAATTTGCCGACAATGGAGTACTGGACTGGAACGACTATATGTGGTCGCTGCAGCTGCCTAAGGACGCGTTCGCGGATATCGACGCGAGCCTGGTACCCTATATCTTCATCCCCGGCGATGATCGGCCCGGCGACTACCGCAAAGCAGGGGTAGCCTTTGTGCCCATCGAGATCCGTTCCACAGATGAGGCCGTCAAGGGCATCACCTTCGACTACCTGGAATCCGACCGCAGGGTGTTGGGCTGGGCGGAAGATACCAAGACCTACTACGAGTACAACAAGGATACCGCTCTCTGGGACAAGGCTAGCTCCAGCTTTGTGGACCAGGTTCTTGAAGACAAGGCGTACATCGATATGCCAAATGAAACCTACCGCACCTTCCTCAACCCCCGGAAGATTCTCTTCGGGCTAAGGGTTAATTTTTAATTGATGCGGAGCAATAGTTACCAATACTACAACCCTATCAATGGTCATTTTCAAACAGGGAGAAGACGTATGAAATCCATCGACGATTGCTTCTGCCGCTTCAGGGGGATCTCTGCTCTGATCGTGGCGCTCTTTATGCTGGGGGGTGCGGGCAGCTTGCAGGCCCAATTCTCGATGAAATGGATGAATATTGGATCAATGCAATCGCCATACTCCGAAGCGGGGGCCGTGCGGGAGGAGGAGCCCTTCGGCAATGCCCCGGTGCAGTGGCCTGCTATTGACCGCGAGGCGGGTAATACACGGGCCGGCGGCCTGTGGATGGCTGCCGTCGACTTCACCGATGAGACCGGCAGGACCTTTCCCGTAAAGGTCGCCCATGTGGGGCCCCGTTCCGGTGGGGATGTGCAGTTCTTCCCCAAAGTCATCAATGTAGTCAGCCGTTTTGAACCTCCTGTAGTGACAGTGGATGGCGCCGAATCCTTCCTGCGGTATGTGTTCGTTGATGTCGTCGACCCGACGATTGTGCCTGACCGGCAGATCATCAACGTGAATACGAACCGGCTCGGGGTTGAGATGGAGCAGAAGATCAGCGCCTTCAGCCAGGAGTTTCACGACAACTACCACATCATCGAATACAAGTTCACCAACACAGGCAACATCGATACTGATGATGCCATCGAGTTGAGTAGCACGCTGAACGGGTTCTACATCTTCGTCCTGTCCCGTTACGCCCTGCATGCCGGTTCCAGTTGGACCCGGGGCGACGGGGCCCCCTGGGGCCAGTTCACCATGAACGATGCGGTGGGCGATGGTCATGAGGACTACGGGGTCAACTTCCGGGCCCAGTATGCCTGGGCCGGCCTCAATCCTGGTCAGACGGATTTCAATACCCTGGGTGGACCGATGTTTCATTCCACGCAGTGGTCGGCGAATGGTGACACCACCGGCCGCCTGGCCGCGGCGCAGATGGTGGGTCGCGTAACGATCTTTGCACCCGGCTCGGTAGGCAGTGCTGTCGACGATACCACTCAGCCTTCGATGATGGGCGTCATGGGTAGCGACGAACCGGACCTGGTGGATGACGAATTCGACGAGGGCCTGATGAGTCGGCAGTACCTCTGGATCACTGGCGCCGAGTCGGAAGGTTTCTCTCAGACAGACCCCCTTGGTGGGGCGCCGAACGGCCGCCTGTGGCCCCACCATGCCAACCAGATCGAGCCCGATGACGATGGGGGCTTTGTCCTGGGCGAGAATTTTGCAAAGCCGACCAACATCCCCTCCGAATTCCAGGGCATATCCGACCCAGGCGGCTTTGGGATGATCGAAGGGTACGGTCCCTACACCCTTCCGTTTGGGGAAAGCCTCGAACTGGTGGTGGCAGAAGCGGCGTCGGGCCTGGGATTTGAGGCCAAATGGGACATCGGGACGACCTATAAACAGTCGGGCGCCGATGATGTTACGCCCATCGAATGGCCGGTCGGGAGCGGCGTCTCCATGACCAAGAACGAGTGGGTGATGACGACCAAGGATTCGCTGTTTCAGACCTTCGAGCGGGCCCTTGCCGCCTACGCGAAGGATTTCGTCATTCCCAAGGAGCCGTTGCCGCCCAAGACCTTCACGGTTTCCTCCGGCACGGACGCCATCACCCTGGATTGGGAAATGTTTGAGACAGGACCAACCGTAACCGGCTTCGAGATCTGGCGGACAGCGAAGCGTCCGGATAATCCCCACACCTATACACTGGCTGCCAGTCTGGGTAGCGGTGCCCGCACGTATGACGATACGGTTGTCGTTCGGGGTATTGATTATTACTACTACCTGCAGGCGGTAGGTGAGGTCAATAATGATGCAACGGCCCTGACGCCCATTGGGGTGAAGCTGAAAAGTGGCCGCTACTACACGCAAACCTACTTGCCGGCCAACCTGAAGCGGGTGGCTGGTACGGCGCTGAAGGATATCCGCATTGTGCCCAACCCGTTCAACCTTGGTTCGAGGGGGAACGTCCGCTGGCCCGACAAGCAGGACAAGCTCGGCTTCCTTGATATACCCGGGCAGTGCACCATCAGTATCTACACGCAGCTGGGCGAGTTGGTTGCGACGATTGAGCATACCGACGGCAGCGGGGATGAATTCTGGGATCACACCACTACCTCAAGGCAGGTGGTGGCCAGCGGCATCTACATCGCCTTGATCAAGGATAATGACACGGGTGACTCAATCATCCAGAAGTTTGTCATCATCCGATAATCTGTGTTTGCAGGGTATGTCAGGATGTCCGGGCTGGCATGGCCAAGACATCCTGACAGCCGGAGTTTTTTTGGAAAAAGGATCTAGGCGAGTTTAGCAAAGACTTCAAAACTGAGGATGACACAATGAAAAAAATAAGCCTTGCCGCCACGACAATCCTTGTGATCGTTGGTCTAACGGCTTCCAGCGCATTCGGGCAGGTGGTGGAGGATCCCGAGAAGCGGGCTCAGACCGGCATGAAGTTCCTGAGTTTTTCCGTTGACGCGCGTGCCGCCGCCCTGGGGGATGCCTTAACGGCAGAGGGTCAGGGTTCGGCCGTTTCCATGTTCTACAACCCGGCCAGCATGGCCAGCCAGAGCGGTGAGGTTAGTGCTGTATTCGGGCAGACCCAGTGGATCGCCGACATTAACTATAGCGGCCTTGCGGTAGCCTTCCAGCCCGCCGGCGGACTCTACGGAGTCTTTGGCTTCTCGTTTTTATCGGTGGATTATGGCGAGCTTATAGGAACGATCCGTGCCGACAATGATCAAGGATTTATTGAGACCGGCACGTTCACCCCCTCGGCTTCGGCCATAGGTTTCGGTTACGCACGGGCCCTTACGGATCGATTCTCGGTAGGTGGTAATATCAAATTCGTGTCAGAGTCCCTGGGGGGTACTGTGTCGAGCGTGCAGTCCGATACGACTGGTTTCGCGCCTCCGAATCCACAGACGTATATAACCGATATAACAATTAATGCCGATAACTCCGTGAGCACGTACGCCTTCGATTTCGGCATCCTCTACCGCACCGGATTCCGGAGCCTGACCTTCGCCATGAGCGCTCGGAACTTTTCGCAAGACCTGACCTACGCGGAAGAGAGCTTCGAGCTGCCTCTCACCTTCCGTATCGGGATTTCCATGGACTTGATGGATTTCACCGGCATGGATCAGGATCTGCACTCTTTCGTGCTTGCCGTCGATACCGAACGTCCGCGTGATTTTTCTGAGCAGATTAAAATCGGAGGCGAGTACGAGTTCATGAATACCCTGGCCCTGCGTGGGGGGTACATTTTCCCATCCGATGAGCAGGGGATTGCACTCGGGTTCGGTGTTAAGCGGTCCGGCTTTGCAATTGACTACGCCTATACTCAGTTTGGTGTTTTTGATGCCGTCAACCGGTTTAGCATTCAGGCTTCTTTCTAAAACTGAGAAGTGAAGGAAGAACTAAAGGAAGAGCACCAGAATAGCGCACGATGTCATCGGAAAGTGCCGCAGAGAGACTGGTCCTTCAATCATTATAAGTTAAGTTAGAAATAGCCGCAGGTTTCTACAGGCAGCCATCATTGGATCACGGTCCGATGATGGCTACTGTTTTATGGCATGTATTAAAAAGCGGCCGACCTATCTGCCTGGTAGCGTTCATCCTGGCCCCACACTTCTGTTCAACAAGGGCTGCAGCGGCCACTATAACGATAAACTTGGAATGATCCACTTTTGCTATTTTACGATGCTAAAATCACTACGACTTCGTAAATGACGATGTTGCGGCAACGCTACACCCGGTTAACTCCAGCGCAGCAACGCCTCGTAAGCGTGTTGCTGGGCGCCTTCGTGGTTCTGCTGGGGAACAGTTTGCTGTTACTGCTGTTCGACCGGTCCACGGCAGCAATCTATATGAGCCTGGTGCTGATCCATGTCGTGCTGGGAACGTTACTGCTGGTGCCCGTACTGGTCTTCCTGACCCTCCATATCCGGAAAATGCCGATCCCCTTGAACCGAGCCGCCACCGGTGCGGGTGTCTTTACGGGTACTTCTGTCGGCATTTTGATCTTCACTGGATTTGGATTGGTCCTGTTGGGCGCGTCCTATGGTAGCGGTTGGATTTTATGGCTGCACATCGCGTCGACCTTAACCACACTACTTGGCTTTTTCGCCCATGTGAGCCTAAAGCGAGGCATTCGCTATCATTTCCTAGAGTGGGGTGAATTATGGCGGGGGGATGCCCGGCAGGCTCTCAAGCACCCGTTAAACGTCACGCTGCTGGCAGGTGTCGCCGTTTCAGTAGTGTTCCTACTTGGTGTATGGCGCGACAGCCGGCGGCCAACTTTTGTGCGCGCAGCCCAACAAAATGTTCTCGATCCCGGGCAGGCGGTACTGGCTCATGAGGGTTTTCTGGACGAGGCCGACCTCGCTCGCTCCGAAACGTGCGGCCAAGCAGGTTGTCATCCAGATATTTATCAGCAGTGGTCTGAATCGGTGCATCATTTCTCCTCCTTCAATAACCCCTTTTATCGTCGAACAGTTGAGTTGTTGGTGGAGGAGAACGGTACGGCGCCGGTCCGCTGGTGTGCATCCTGCCACGATCCGGTGGTGCTGTTTTCAGGTGGTATGACGGCGGGGGCGACCATCGACATGGATCATCCCGCCGCCCAGGCCGGGGTAACCTGCCTGGCCTGCCATGCCGTAGATGGCCTGCGAGACGTGCGCGGCAATGGGCGCTACGTCATGGCGATACCCGATGAATATCCCTTCGCCCGCTCCCAGGGTGGCCTGGGGAAATGGATTCATAATACGCTGGTGCGGGGGAAGCCGGAACCTCATCGCAGGGCCATGCTCAAGCCGATGCACGAGACCGCCGAATTTTGCGGTGGGTGTCACAAGGTCGGTATCCCGCCGGAGATCAATGCGTATCGCTGGAAACGGGGACAGGACCAGTATGATTCCTGGCATGCGAGTGGCGTCTCGGGCAACACGGTCCGGTCGTTTTACGTCCCGCCCAGCGGCCGCAAGTGCGCTTCCTGCCACATGCCCCTGGTGCCGTCCAACGATGAAGGCAATGACGGCGGTTTTGTTAAAAGTCATCGATTCCCGGCGGCCAATGCGACGTTGCCTACGCTAAATGGCCATGATGATCAGTTACGAGCGGTCCGCAGGACATTGCAGGATTCCATTGTGACCCTCGACCTGTTCCTTCTCGAAGTGAATGGGAAAGCTTATGGGCCGGATGAGGCGATGCCCGTACTCGAGCCCGGAGATCAGGTACGACTTAATTTGGTGGTGCGGAACCGAAAAGTGGGGCATATTTTCCCAGCGGGTACCAACGATTCGAACGACATTTGGGTCGAGCTGCGGGCCCTCAATAGCAGTGGGGAACCGGTGCTCATGTCCGGTCTGCTCGATGCCACGGGCTATGCCGATTCAACAGCTCACTACTTCGGGGCCAAATTGGTGGACCGGCAGAGCCAACTCATCGCCAAGCGCGACGTTCAAGACTGGGTCGCGACGGTGTTCGCCAACACGATTCCGCCGGGAGCGGCCGGGACCGTGCACTACCGCTTTACGATCCCTGCGGGCAGATCCATTACCGCGCTGGAGGCGACGCTCAATTACCGGAAATTCAAGCAGGCGTATCATCAGTGGGTCTTCAGGGATCGGGCCCCTGAGGATGTGCCGGAACAGCCCGTCACCGTCCTAGCCGCAGCGAGGCGTCAAGCCCGGGTGGTGACCGATGCAGCGTGGCCGATCTGGGAACGGTGGAATGATTACGGTATCGGGCTGTTCCTGGAGGGTGATACGCGAGGCGCCCTGGTAGCCTTCGGGCAGGTGGCTCGAGCCGCCCCAAACAGTCCCGAAGGACCGGTCAACCAGGCCCGGGCTTACCTCAGGGAAGGACAGCTGGACCGGGCGGCCGAGGTTTTGGATGAGGCGGCTCAGGAAGGTGTCCAGCCGATTCCTGGACCTG
>CAZJBG010000011.1:20352-37115 GCA_964543925.1 uncultured bacterium
ATCGGCTTATTTCCGTAGCGTGTTGTACAAAGCCAACGGCGAGTATGACCAGGCCCTGGCTGAATTGCAGCGCGTGGTTGAGTCCTATCCTGACGATCGGGTCGTTCTCCTCGATATAGGGCGGATCCATTACCTGTCAGCTCGTTATCAGGCGGCTTTGAGCTGGTTCGATAAGGTATTGACCATCAACCCGGAGGATATCGGTGGTCTGTACAATCGAATGCTCACCCTGGGCGCCCTTGGGCGTGAGGAGGCCTTCAGGCAGGCGCAGAGGCTGTATCTGTACCACAAGGCTGACGATAGCGCCATGTCCGTCACGGCAGCTTTCAAGCAGCGACATCCTATGGCGAATCGGGAAGCACAGCCGATCCATGAACACGGGTTACAACCGGTTACATCGCCACCTGGTACAACTCCGCAAACCCTCTCTTCAGCTCCTTCTCTGGCCCCGCACGAACCGGTGCTGCAGGCTACCTCCGTGAAACATTAGGGGGAACTCCTTCAATAGCACTAACTTGGTGCCCGAATGCTGATGATTCAGGAGAGGATTACCCGATTCAGGTGGAGACCTGGGCCCTATCTACATTTACTCTGGATCGTGCTGATCACCAGTGGTAGTTGGAGCTGCAGCGGGTCAGAGTCCCCAGGGCGCCAGGAGACCAAGTCCGCGACGAGCGCCGTGAACGGGCCGACTTTTACCGATGTGACGGCCGTGGCCGGGCTCGGCGACTTCCGGCATGACAACGGCGCTTTCGGGCAGCTGTGGTTTCCCGAACAGATGGGCGCCGGCGGCGGGTTCATTGACTATGACGGCGATGGCTGGATAGATATCCTGCTGGTTGGCGGGGGGGTATGGCCGGAATATTCCGGCAGAGACGATGTCCCCGGGCTGTGGTTGTATCGTAATAATGGGGATGGGACCTTCTCCCTCAAAAGCGAGGAAACGGGCCTGGCCGGCATCGCGGCTTATGGTATCGGCATTTCCGTGGCCGATTACGACAACGACGGTGATCAGGATTTCTACTTTACCACCATCGGTGAGAACATGCTTTTCCGCAACGACGGGGGCGTATTCACGTCCATCGGCAGGGAAGCCGGGGTATCCGGCGGGACCATTTGGAGCGCTTCGGCTATGTTTTTTGATGCCGACCGGGACGGCTGGCTTGACCTCTTTGTCGCCAATTATGCCATCTGGTCCCCGGAAACCGACCTCTGGTGTTCGGTGGATGGGGAAACCAAAGCGTACTGCCCGCCGGAGAGGTTTAAGGGGCTCCCCAGCAGCTACTACCGGAACAGGGGCGACGGCACCTTCACGGAGCTGACCGAAGCCGCGGGCCTGGGCGCCGAGCGTGGCAAGTCCCTCGGGATTGCCGAGATGGACTTCAACCGGGACGGCTGGTCAGATTTCGTGGTGGCCAACGACGGGGAGCCTGACCAGCTTTACGAGAACAACGGTGACGGTACCTTCACTGAGAAGGGTATGCTCACCGGTATGGCCTACGGGGAGCGGGGTGAGGCGCGCGCCGGTATGGGCATCGATGTGGGTATCGTCGACGACAGTGGACAACCCTCCATTTTTGTTGGCAACTTTTCTCAGGAGATGATCGGGGTTTACCGGTATGATCCGAACGGCTGGTTCCAGGATCGGGCGGCCGTCTCCAGGATCGGACGTGCAAGCCTGCTAAAACTCACCTTCGGGGTGTTTCTCTTTGATGTGGACTTCGATGGGGACCTTGACCTGTTTGCCGCCAATGGACATGTGTATCCCGTTAGAACGAAAACCCTCGATGGCATCACCTACCGGCAACCGGCGCAGCTGTTCCTCAACGCAGGTGATGGGACGTTCGAGGAGGCGGCCCAGAACGTTGGAGGTGCCCTTCAGAGGCCAATGGTGGGCCGGGGAGCCGCTTACGCGGACTTCGACCGTGATGGGGATCTGGATATCCTGATCACTGAAAATGGGGGACCGGTGAACTTGTGGCGGAACGACCTGGAGGGCGGCCAGGTCCTGCGTGTGCGGCTCGAGGGCGTCCTGAGCAACCGCGATGGAATCGGGTCAAACATCACCGCCGTGGTGGGCAATCGACGGATGGAGCAACGTATCCGCACCGCCTCGAGCTACCTTTCGCAGATGGAGAAGGTTGCTACCTTTGGCCTGGGGGAGGCTACCGTAGTCGATTCGCTGCTGATCAGTTGGCCCAGCGGTAAAATTGAACATTTCGTGGATGTGGCCGCTAACCGGGAAATACGCATTGTCGAGGCGTCAGGTACAGTCGAGCAGCAACCGATCGTGAGGCCGTTAAAAGCAGCCATTGGGCGCTAGACTGATTGAGCCGTGGCCCGTGACTGAACCCACCAACCAGGTTGGATCTCGATTCTCCGAACTGTCACCAGCATGCCGTGGACGGGAAGGGACAATGGCCCTCGAAAGTGGCTGATGGTCCGGACCCTATTTAGATCCCCCCTGCAGGCCGGTTATTCGACACCGGGAAGCTCCCCAGTTAAACTTTTCTGGCCCCTTGTCATGTCACTGCTGATCCATGCCGGTTGCCGGTCGGAGCCGGACCGGGTGGAACTTTCACGTACGGTCTCGCTGAGGCAGCAAGTCACCCCGCGAGCAGGTCTTTTCCTGGGGGAGGCGGAAAAGGCCTTTAACCGGGGCGCCTTCGATGATGCCCTGCGGCTGGCAGACAGCGCCGGCGTTCACGCGCCCAAGCTGGCGGATATCCCCTACCTGCAAGGCCTCATTTTAACTGAGTTGGGTCAAATCGACCAGGCTCAGGCCGCCTATCAAGCGGTGGTTTCGCTGGACCCCTACTATCGATCGGCCTGGTTCAAGTTGGGAAACAATGCCTTCCGCCGCCTGCAGTACCGCGAAGCCGTGGGACTGTACCAAAAGGAACGGGAGATTGCTCGTGAGGAAGAGCAAGGCCACCGTCAGGACATCGACCGCCTGCGGCATCGTACCATTCTGCTCCAAATGGGACGGGCCTACACCGAACTGGGAGCGGTGGACAGCGCAAAGTTGGTCTATGAGGAGGCCGTCGCCATAGACCCCAGCTATGCGGAAGCTTATAGTGACCTTGGGGTGCTGTATAGAGATGATGGTAATTATGAGCAGGCCCTGGTCTATTCGCGGCGGGCCCTGGAGTTGGACCCGGAACAGATAGATTACCACTATTTCCTCGGTATTCTGCTCTTCCGGACGGGCCAAGCCGAAGCGGCCGTCGCCTATCTTCGAACCGCTGTCGAGCAACGGCCGTGGTATCCTGGTGCGCATTATAACCTGGGGCATGCTCTCATGAGTCTTGGTGACCTGGATGAGGGCCAACGTTACCTGGCCGGTGTGGATAGTATACAGGCGTTGGAGGGCAACATAGAACTGGCGCAGTTTAAAGTGAAAATAAATCCGAACGTGCCACGACGCTGGATGGAATTGGCACGCCTCCTGCGCCGCGCCGGGCGTCATGACGAGGCGATGGACGCCTACCAGGTGGCCCTCTTTCTCGCTCCCCGGGGCATCACGATACAGCGTAATATGGCTTACCTGAGCCTGAGCCTCGGTGACACCACCGGGGCCATTGAGCGCTATCTTGCCCTGCTTCAGCAGGAGCCGTCCCTCGAAGATGTATGGGTGAATTTGGGGGTGGTCTATGCCTTAGTAGGTAGAACAATGGAAGCCCGGCAAGCCTGGCGGAACGCACTGCAATATGCGCCGGATCATCCCAGGGCCAAGGCCTATTTAGCGCAGTCCTCGCCAACACCTTAGCTTTACTTTGCCGCCATCTCCCTCATCAGCCATAGCCAAAATCTTCCCGGCAGGGAGAGTTAGTCCTGTTGGTCGCGATCCTGTGCATCGTAAGTTTGGTATGGGCTGCCGGTAGATCGGCAGAAAGTTATACCCGGGAGCAAATTATTTAAAATGGATGACCTCAAGCAGTATTCAGCCTACCTGTTTTACAGCCTGCTGTGTGCGCTCATGATCGGTGCAGGCTGCAAGTCCGGCTCGGATGAGGAGCAACTTTCACAAGCGGCCTTGCAGAGGCAGGCGGCGGATCCCAAGGCGGCTGCCTTGCTGATACGAGCGGAAGACGCCTCCCGCAGGGGTGATTTTAATGCTGCCCTGGCACTGGCCGACAGTGCCGGACTTGTGGCGCCGCGCCTGGCTGATGTCCCCTTCTTGAGGGGCCTCATATTTGCCGAACTGAAACGCTTCGATGAAGCACAGGCCGCCTACGAAGCGGTGCTTGCCCTGAACCCGAATTATCAAGGTGTCTGGTTGAATATGGGGAACAATGCGTTCCGCCAGGGGGATATTCACAAGGCCCTGGACATGTATCGCAAGGAACAGGCGGCGTACCCGTCCGCGGTTGCCCTGCTCCAGATGGGACGCGCGTATGCCCAACTGAGAAAAGTAGATGAAGCCCGGGAGGCCTATGAGCAGGCTCTAGCGGCCGATAGTGCCTATGCGACGGCCTACATGCGGCTGAGCGAACTCTACAAGGAAGAGGGTGACCTTGAAAAAGCGGTGGACTATTCGCGCCGGGGACTCAATCTGAACCCGGACAATTTAAATTATCGCTACTATGTCGGTTCCCTGTTGCTGCTCACCGGTGCCGTCGATGAAGCCGTTGGCCATCTTGAAGGGGTGGTGAAGCAGCGCCCGTGGCATTATTGGGCCACGTATAATCTGGGGCAGACTTTGCTGCGCCTTGGGCGCCGGGAGGAGGGGGAGCATTATCTCGCCAGAGCGGATACTTTGCAGGAGGAACTAAAGAATATACAGGATTGGAGGGAACTCGCCGAAATGAACCCGGATCAGTTGATGCTATGGGTGAATTTGGGAGAGGCCCTGCGTCGAACCGGCCGCGTTGACGAGGCCATCCACGCCTTTCATATTGCCCTTTCCCTGCGTCCCGAGTATACCGCCCTGGAGAGCAACCTTGCCAACCTGTATCTGGCCCGTGGCGACACCGTGACGGCCATTTCTCATTATCACGCGATACTTCAACGGGATCCAACCTTTTCCGCCGCCTGGCTAAACCTAGGGGTATTGTATGCCAATGCAGGCCAGCTGGAAGCGGCCCGGAGTGCGTGGGAAAATACCCTCAAGTACGAGCCGAATGACTCCCTGGCCCAAGCCTATTTGACCCAGCTCCTCAATACGCCGTGAAGGGCCTTGTGTTCATGCTCCCCGATAGAGCGAAAGTTTTTCGATTGAAATGGATGGCAACCTGCCTCGGGCTCGTGCTGTTGGCGGTTGGCATTTTGAGCTGTGGCGGGCCGGAACCGGCTGTGCAGCAGGGGAGTCAGGGTAAGGATACGGACACGACCCTGCCGGACTTCGCCGATGTCACGGCCGACGCCGGGTTGGGCGGGTTCTGGTATGAAAACGGCGCCACGGGGGAGAAATGGTTCCCCGAATCGATGGGGTCGGGCGGCGGCTTTATCGATTACGATGGCGACGGGTGGATTGATATTCTGCTTGTGGGCGGGGGAACCTGGTCTGATCAAGACGAACCGGCCCCGGCGCTCTGGCTCTATCGAAACAACGGGGACGGCACCTTTACCCTCAAAACCGATGAGGCCGGACTGGGCGGCCTATTCACCTATGGCCTCGGGATTTCCGTGGCCGACTACGATAACGACGGCGATGAGGATTTTTACTTCACAACCTTATATGAAAACATGCTTTTCCGCAACGACGGAGGCCGGTTTACCGATCTGGCCAAAGCCTCGGGCGCTGTCGGTGATCCGGCCTGGAGCACGAACGCCATCTTTTTCGATGCCGATCAGGACGGATGGCTCGACCTTTACGTGGGTAACTATGTGGACTGGTCGCTAGAGGATGATCTCTGGTGCACCCTTGATGGGGTGACGAAGGGCTACTGCACACCGGAGCTGTACGACGGGATCCCCAGCCGTTTCTACCGGAACAACGGGGATGGTACCTTCACCGACCAGACGGAGGCAGCGGGATTCCTCCCTGCGCCGGGGAAAACTCTCGGCGCGGCTGAACTGGACTTCAACAAAGACGGCTGGCCGGACCTCGTGGTCTCCTGCGACACCCAGCGTAATCTGCTGTACGAAAACAACCGCGACGGTACCTTCACGGAAAAGGGGGCCATCAGCGGGATTGCCTACGATGAGAACGGCGGGGCTCGGGCCGGTATGGGCATTGATGTGGGTATCGTTGACGACACCGGAGAGGAAACCGTTTTCGTAGGTAATTTCTCCCGGGAGATGATCGGGGTTTTTCGCCACGTGGGCAACGGGCTGTTTATCGACCGGGCGGCAGCTTCCAAGATCGGCCGTCCGAGCCTGTTGACCCTCACATTTGGTTTATTCCTTTTCGACGTTGACCTTGATGGCGACCTTGATCTGTTTACGGCCAACGGGCACGTCCAGATGGAAATTGATCATACTGAGGATGGCATCGCATATAAGGAGCCGCCACACCTGTTCCTGAACCGGGGAGATGGCATCTTTGAGGATGTTGCCAAGGCTGTCGGCGGGGTCTTTTCGCGACCCGTCGTTGGTCGGGGCGCCGCCTATGCGGACTTTGACCGTGATGGGGACCTGGACATACTGCTTACCACGAATGATGGGCCCGCATACCTGTGGCGTAACGACCTGCAAAACAGTCATTTTATTCGCGTGCAGCTCGAAGGGCGGCAAAGCAACCGCAATGCGATTGGTGCACGAATCGTCGCCGTAGTGGGTGATCGGCGGATGGAGCGACGTATCCGCACCGGATCGAGTTTCCTCTCGCAAATGGAAAAGACCGTGACGTTTGGTCTGGGAGAAAGTACCGTCATCGACTCGTTGCTGATCTACTGGCGCAATGGAAATGTAAGCCGCTTTGCTGATGTAGGAGCGGATCAGGAGGTACGGCTTGTGGAAGGATCGGATACCCTGGAGGGGCAATCCCTGCCGGGTCTGGTAGCCGTGGCTGCCCCTTAGACCCGCAACTCCCACGGCGCGATGACACGTACCCGCCCGCAGATCGACTCCACCGAGGAATGGTATGAGGCTAATTGTCCTTGACCGAGCATCGCACTTGAATGTGGGTCAGAAGCTATGATGTGGACGTATCAATACCTGCCATCAAGGTCACCCCGTCGGTGGCCTGTCCTTGGATTCGCGTTAGCGGTTCTACTGGTTGGGTCGGCCTGCAGGACAGAACAAGAGCCGGCATTTGATCGATTGACCGGCCAGCTCCTCTTGCAGGGCACTGAAGCTTTACGCCAGCATGATTTTCGCGCCGCTCTGGCTTTAGCCGATAGTGCGCTAAAACAGGCACCGGATGGACCGGACAAGGCGAACGCCTATTTTTATCGTGCGCGGGTTCTCTCGGAGGTAGGGCGTTTTGAAGAGGCGGGCGCCGACTACCACAAAGTACTCGAGCAAGTGCCGGACTATCGCGGGGTGTGGAATAACCTGGGGAACAATACCTATCGCCAGCAGGCCTATTACCGGGCCATAGATTATTACCAGAAGGAGTTGGCGGCGCATCTTGCCCCGATTCCTCTGCGCGGCATGGGGCGGGCCTACGTGGAATTAGGTCTTGTCGATAGTGCCCGAGCTGCATTTGAGCAGGCCATAGCGCTGGACAGCCTGTATTCCCCGGCCTATTTTAACCTGGCGTTGCTTTTTGAAGACGAAGGCCACAGTGAAGAGGCGCTTCGAAATGCCCAAAAAGCGCTGAGTCTTGATTCGGGAAATTTGGATTATCAATACCTGGTCGGTTCTTATTTGGTGCGCCTGGGTCGGGGTGAAGCGGCCCGGGGTTACCTCCAGGCAGTCGTGGCGGCACGGCCGTGGCAACCCGGCGCCCTATACAACCTCGGTCAGGCCATGGTACTTCTCGGTCGTACGGATGAAGCCCAAAAGTACCTGGACCAGGCTGAAGCCATGCGAGCCCAGCAGGCCAAGATCGATCACCTGGAAAACACGGTGCGGGCTCTCCCTGACGATCCCTTATCACATGCCGGCCTGGGGTTTGCCCTGCGTCGCGTCGGTCGATATAATGATGCCATGCACGCCTATCAGGTCGCCCTGCAGCTGGATCCGAACAATCTGGAGATACTGAATAACACCGCCAGCCTGTGTTTGATCCGCGGGGATACGACCCTGGCGATCAATTACTTTCACACCATATTGCAGATCCAACCCACATTCGTGGATGCCTGGTTGAATCTTGGGATTGTTTATGCGATGCTGAATGAGCCCGAAGCCGCCCGACAGGCCTGGCAGATGGCCCTCAGGTATGAGCCGAATCATCCCATGGCCAAAGCTTATCTGGCGAAGATATCGGGACGCCCTTAATCGAATTCCCTCCCGCGATTAGCTATAAACGACGGCGTGCACCACGACCACCTGTATTAGCTGGGCTGCTCAGGCCGTGCGGCTCTCAAATCGCCCGACCATCCAAATCACTAGCAGCGGCAGTTTTATCCCGAGTTGACAATCTTCTATATTATATGTAAATTTTTCGCACAAGCCACGGAGGGAAAGTAAGAACGATGAGGTTAAGAA
Source organism: uncultured bacterium (assembly GCA_964543925.1). Classification (GTDB taxonomy): domain Bacteria; phylum Fidelibacterota; class Marinisomatia; order SCGC-AAA003-L08; family TS1B11; genus JADFNF01. Next base: position 28,891 of record CAZJBG010000011.1, read on the forward strand.
AGGTCCTGATGGGGATGCTTCTGGTTGGAGCGGTGCTCCTCCTCTTGGCCGTAAATTGGGCAATGGAGGAGGAGAGCCTGATCCGCTTCGAGGACTACCGCGCGCAGGCAGGGATTGATTTTGTCCATTATGCTCCCCGGCCCCGGTGGTGTGAGATCGGTCCCACCGTCAGTGGAGCAGCCACCAACGAGGGGCTCGAGCTGATCTTCCGGGAGGGTAAAGAGTTCTGGAAATCGAGAGAGAGGCTCCTAACTCTGGAGGAGTTTGCTCATCTACACCTGATCAAAATGAATGGCTCCGGTGGTGCCTGGCTGGACTACGACCGGGATGGCGACTGGGACCTTTACCTCGTCAATGGTCAGGGACCTGGGGATCTGACGAATGCTCTCTATGAGAACCTGGGAGCGAAAACCTTCCGCCGGATACTCTCTGGTGCCGAGGATTTTGGCGAAGGGATGGCCGTCTCTGCTGCGGACTATAATAATGACGGTTATCCCGACCTCTTCGTCAGTAATTATGGCAACTTTATCCTCTACCGGAACGATGGTAATGGGGCCTTCGTCGATGTGACGGAGAAGGCCTTCCCGGAAGGGGTGCAGGACTGGTGGTATAGCGGATCAGCCTGGGGGGATTATGACCGGGATGGAGATCTTGACATCTATGTAACTGGTTACGTCGACTTTGCCTTTCGCCCCTTGAACACCAGCCTCCGTTTCCCCATGGATTTTGGTGGACTGCCCAATACCCTCTATCGGAATAACGGGGATGAAACCTTCACTCAGGTGACCGAAATAGCTGGGGTGGGAGATGCCACCCGCAAATCGATACAGTCGATCTTCTGTGATCTCAATAACGACGGATGGCCAGACATTTTCGTGACCAACGACACCGATGCTAATAGTGTCTACCTCAACCGTGGGGATGGAACCTTCAAGACCTTCTCAGGCCCCAGTGGCCTTAGCACTACCGATGGGAGCATGGGAGTCACGATAGGCGACTTCAATGGAGATGGGAAAAACGACCTGGTTTATACTAACTATGCCGCCGAAGTGAATGTCCTGGCCCGGTTGGAAGGGATCGCAGAAGCCAACGACGGGAAGGTGCGCAACGCCGTTTTCGTCCATGACTTTAATTCCCTGCCGGTCCACCGACTGAGTTGGCCCATGGTTGGCTGGGGGACCGGTCTCTTCGACCTGGATAATGACGGAGACCTGGATCTTTTCTTTGCCAATGGACATCTGAATGCCGTGAGCGGGGACAACCGCCAGTTAAACCTGCTCTTCGAGAACGATGGCGAAGGACGCTTTGTCGATATTTCCGAATCCGCCGGCATCTGGGCATCGGGGAAACGGATCCACCGTTCCGCCCTTTTTGCTGACTATGACAACGACGGGAAGGTGGATATTTACGTTACCAATAATGGTCAGCAGGTTGAAGACGGGAAGGGGAATATCGTCGCCGATAGGAACCAGGGGATAGGCGTCCTTTACCATAATGAATCCCGAGACGTCAATAATTGGCTCAAGGTGCGGCTCGAGGGTCGGATTTCCAACCGCGACGCATATGGGTCCCAGGTGAAGGTCACTGCAGGGGACCTTGTCTTAAATCAGCTCCTGGTCTCCGGTACCGGCTACTACTCCACCAACGCCAGGGAACTCTACTTTGGTCTCGGTCGCAATAAGCGGATAGCTGAGATCGAAGTGACTTGGCCCAGCGGTCAGGTGCAGACCTTTAAGCAGGTCAAGCCTAACCAGACGGTCTATATCGTGGAGGGGGAACGACTCCACGAAAATTCCCTGGTGCTGGCCGTGACAGCCACCCTTTAAAGCCGATTCTGCTAAGTCCCTACTTGTTGTAGTTGTCCGGCCTTGCGCCGCCAGGGTACATGCCGGTCAATCGCGACTCGCGTGTCGTCCCAACCGTATGCTTTGTTCTTTTGGCAAATCATCGTACATTTCACGTTGCACCGTCTTTCCCGCTAACTAAGTCAACTCTATTTGTTGGATTGCGCTGTTGAGTGATATATCTATAGGAGACAATATTTTATGCAAGACCAACTGAATCAGAATTCGAAAGTGAGAGAGTGGCGGCACATGCTGCTCTTTTTTACCTCGGGGCTGTTACTGTTTGAAACATTAACGGGCCTCTCCATCTATCTGTTGCCGTTCAGCATTTCCAACCAGGTGATGGTTTTACTGCATACCGGCATCGGGCTCATATTCTTAATACCGTTTGGTTGGTATCAAATTCGCCACTGGTTTATATACCGTACATTGTCGATGACGCATATCAAGCTCACCGGCTATTTTTCCCTGGCTGCAACCTCGGTGGCGATCATCTCCGGCCTGGTGTTGACCTATCAGGCGGTCTGGGGAACCAGGATCAGCTATGGCTGGGATTTGGCGCACATCATTGCAACCTTTACGTTGGTCGCTGCAGTGGCGCCCCATATTGGTGTGCTCCTTTATCGTGACTTCAAGGCGCGCCAACAGGAGGCGCTTGAGCCGATCCTCAGGGCCCAAAGGGAGTATGGCCTTAGGACGGCCGCTCTCCTCGGCGTATTCTTTGGAGTCGTCGCCCTGCTGGCCTTCGCTTATGAACCGGTGAAATACGTCAACGAACTACCTGATGACTACAGTTACATCTATGGGCCCGACCGGCCCTTTGCGCCGAGTCTGGCGACCACCCAATCCGGTGGCGCCTATGACGCCCGTTCCCTGGGAAACTCCGAGGGTTGCGGGACCTCCAAATGCCATGAACAGATCGTCAAGGAATGGTCGGTCAGCGCCCATAACTACTCTTCCAAGGACCCAGCTTTCCAAGCGGTGCAATCGGTGATGGCCGAGCAGAACGGGCCGGAATCGACCCGCTATTGCGGCGGCTGCCACGATCCGATCTCGTTGTTTTCAGGCACGAAAAATATATTCACGGAGGAATTAACCAACCTCATTGGCTATCAGGAAGGTATTTCCTGTATCGTCTGTCATGCCATCAAGGAAACCGACATTAAAGGCAATGCCAACTATGTCATGACCCAACCCAAGCGCTACATGTTTGAACTGAGCGAGGGGGATCGGGGGCGGTTCTTCCGGGATGTTTTGATCCGGGCCTATCCCCGGTATCATGTGGAGAGCCTTCAGCATCGCCTCTTTAAGAGCCCCGAGTTTTGCTCGGCCTGCCACAAGCAGTTCATTGATGAAGAGATCAACAATGTCGGTTGGGTGCAACTGCAGAACCAATTCGATAACTGGCGTAAAAGCCGGTGGAATCAGCCCGGCGATCCCACGGCAACTATCGAATGCCGTGAATGCCACATGCCGTTGGTCGATTCGAACGATCCCGGGAGTGGCGATGATCTGGACTACAACCGTACAAGTGATGACCAGAAACACCGCAGTCATCGATTCCTTGGCGCGAATCAGTTTATCCCGACCCTGTTGAACGCTCCCGGCGGCGCGGAGCATGTGGCCATGACCGAGCAATGGCTAAGGGGAGAAATTGAGATTCCCGAGATTGCCGACAAGTGGACGACCGGTGCAGCTGTACCGCTGGAGCTGTCGGTCCCGGACCAGGTCAACCCCGGAGAACAGGTAAAGATCCAAACCTCCATGCTAAACAACAAGGTGGGGCACGATTTCCCCACAGGACCTTTGGACATCATTCAGGCCTGGGTGGAGTTGATCGTCACCGACCAAAATGGTAACGAGATCTTCGTCTCCGGAAGCGTGGATGAGGGGCATTTCATTAAGCCGGGGTCATTTATTTTCAAGGCCGAGGCGGTGGATCAATACGGCAACCTGATTGACCGGCATAATCTATGGGAGATGGTGGGGGTGCGCTATCGCCGCGCCCTGTTCCCCGGCTCCTCCGACCGGGCGGAGTATGCGTTCTCGTGTCCGTCGACCTGGCCAACTGTGGAGGGGGAACTATCCACCGAGGAGGAGTTTACCCTCAAGGTACCCGACAGTCAGGTCACGGAGCTGCATGTGACGGCGAGATTGCTGTACCGGAAGGTCGATCAATTTTTCCTGAACGTGCTTTTGGGGGAGGATTCCGGGATCACCGCCCCGGTTACCGCTATCTCCGAGGACCGGAAGACGATCAAAGTAAACCGCCTGTGAGATCGCCGGGTCGATGCTCGGCAAACTGACGCGACGCAGGCGCCTGCTCCTGATTACGGTAACGGTTGGATCGCTTTTCGTTGTGCTGATGGCCGTGGTCATTGGCATCGCCGTCAAACCGGTTCCCATTTATCGGCCCGGGGAGGATATTGAAGGCCTGACCGCCGCTCTCGCCCGGTCACTCCCCTCGGATTATCCCCGAGTGACCTTTGTGGATGCCACCGAGGAAGCGGGCATTGCCTTTCAACACTTCTACGGGCGGCGATCAACCCAACTCCCCGAAGATATGGGTTCCGGGGCCGCCTGGGGCGATTACGATAACGATGGCTGGATGGACCTGTTTGTGGCCAACCAGGTTGGTCCCTTGACCATGACGCCCGATGAGATTAAGGCCTCACCGGCACACTGCGCCCTCTATCACAACAACGGAGATGGCACCTTCGACGAAGTTAGTGCCCCGGCGGGGGTTGACTTTCGGGGTTGGGCCATTGGGGCCGCCTGGGGCGATGCCGACAATGATGGCCGGCCCGACCTCTTCGTATCGACATACGGTGAAAACCGGTTCTACCACAACAATGGCGATGGTACCTTCACCGATAGGAGCGCTCCGTCGGGTCTGGGCGGCCGAAAAGGCTTCTGGACGGGGGTGTCGTGGGGCGATTTCAATCGGGATGGCTTCCTTGACCTGTATGTGAGTGGTTATGTCCACTACGCCTATCTGGACCCCGGCGCCCTATCGAAACAGTATGAGGTCGAGATCCCGATGAACCTCAATCCCTCGTCCTTTGAGCCGCGGGGCAACCTGCTTTACCGCAACAACGGGGACGGTACCTTTACCGAAATGGCGGCCCGTGCAGGTGTCGAAAGCCGGAAGGGGCGCAGTCTATCGAGCACCTGGTGTGATTTCGATGATGATGGCTGGCCCGACCTGTATGTGGCCAACGATGTTTCCGACAATGTCTTCTACCGCAATCTGGGTGACGGAACGTTTGAGGAAATCAGCCACGCCTCCTGGGTGGCGGACTACCGGGGGGCCATGGGCATTGCCGTGGGAGATTGGGACGGGGACGAGGATATGGATATGTTCATCACCCACTGGATTGCCCAGGAAAATGCCCTGTATGGCAATCTGACGTCCCAATTCGCTGCACTGGACCCGCCATCCACGACAGGGATCAGGTTCATGGATGAAGCCGACCGGTACGGCCTGGGGCAGATTGCCCTGGACTATGTCGGCTGGGGGACGGCGTTTTTCGACTACAACAATGACGGCCGATTGGACCTGTTCGTAGCCAACGGGAGCACCTTTCAGCAGAAGGATGAACCGTGGCGGTTAATCCCCATGTCCAACCAGTTGTTCTGGAATCGTGGGGCGGATCACGGGTTCTACGAGGTCTCCGCCGTGAGTGGCGACGTGTTCAAACATAAGTATGGGAGCCGGGGGGCCGCCTTTGCCGATTATGATCATGATGGCGACCTGGATATGTTCGTCGTTAACAATGGCGGGCCGGGCGTTCTCATGCGCAACGACGCCGATCACGCTCAGCGCTGGTTGCAGGTGGCTCTTGAGGGGGTCGTGAGTAACCGCTCAGCTATCGGTGCAAAATTGCGTCTGGTGGCGGGCACTACCGTTCATGTCCGGCAAGTGGGGGTGCAGAGTTCCTACTGCTCACAGAGCAGTTTAATCGAACATTTCGGCTTGGGCGCCCATTCGGTTGCGGATACCCTTGAAATCACCTGGCCCAGCGGAAGCCGGCAGGTCTTCTACAACCTGGCCGCCAATCAAACGGTGCGCGTGCGTGAAGGAGAGTCCCTTCCGCAGTGAGCCGCCGTCTTTAAGTTCCAATGAAAAAAATATTCATCTTGTTATCGTCGACGCTTCTGCTTTTGTTCGCCGCTATTGCCGTGCTGAAATACCAACCGGCTGAGAAAGGTGCAGAGGATGCCACCGGCGGGCTAACGGTCACTGAGCGGGAGGGAATCCAGCAGTTTTGGCAGCTTTACCGCCAAGCGACTCAGGACCGTATTGCCGGTGACCTTGAAAAAGCCATCGCTGGTTATTCCCAGGCCCTGGCGCTCAACGACGAACACGAGGATGCGCTGTATTATATAGGCAATTTGTATTGGGAACTCGGTCGCTACGGGGAGGCGGAAAGCGCCTGGAAGCGCCTGGTGCAGATCAATCCCGCCAGTACCCGGGGGTACATGCGACTGGGTGATCTGTACCTCTGTTTTGAAAATGAAGATTATTTCAATATCGACAACGCTGAGCGCGAATACCAACGGGCGCTGGACATCAACAGGGAAGAGACCGGCTCGCTGCTGGCCCTAGGTCAACTCTACCTGATTAAAGGCAGGCTGGCAAAGGCGCGGGGCTACTTTGAGGCGGTTCTGGGTACCCATGACCGGAGCGTGATGGCTCTATATCTCAGCGGCTATATCGCCTGGAAACAAGGATTTCCCGATGACGCCGTGACTCGGTTTAATCTGGCGGTGCAGTACTCGCTCCCCGATGACACCACTCAGGGCACATTGGGCGAGGGTGCTACCAAGTCGGGGCAACCCCTGACAGTGTCGCGCGGATCAAATTGCCAAATATTTCAGCCGTACCTGGTTGACCTGGCAGCGCTGCATCCGCCGATATCTGCCCGTCCGGTAGAACAAAGTTATCAGGACTTGGACACATTTCTTGATCATATTCGAGCGAACGATCAGGACTAATTACCGTATAATATAGAATGAGTCGTCAAGCGTCCTACCTAAGGCGTCACATTGCACAGTAGGCCCAGATCATAACCCGCCTTGTACAACACGAAACCGAAACGGACATGCTATCACTATGAGTGTAAGAATATTTAGCCTTCACCCGGTATGGGTTGCCCTGATTATGGCGCTAACGGTCATGGGCTGCGGTGGGCGAAAGGTCATCGATGAGGAACAGGCCCGGGAAATAATGAGCGCCATGAGCCTTGGCTGGGCTTATCTCGAGGAGAGCCGCCTTGAGGAGGCCGAAGCCGCCTTCGGCGATCTTATCCGGCTGGCGCCGGATGAACCCGCAGGCTATGCCAACCAGGGGTTGGTCTACCTGCAGTGGGACCGCATTCAGCAGGCTGAGGAGCAGCTGCTCAGGGCGGTGGAACTGGCGCCCACCCACGCCGACATCCGGCTGATACTGGCCGAGATATATGACCTGACTCATCGCGAGGCCGAGGCGCACAAGTTGCTCGAACAAATCCTTCAGGACAATCCCAGGCACGTGAATACACTTTACGCCCTGGCCCAAACGGTCAGGCCGGGAGATACTGAAGGCTTGGTGAGGGCCGAGACCTATCTGACGACCATCGTGGATGAGCTACCGGCCAACATCGCAGCTCGCCTACGGCTGATCGAAGTTTTGTTGCGTAACGGCAAAACGGCCCCGGCAGCAGACCATACTAAAGAGATACGGCGCCAGATACCGGACCTGCCCGAGGAAGCTGTCGATTTCTATGAGGATGGGTTGGCCCTCATGCGGGAGGGGCAGGCCGAAAGGGCCCTCACCCCGGCTTTGATCCTGAGGAATTTTCTCAAGGTGACGCCACGGTACAGGGCCGGTCTGAGCCGGTTGCAAGGTACACAGGGAGCTCCTCCCGGGAAGATCCTGATTCCCTTTACCCATGATTTTATCAGCCAGCTTGTCACCGCCGGTGAAGGTCTGGCGTTGCTGGACGCCCTGCGCTTTACTGACGTGACCGCCTCCGCCGGTCTGGACTGGCCGACTGACGCAGAGGGGGCTGTTCCCTCTGGAGAGGAGCCAGGGGCCGTGCTGGCCGTAGGGGACTACGATGGCGATGGCGATGAGGACCTGCTGGTCGCGAGCCATTTAGCCGGTGGCCATCAGGGCCTGTTCCGTAATGATGGGGGCCGGTTTGTGAATGTGACTGCCGAAGCCGGGATAGCCCTTACCGGAACGGCTGGAGCGGCCCGGTTCGCCGATGATGATAACGATGGGTTGTTGGACCTGTTTGTAGCCTATCACGGGAAAAACGTTCACTATCGCAACCTGGGCGGTGGCCGGTTTCGTGACGTGACAGTATCCGGCAAGGTCGGCGGGGACGCGGTGAG
>CAZJBG010000012.1:0-9132 GCA_964543925.1 uncultured bacterium
CCACCTCGGCGTACTGGTAGAGCAACCGGTCGGGATGATAGATCAAATTAATGGTCTGCTCGCTGAATTCGTGAACCGGGGGGAGGTATACGTCCGGCAGGATGCCGCCACCACCGTAAACGACCCGTCCCGCCCGTGTCCGATAACGAGGCAAGGTGGCCAGAATGGAATCCTGGACTTGGGGATCGCCGGACCGCACAAAATTGTCCCGGTAATACTTCTCCTTGCCGTTTTCATAGGGCCGCTGGATGAGCCGGCCGCTGGGCGTATAATACCGCCCCACCGTGACCCGCAGGGCCGAGCCGTCCCTCAACCGCCACTGCCGCTGAACCAATCCCTTACCGAAGCTGGTCTCCCCAACAATCAGTCCCCGGTCCAGATCCTGGATGGCGCCGGCCACAATTTCACTCGCGCTGGCCGAACCCCGGTTGATCAGAACGATGACCGGATATTGGGGATGGGTCCCTGACCGGTGGGCCACATGCACCCGATTAATGCTGGGTTGGCGGCCCCTGGTTATGACCAGCGTATCCTCCACACCGATAAACAGATCGACTATCTCCACCGCCTGTTCCAGATATCCGCCGCCATTATTCCGCATGTCCAGCAGCAGGCGGGTCATGCCCAAGGCCTCCAGTCTATCCAGGGCGGATTCAACTTCATCGGCGGTCGTACTGGAAAACCGGCTGATCAAGATATAGCCGGTGTCTTCATCCAACATCGTGGAGGTCGGCACGCTGTAGATCGGAATGTCATCCCGCACAATCGTGAAGGGCAGGTTTTTCTCCTGGCCTGGGCGGCCAACCTTAATGTTCACCGACGTCCCCTTGGGACCTCGCAGGCTTTCGATCACCTGCAGCTGGGAGAACCCGTAGGTCGATTCGCCTTCGATCTCCACAATCTTGTCCCCCGGTCGCAAACCGACCCGCTCTGATGGGCTGCCCGCCACCGGTGCAATGACGGTGATCCAATCGTTGATAATATCAAATTCGATGCCTATCCCTTGAAATTTTCCCACGAACAGTTCGTTGATGGTCTCAAATTGTTCCTTGGGGATGTAGTTTGAATGTGGATCGAGGCGTTCCAGCAGCCCTTCGTAAGCCCCTTCCATGACCGTGTCCCAGTCAACCGGATCAACGTAATTCTCATTGACCAGGCCGATGATCTCCTGTAGGGAATTGAGTTTTTGGTAAAGATCGCTGGAGCGCCGAGTCGATTGTGACTTCGAAGTGGCGCTCGTAATATTGAGTATAGTGACCGCGAGAACAGCCGCGATGATAAAAATGCTTTTTCGCTTCATTATGGTTCTAACCCATCCACCTCTATATTTGAACGCCAACTCCCGATAAGGCCGCACCTTGGCTGGTCCACGTCACCTTCAATCGCCTGCACCGGCCCGTGCCCTAGATGCCCAGATAAAGCATAACCCGCACGGCGGGCGCGTTAAAATCACCCTTGCCCGGGGCGATTATCTTCTGGAAATCACTGAGCGTCCACTTGTTGGCCGGCAGGGTGCCCACCTGATAACCGGCGGTCATACGCAGCCCGGCCCGGTCCAGGAACTGCAGTTTCATCGCCACGTACGGCTGGAAGGCGAAGAAGGTTCCCGACAAGGCAACCGCCGTGTTGGACGAATCCGTGCCGGAAAATTGTTCTTCCCAGTCGGGCGACGTGGTTGTTTTGGCGAACTGAATGATCGCTCTGCTGAAACCGAACAGGGACCCGGCGCTGATCTCCAAGTTGCTGAACAGGGGTATCACATATTCCAATGAGGCGCTGCCGGTCATGAGAGCGACTTTCAGGTCCACATTGGTCCGAGCTTGAGTGGAGGTATCCGTTTCGACACGGGAAATACTTTTGGCGCCGAGGCCGACGTAGGCCCCCACCCGCCAGTGGCCGGTGACGTTGCCAAAACCTTCGGCACCGTGAATCACAAACAAGTTCCCCAAAGCATTGATTTCATCCGCACTGAATCCCAGACCGCTATCGCCGAGCAGGCCCGTATTGGAGATATCCGTACCGACATTGAACGGGAAACTTTTCGCCAAGTCCAATTGCAAAAAAGTGGGGGTATAACCGATACCGCCCCCGAGGTAGTCCTCATTGGGATAGGCAATATCGCCTTGAGCATAGAGGGTGGAGGTCAGGATCAATGCCAGTCCCAGGGATAAGCTACGTTTAGGCATCAAGGTACTCCATTTTTTCATCTGTTGTGGCCGACCAAGCCACGGTAATGACAGACCCTCATGACGAGGGTAGAAAGCCCGGAAGTGAAAAATACACTTTAAACTTACAATATAAGTGGCTTCACGGCATGCAACAATATCAATTTTTCGGAAGAGGATCATGCAAAGCTTTAAGTGACCACGCAACTTCTTTTATATAACAGCGTTTTTCCCTTGCAAAACCGTTGTATGTCCGTCTATATTTTTCGCGTTGAAAATCCACGGCGATAGCGTAGGGCTTAAGCAAGGCTTTTCATTAAAACCATTATGCGTCATATATTGAGTCTTAACGCGAAGACTTCACAAGCCCGTTATTATTTTCTTCTTGTAGCCTTGATCTTTGTCGGTTCCTTGCCCGCGGAGATAACGGTCAGAAGGGTGCTCTCCCCCGACCAATCTATCCGCGTCCTGGGTGGGGGCTGGGACCACCGCGTCAATAACCAGCCGGAATTCCTGGCCATCCAGGAACCGGAGGATTCGCTGGCTCCCTCGGTACTGGTCTACTACGAGGAGACCGGCGCGGAGACCCTTGCGGTCCTCTGGCGTTATCGCCTGGACGAGCAGCTCCCGGCCCGTTTGGTGGACGCCGACGTCACCGACCTCAATGGGGACGGCCTCCCCGAAATCGCCCTCCTGATTTACTACACTAACGTACCGGATAACAGCGCTCCTCCGTGGCTCCACATTTTCGATTGGGATCCAGCCAGGTTCATGTTTGCACGCGAGCCCACCTCGAGCTGGAATCACACCGGACGGGGCATCTCCTACCTGCGCCCCACCCAGCTGGTAACGGCAGACCTGGATAACGATGGTGACCAGGAGCTGGTGATAGCCACTGGCAGCCCCGACAAAATGGTTCTCATCGCTGACTGGGAAGCTGGGAAATTCCAAGTCATCGAGGAACTGCGGCCCGGCAAAATCATATCCGGTGCCTGGCCGTTCAGCACAGCAGTGGCCGATTTCAACGGCGACCGGCGCAAAGACCTGCTGGTCATGGGCCATGGAGAGCGCCCGGCGATTCAGGCGTATCTCAGCGGCCGCGCCGAATTCCACGAAATCTCCGTGGCTGCAACGATCGGTAAAAGAATCCTCCCCGAAGCGGTGGCGGCAGGGGACCTCAACGGTGACGGCCAGGAGGAGATCGTCCTGCCCCACGCGGACGGCTCCCTCACGATGGTGAGCATGGCCGGTCCGAGGCTGGCGGCCGCGGCTCTGGACACCCGCATCAGCGGTCTGGTTGACCTGGCCATCGCCGAGCTGGATGGGGATGCCATCGCGGAGATGGTCTACCTGCAGGCCGACGGCACGATCACAACCAATGATGCGCAGTTCATGACGCCGGTCACGCGAGAGTTGGTGCGGTCACGATTGCCGGAGGGTGTTCTGCCCCCGGTGAGCTACGACGCATTGATCGTGGTGGCGCCTACCGAGGAACGTCCCGGCAGCATCGTCTTCCCGATCCACACCTCCGCCGGTTCCCTCATCGCCTTCGCCGAGCTGGGGCCGCAGTTAACCGGGCGGGCGTCCTTCACCGGCACGGATGCCGCCCCAGGAGCCGAATTTTTCGGGGTACAGGCTGAGGGGCGTGAAGTCTACCTGCCCGGTCGGCCTCAGGCGCCTGATCCCCGGGCTCTGCCACCCAATCGAACGCCGGATATTCTCCTTTACGTAGGCGATGAGTTCACCCAACCGGTGATTGGGGAGCGGATCGAGCAGTTCGCCAGCTTCCGCTTCCTCAGCAAGGCGCCCGACATGGTGTTCAACTTCCAGCGCCAAGCCATCGTGTGGCAGCCCACCGGGGAACATCTGGGCGCCTGGAACGTGGCTTACGAGATCATCTACCACATTGGCGTCAATCCCGCGGAGATGATTACCGATTCTATCCTCGTCCCTGAATCGGAGGTGGTTCGAGATCAAATCCTCATCTACGTCAATGACAAACCGCGCATCACCAGTCAACCGGAGACCCTGAACCTGCTGGCGGGGCACCTTTTCGCCTACCGGATCGCGGTCACTGATCGTAATTCCGACGCCCACCTCGACTATCGTCTGGAGTCGGGGCCCGATGGAATGACCCTCGATAAAAATGCCATTATCACCTGGCGAACCAATGAGACCCACCACGATGACTACCAGGTGGTCATATCGGTGAGTGACGGCTTTGACAAGGATGTCCAGACCTTCGTCCTCAATGTCAACGCCCAGCTCACCATCACCTCCGTCGTTCCGCACTTGGCCCAGTTGGAAGAGCCCTACCGTTACCCGGTCACGATCTTCCAACCGGGTAAGCCCCGCGACCACCTGTTCACGCTCACCCGTTCGCCCGATGACATGCGCATCGATGCCAAGGGAGTGATCGAATGGACCCCTTCCTCGACGCAGATGGATACGCAATATTTCCAGGTCCGGATCTCCGATGGCACGGCCGAGGATGTGCAGGATGGCTGGATCTACGTCAACGTGCCGCCCAGAATGGTCGTCGCTCCTCCCCGGGCCGTGACGGTGGGCACCGGGGATACCCTGCGGCTTTCCTTTGAGGGTGAGGACCAGAACGAGGACCAGACCCTCGAATGGAACGTGGTGCAAGGTCCCGTGACCATGACCATTGACTCCGCCGGCAATCTTACCTGGCCCACCACTCTCCAGGATCTGGATGCCTACCGGTTCGTGGTGGAGCTCACCGATGGTTTGGCTGCGGTCCCGTTTAGGGGCATTGCTTTCGTCAACGACCCGATTCGGATCACCTCAGTCATCCCCCCCGACACGGCAACGGTGGGACAACCTTATAGCTACACCGTGGACATCCGGGATGTAAACAGGAGCGCCCTTCTCAAATTCAGGCGTCCCACGGTGGCGGCGAACATCGCACGCACCACGACTTACCAGATAGACGTCCAGGATGATAAGTTCCGGCGCGACCTGCCCCGCTATCTGGCGCAATTCAGGCAGCAAAAGAACATCTACATCAACAAGCCTCCCCGCCCTGAAGAGGGGGAGGTAGCCCAGGCGGCGCGCATCGACCTCCGGCAGCACGTCAAACAGATTTTCGTGGAAGATGACCAGCTGGTACTGGTCATCAGCAGCCCCCAGCAGGGGATGGTCGACCTGGAAGATGTCCTATGGGAGCTGTTCCAGGGTGGCCGCGGCGTCATGCCCCAGTACACCGCCCAGGTGGTTCCCTATGTCTACTTCAGCCTCCAGGCTTTCCCCGACGGCATGACCGTCAGCGATGAAGGGGTGATCACCTGGACCCCCACCCCCAGCCAGGCAGGTGAGCATCAGGTCCGCCTGATGGTGTCCGATGGCTTCACCCGTGACGAGCAGGCCTACACGATTTACGCCAACTATCCGCCTGCGATCATCTCACAGGCCGACACCCTGGCCCTCATCGGAAATCGCTACAGTTACCAGGTACGGGTAGACGACAAGAATGAGGATGCCCAACTCACCTACCGGCTCATCAAATCTCCAGAAGGTATGGAGGTCGACCACACCGGACTGGTCACCTGGGCCCCGGCCCTGGAACAGATTAATTGGCGAGAGTATGAAGTGGAGGTCTCCGACGGTCACTCAGTGGATCGCCAGGTCATCACCATCTTTGTCAACATTGCTCCGCGTATCATCTCCCAGCCCAAAGCGGTGGCACTCAACAGTTTCGAATACACCTACCGGGTGGTGGCAGAGGACCTGAACCGTGACGCTATGCGCTACAGGGCCGTCAGACTGCCCCGCTATTCCGACTTTGATGCCCGTACCGGCCTGTTCAAGTGGCGTCCCCGGGGCCTGCAGAAAGGTCCCAACGACATCGCCTTTGAAGTCACCGATGCCCATGGCGCCGTGACGGTCCATGCGTTCCAGGTGCACGTCTTCGAGGATCCCAGTCGACGACAATTTCTCTTTACCGGCTGGCCGCTGCTCCTGGCTTTTGTCGGTGTCATTTTCGTACTGGGCATTACGGTCAGTGGATAGTTTCCGGTCCCGCCTTTTTGAGCAACCAGGTGACAGGGTCGACTGTGACCCTTGTGTCTGGTCTGTTCTCTAATGTAGCTTAGCAGCTACAATTTCTCGCCTGGAGCTGCGTTGCATCCCCACGAGGTGTGTTTCAGTCATAAGGAATAATATATGTCGAATATGAATAAAGCATCGGGGCAGATCAGGGTGGGCCTCATGGGATTTGGCCGCATTGGGCGGAATTTCTATCGGCTGGCTTCGGAGACTCCGAATATTGAAATAGCGATCATCAGTGACATTGGGAATCCCGACATTCTGTACTACTTGCTCCAAAGGGACACAATTCACGGTTCATTCAAATACAATGCTCGATTTGAGCAAAATAAACTGACCCTGGGAGATGGCCGCACCGCTGATCTGGCCCACGGTGTGAGCCCGGGCGACGTGGCCTGGAGCGACTATAACGTGGATGTGGTTGTGGATGCAACGGGTAAATATCTCAAACGGGCCGACATGGAAGCTCATCTGGCCTCCGGGGCTCCAAGGGTTATCCTTAGCAACCCCCCAACCGACGAGATCGATCGGCTGATCACTGTGGGCGTGAACGAGGATACCATCACCCCTGCCGACCGGCTGATTTCCGCCGGTTCGTCGACCACCAACGCCATGGCGCTTACCCTGCAAGTCCTCGATCAGAATTTCGCTGTGGAGCACGCCATGATGACCACGGTCCATGCCTACACCAGCGATCAGCCCCTGCAGGATACGGTGGGCAGCGATTTTCGCCGGAGCCGCTCGGCTGCAGAGAATATCATCCCCAACGATACCCCTACACCCGCTTGGATTGAGACCATCATGCCCAAGTTCAAAGGCCGCGTTGACGGCATTGCCCTGAATGTGCCGGTATCTAACGGCTCGTGCGTCGATCTCACCACTCAATTCGCGAAGGGCGATGTATCCGTGGATGCCGTCAATGATGCCATGCGCCAGGCCGCCCGGCAGATGCCCGACATCATTGAAGTGACCGATGACCCGGTGGTCTCCAGTGATGTTCAGGGCAATCGGCACAGCATGGTCTTTGATGCTCAGGCAACCATGAAGTCCCAGGGCAGGATGGTGAAGACCATCAGCTGGTACGACAATGGCTGGGGCCACGCAGCCCGCATCCTCGATATTATTAACGCCTATGCCCGACTAAATAGTAACGGAGGTGCAGCATGAGAGTCGCCATCAACGGATTCGGACGCATAGGCCGGTCGGTGTTTCGCATTCTGGATAAGCGCGCGGGCATGGATGTCGTGGCCATCAATGACCTGTTCGATCCCGGAGCCTTGGCCTACCTGCTCAAGTATGACACGGTCATGGGCCCCTTCGGCGGCGCGGTCAGCGTGGAAGAGGGCTATCTCAAGACTCCCGACAGCACGGTCAAGATGCTGGCCGAACGCGACCCCGGCGCCCTCCCCTGGAAGGAGATGGATATCGATGTGGTGGTGGAATCCACCGGTATCTTCGTTAAGCGCGATCAGCTCCAGAGCCACCTGGACGCCGGCGCCGGACGGGTGGTCCTCACCGTACCGGCCAAAGACGACATCGATTACATGGTGGTCATCGGCGTCAATGAAGACGGTCTCAAGCCGGAGCACCGGATCGTCTCCAACGCCAGCTGCACCACCAACTGCCTGGCCCCCATGGCCCGGGTGTTGCACGAAGCCTTCGGCATTGTGGAAGGCATCATCAACACCGTGCACGCCTACACCAATGACCAGCGCCTGGCGGACGTACCGCACAAGGACTGGCGCCGCAGCCGGGCCGCAGCAGAAAACATCATTCCCACCACCACCGGGGCGGCCAAGGCCGTGGGTAAGATCATACCGGAGCTGGCCGGGAAAATGGACGGCATCGCCTCCCGCGTCCCGGTCCCGGATGGGTCGGTCGTGGACCTGGTCTGCGAGCTGAAAAAGGACGTGACGGTGGAAGCGATCCATGACGCTGTCCGTGAGGCGGCCAACACGCCGCGCCTGAAGAGCATCCTGTCCTATTCCACCCTCCCCATCGTTTCCACCGACATCATCGGCGATCCCCACTCGTCGATTTACGACGCTCCCTTCACCAGGGTCTCCGGGGGACGGTTTGTGAAAACCCTCAACTGGTACGACAACGAATGGGGCTACTCCAACCGGGTGGTGGACCTGATCCAGCTCATGGGTAACGGGAACTCCTAGGCTGCCAAACGGTCGGCATCCAAGGGGAATGCAAGGGGCCTCTCAGGCCTCTCCTACCGTCGGTGATCCCTTCGGGATAGGCAGGCAGCGAAGCAGCGTCTCCTGAAATATCTTCCGGTCCTCACCGTTAAGGTTGAAGTCAATGCGCAGGGCGTAAATCCGATGCTCATCGAGAAAGGCATCCGGAAGCTTTACGGCATCCTTCTCGGTAGTGACGCCCACCAGTTGGTGCGTCCCGATCAGCTGTGACAGGTGGTCCAGATCGGCCGGGGTATAGATATGGTGGTCGGGGTAGTAGCGCACCAGCTCCGGCTCCAGGCCCAGTGCGAAAAGGGCATGGTAGAAGGGCCGCGGTTGGGCGAGGCCGCAAAAGGCCAGCAGTCGTTCGCCGCCCAGCTGCCCGGCCGGTAACCGCTTCCCCGTTCCAACTTCCACCAGCTGGGGAATCACTTCCATAGTACTTTGGATCTGCGGCACGCCCAGCGCTGCTATCCGGCGGTACAGATCCTGTTGGGGCACCCGAATATGGGTCTTGGTCCACACCACGAGGCTGGCGCGCTTGAGGGCGTGGAGCCGTTCCCGCAAGACACCGTAAGGGAATATTTTGTAGTCCGATGAGGGCGAGGTGGCATCCAGGAGGACGATGTCGCAATCCCGAGCCAGACCGCGATGCTGGAAGGCATCGTCCAGGATCAGGACATCCGGGTGAAAGCGTTCCACCAGGACGGTAGCCC
>CAZJBG010000012.1:9142-13512 GCA_964543925.1 uncultured bacterium
CGCGATAGCGATCCTCATCCACCAGGACGGGTACCCCCTTCAGGCGCGTGGCCATCAGGTGCGGTTCGTCGCCACCGGATTGAGACGTGGCCAGGACCCGTTCTCCATCGCTGACCAGCACGGTCCCTGACGTTGATCGGCCGTACCCGCGGCTCACAATCCCCACCCGATAGCCCAGATCGATCAGCTTTTGAGCGACGAACAGGGTAGCAGGGGTCTTACCGGTGCCTCCGACAGACAGATTTCCGATGGAGATGACCGGAACCGGGACCCGCCGTGAAATAAAAAAATGAACGTTGTAGAAAAAATTTCTCCACCACGATAGCCCCCAATAGAGCAGTGCCACCGGTAACAGAAACAGGCGCCATTTAGCCCATTGACGCTGCGACAGCATCCGTTTCCTTCTCCAGGGCGGTGACCCGCTCGCCCATAAGCTGAGCCAGAGCACTCTCATCCATCCCCGGCTCGATGGTGATGGGCGGTCCAAACTGAATGACGATGCGCCCAAACGGCTTGGGGAGTTGGAATTGGTCCCAACTTTTGGTAAAAGTCCAGTTCCGGCTGGCCGAACCGGACATGGGGATCAAAACCGCCTTTTTCTTGACTGCCAGGGCCAGACTCCCGGGCTTGGCGACTCGTGGGGGACCGATGGGACCATCCATGGTGATGGCCATGAGGGCTTGGGGCTGCTCCATGGCCCGCATCATCCGGCGCAGGGCGGTATCGCTCCCTTTTCGGCTGCTGCCGCGGATCGTGGTTAACCCCCATCCCTGGAGTATGCGAGCGATGATTTCCCCGTCCCGGGAGTGGCTCACCAGTGTGGTGGTCCCATAGGAGCGCAGGAACCAGGCTCCATAGAGGAGTCGGCCGTGCCAGAACCCCACCAGGACCGGCCGGTCCCCTGCGTGGGGTTCAGTGAGGAATTCCTCACCCCGTATCATCCACCGGTTGAGACGCAATAGTCCAGCGATGATCCACCGCCCCAGTTTGACCAGCAACCAGTCGGTCAGTCCCAGGCGTACTGTGGCCGGCTCACTCATTTTCCGGACAGGATGGCCCGGGCCGCCAAGTGAGACGGCTGGGAGGCTGTCGATGACCGATCCGGCTTCTCAAGAGCCCCACCCTCCGGCGATGCTGCGAGAGACTGCCGCAGGCGGGCCAGCTGGGCCTGGATGGCCTGCCGGTGCGTCCCATCCTGAAAGTAACGCAGCATGGCCCGGGCGATAGGTCCCGGTTGGGCGCGGCCCTGGAGGAATTCAGGCACCACCAGCTCCCCGGAGAGGATATTGACCATGCCCACATGGGGCACCTTCACCAGCCTGCGGCCCAGCCACCAGGAAAAGGCCGACATGCGGTAAACCACTACCATGGGCACACCCCACACGGCGGCCTCGAGCGTGGAAGTACCCGATGCGATGATTGCCGCATCGGCGTAGCGCAGGGCCAGGCGGGGCCGGGTGGTGGTTACGAGTATATTTTGGCGCATGTCAGAGGGCACGAGCTCAGGCGCCAGACCCCGGGACAGGCCAAGAATCACCTGGAGCCCGGGGAGCTCCTGCTGAAGCAGCCGGGCCGTATCATAAAAGATCTGCAGGTGCCGGTCCAGTTCGTGGCGGCGACTGCCCGGGAAGAGGGTCAGGATCGGTAATTGAGGGTCCATGCCAAGACTATGGAGATAATCGTCCCTGGAAACATCCGGCTCCGGCTCCTCCATGATGGGATGTCCCACAAACTGGGCCTTTACGCCCCGCTGACGATACCAGGCCACTTCAAAGGGGAATATGACCAACAGTTGATCGACACATTTGCGTATCGTGGCGATGCGCCCTTCCTTCCAGGCCCACAGCTGGGGGCTGATGTAGTAAGTCACCGGGATGCGTAACCGGCGGAGCCGTTTAGCCAGCCGCAGGTTGAAGCCGGGGTAGTCGATAAGGATCACCCGCTCCGGTTTCCAGCTCAAAATGTGATCCAGGATCCGGCCCATGGCTCGCCAGAGGAACGGCAGTTGTCGCAAGACCTCCGAAAAACCGACCAGGGACATCTTTTCGGCGTCGTAGAGACAGTCCATCCCTACGGTCTGCATGTGCGAGCCACCGATACCGGCGAAGCGGCATGATGGGTCCTGCAGGCCCATGGCCGCCATCAGTGCGGCGCCGTGGCGGTCCCCGGAAGCCTCGCCCGCCAGGATGAAGAAGCGGCGCTGCCTGGGTGGCGTCGGGCTCACGCCTTGACCAAGGTTGATAGCACCGCCAGGATGATGACGGCGCTCGTTACCTGGAAGGTGCTCCGCTCAGACTCTACGGCATAGCGCCAGGAGTGTAAGGTTTCTATGGGGAAATCATCGGCCCGGCTCAAGCGCGGCAGCACCCTGGGCACTGCTTGCCGATAGCGGGTATAGTCCGCGCCGAACAGCTCGGAGAGGGTGGCCTCTTCAAGGGATATTATCAGGGTGTACTGGAGCAGAAACATGATGCATACGGCGCCGAACAGCCAGGGCAGGTAGGGCCCGCCGGCAAACAGGACGGCGCCGATCCACAGCAGGAAATTGCCGATGTAGAGCGGATTGCGGGTGTAGGCGTAAAGTCCCCAGGTAACCAGCCGTCTGGCGCCGACCTGCCGGGTGCGGGTGGCTTTCCCGGCGGCACGTACCGACGTCAATCGAATCCATTCCCCACCGACCATCAGGATCACGCCCCAGAGTGCCGCCGGATAGGCGACACGGGACTGTATCACCAACAGCAGCGCCAGGGGAATCGGCGTGAAGCTGCGATAACGGAAAAACAGGTCGCCCAACCGATGGACGGCCCGTTTCCCAAAGGTTGAGTCAGGCGGCGGCCCGGCCTTTGACGTTGGCTGTCGTGACGCGCTGGAGGCAGTCATTGACCCTCCTGAATCTGCTCCTGAGGCGCATTGTCCGTCCTGGCAATGGCCTCCTGGACCCGGATGGCCACATCCAGGGCCGCCCGCGCCGAGTAACCGTCCACAACGGGCTCCTCGAGCCCGGCCACCGAGCGGATGAAATTGCTCAGTTCCAGATGCAGGGCGTTGTAGGTCTGAATTTCGGGCTTCTCGTAAGTGATGATCCGCCTGCGGCCGTCATGGTCCAGGGGGATGTTGAGCAATGCCTCGGGGGATTCCACATCGGGATCCACGAGCCGGTAGACCTCGGTCAGCTGTTGCAGCAGATCGATACCGATGTACATGCTGCCCTGGAACAGGCGCAACTTGCGCATCTTCTTCTGGGATATGCGGCTGGCCGTCAGGTTCGCCACGGCGCCGTTTTCAAATTCCAGGCGGGCGGTGGCAATGTCCGGCGAATCGGTGATCACCTTGACCCCATTGGCCCGGACCTCCCGAACGGGGGATTTGATCAGGTGCAGGACCATGTCGATGTCGTGAATCATCAGGTCGAGGACCACCGGCACATCCGTACCCCGCGACGAGAAGGGGGACAGGCGGTGGCCCTCGATAAACCGGGGCTGAAGGGCGTATTTATCCAATACCCGACAGGCTGGATTGAGCCGCTCAATATGGCCCACCTGGATGAGCCGCCCCTCACTTTCTGCCAGGCGCAACAGTTGGTCGGCGGCCTCCAGTGTCGGGGTGATGGGCTTTTCAATGAATACGTGGCATCCGGCCTGCAGGGCCTGGGCCGCGATGTCGAAATGTTCCTTCGTCGGTGCGACGATGGTCACGGCTTCCGCCGTGGTCAGGGCCTGGTCCAGTGTCTTGAAGGCGACCACATTGTACTCCTGCTGGACGCGGGCCAGCTGCTGCCGGTCGATATCGTACACACCGACCAGTTCGGCTTCCGGGATCTGTAGGAGTTGCTCCACGTGGAAGCTGCCCAGGTGGCCAACCCCAATGACAGCTGTTTTGATTATTTTTTGTGTCATGGTCAATAAACTTATAGCCGTTGACGGTGAATATCCACACCTCACATCATTCCCCCGAGCGATGATCAGGCGTCATTTCCCCCGCCGTAAATAACCTCAGGTGGTAAAGAATAGACCTTGCTTTTGATGGAGCAGGCACGGAAATTTTCTCGTCATGCCAGTGGCATCGTTCATCCTCCACAGGATGCGGTGGCACCAACCCAAAGCCCGAAGGAGGAGTATGCATGTCCCGGGATTCACGGGTGCTCATCAGTCGAATGATCGTTACCGCCGTGTTTATCAGCAGCCTTCTTGCTGCCGTATTGGGCAATTTTCTCATCACCCTCATAACGGTGAGCGGTGGATTGATGGTCTGGCTACTCTATCTTTTGTCTGCCGATCTGGGTCCAATCCCGGATACCGGCGGGACCGAAACCTCCCTGGCCCATAGCCTGAGCAAGGTCCTGGCGGGACTGGGCGGGATACTGGCCGTGT
>CAZJBG010000012.1:13522-15305 GCA_964543925.1 uncultured bacterium
AGGACTTACGGACTCGACCAGACCATGTGGGGCGGCTACACCTTCAACCTGATGGGCTTGGCCCTGGCCCTGGCCGTTTTGCTTGTCACCCTCATGCCGCTGGTTATTCTTCGGCTTGTTGGCCAGCCCCGAAGTGCCGTATCGGGGTCGGCGCCCGCTCCCCAACCTGAGCAGACCTACCCGCCCACCGTTCAGCCCCCACCGGCCCAGCCCTACGCGTACGCCCCTTATGATCAGGAAGGGTACGTCGAAGATGACGAGGACGATGAGGGTGAGGATGAGGATGAGGATGAGGATTGGGAAGGGGATGAAGCTTACGATGAAGAGGACGAGGAGGAAGGCTACAACGACGACGAGTACGATGAAGAAGACGAAGAGGAGGAGGGTGACCGGTGAAGGTCATCGGTCCGGCGGCACAAACCTTCTTCGGCTGACACGCCCCGCCCCGCCCCTATTCCTACTTGAGGGCTTGGTGCACCCCTTCCACGTACCAACGCTTCCACGGCAGCTCACGGACTTGGCTGGCCCCCAGAAAGCCGGTCAACGCCTCATCTGAGATCAGGCGATCAAAATAGCGTCGCACCAGCGGCCGGGCGATGGGCTGGTAGGACCAATGCCACGGCTCGTAGCGGTAGCCATGATCGCGGCCGGTTGGATAGGCCAGGTAAAAGCCAAACCGATGGGCGTGCTCGGTGAGCCATTCCAGGACGGCGCTGCCGTTCCCGGTCTGCCAATAGACCGGAGCGGTGCTGTTAAAATCCACATCGGTGCCCCAATGATGGCGGGACAACCCCGGCGCAGAGGAATATTGCAGGATGGCCAGGCAGCGCTCGCTGGTATCCGGGTAGGCCTCGGCCAGGTTCCGGCCCATGGACAGGCGGGAGCCGGTGAACTTTGCGTTCCAGATATGTCGTTGGGCGGCATAGCTGCGGGTGGCGGAAACAACGGTGAGCCCCAGGCCGGCCTCCTGGGCAGCCGTCACCATTTTCCCCAGCGCCTTGGCCGCTTCGGTACGCAGATAAGCAGGGCGTCCGCCGGTGATCCCGGGCGGCAGGCGCACGAAGTCCGTGGTGGTGTCGGCCCTGAACCGGCCCAGCAGGTAGGCCGCGGGATCGATGGGAAATAGTTTACTCCGGGCCGGTGTGGTGTCCGGGTTCGCCTGGGGCGTAACCTGTATGACCCCCACCATCAGCAGGGCAGCTATCCCCAGGGCCATAAGTAGCCTCATGACGATCCTGGATCGGCAGATTCTGACCGGCCGGTGTCGGTTGGCCCCAACAGACCCACCATCTCCAGGATGATGGCCGTATTGTCCCGCAGGGCCCGGTGCTGCACCTTGAGCGCTCGCAGGAAGAGCCACATGGAGACCAGCCAGCCCGCCAGGTGCCACCAGTGGGAGATCAGCTGCCGGTCCACCGCTCCGCCGGTGACGAAGGTCATCATCACCACCAGCGTCACGTTGAGGGTGGGCGGGTAGAGCACCCGCTTGATGGCCACGGACCGGCGGTGGAAATCGGGATCGGCGCCGTGGTCCCGCACGTACTCCTTCACGCTTACCCCGGTGCCTACGAAGAAGAACATGACCAGGGTCTCGGTGGCCAGGAAGATGACGCTCACCAGCAGCGCCAGGGTGGGGTGGCCCATGCCGAAGAAACCCCGGTGCAGGAAGCCGTCCAGCCCCACCAGGGACAGCCCCACCAGACTGGTCAGGGACATGATCTAGATGAGATACATGAAGATGTACATGGGCTTATCCGAAAGATCGCGCCGCCTTAATCAGGTA
>CAZJBG010000012.1:15315-32332 GCA_964543925.1 uncultured bacterium
GAACCTCGAAGCACAACCGGGAACCCCTTCTCCCTTGGGGAGCAGGCCGGAGCCTGCCCTGAGCGTAGCGAAGGGATGAGGGGTTAAGAGACTCCTTGATTGAACTACACATTAAATTTAAAGAAGATCATGTCCCCGTCCTGCACCGGGTACTCTTTACCCTCCTGTCGCGCCAGGCCCGCCTCCTTCACCGCCTTTTCCGATCCCAGGCGCACGATGTCGTCGTAGTGGAACACCTCGGCCTTGATGAACCCCTTCTGGAAGTCGGTGTGGATCGCCCCGGCGGCTTCCGGGGCCAGAGCCCCCTGGTCGATCATCCAGGCCCGCACCTCCTTGGGACCACCGGTGAAAAAGGTCTGGTAGCCCAGGAGGGCGTAGGCGGCGTGGATGAGCTTGTCCAGTCCCGCCTCATGCAGGTTGTATTCTGCGAGAAATTCTATCCGCTCCTCCTGGTTGAGCAGGGCGATCTCCTGCTCGATCTTTCCGCACAGGCGAATGCAGCGGTTGCCCTCCTGCTCGGCAAGGTCCACCAGCGCCTGGGCCTGGGGGCCCCGCTCTACGCGCTGGATTTCCTCCTCGTCCACGTTGGCCACGTACAGGATCGGCTTGAGGGCGAGCAGGAACAGGTGACCGATCAGGTCCAGCTCCACCGCCGACAGCCTCAGGTCCCGCGCCATGCGCCCGTCATTCATCCCGGCCAGAACCTTTTCCAGGACGGCGGCTTCGGCGGCCGCGGCCTTATCACCGGAGCGGGCCGTTTTCTGCGCCTTGGGCAGGCGCTTCTCAACGGTATCCAGGTCCTTTAGCAGCAGCTCGGTTTCGATCACCTCCGCGTCCCGCACCGGGTCGATGCTCCCCTCCACGTGCGACACGTCCGGGTCCTCGAAGCAGCGCACCACGTGGACCATGGCCTCCACCTCCCGAATATGGGACAGGAACTGGTTGCCCAGCCCCTCCCCCTTGCTGGCCCCCCGCACCAGCCCGGCGATGTCCACAAACTCCACGATGGCCGGGGTCACTTTCCCCGGCGCGTAGATGCGGGCCAGGGCCCCCAGGCGTTCATCGGGGACCGGCACCACACCGGTGTTGGGATCGATGGTGCAGAAGGGATAGTTCTCGGCCGCTACTTCCGAGGCCGTCAGCGCATTAAAGATGGTGGACTTGCCGGCGTTGGGCAAGCCGATGATGCCGCATTGGAGGGCCATAGCTGGGTGAATTTACGGCTGCGACGGGCGGGATTGCATGGCTAAGAGCAGGTTACCACCGCAGCGCCAGGTTCAGGCCGGGACGCAAGCTTCCCGCCACCATCATCGGCTGCAGGGCCAGGTCCAGCCGCGGTCCGGACTCGGGGCCGAGGGCGCGACTGCTTTCCGGCTGGGGGGAGACGATCCGGCGGGCGAGGGCCACACCTCCCAGGCTGCCGCCGATGGCAGCTAATTCATAATAATTTATCTCCTCAATCTCCATAATCACCCCAAAACCGGTGGCGAAAGCGGCGCCGGCCACGCCCCCCAGGGTCATAATAGCGGCTTGACCAAAGGTGAAATCATAGCCCCGCATATACCAGTCCATGCCAACCACGCCACCCAGGCCGCCACCCATAACCAGCCAGCGCCAGCCCATATCATTTTCCGCGAGATCAAAATCAAGCAGATCGGCCAGAATGATCCCGTAGAAAGCCCCGGTGCCCCGGCCCACCATCAACAGGGCGGCATCGCCGAAACTGTATTGCCGGTTGCCATACAGCCGGTGGCCCAGGTAAGTGCCCAATGGGTAGCCGGCGATGGTGTACCGCAGGCGCTGCTTGCGCCAATCGCGGTCAGCGGCATCGTAAGCTTCATAATCAGGGGGGGGGATGGCAGAGTCAAATGGATCTTGGTCATACATATCATACGGATCAACCGGCTCCGGGTCACCTAGCTGGCGGTGCAGGGTGCCCATGAAGGCAGTTCCCAACTCACCATAGAGGGTCAGAGCATAGGCCATGCCGGTGGAGGGCTTCCACTGTTGGTAGAGCCGGTCACCGCCATACAGGCCCGCGGGAATGGCGCCCATCAAAACCACTATTTCCGCCCTATCCAGCTCATCATTATCCCAATAGCCAAGGAGTCCGTTCAGGGCCCGGCCGTATTGGAGCGCCACGGTGCCCCCGTACCGCTGCATGTGGGACCGGGCCTCGGGCAGGTCCATATTCGCCGTATATTTCCACGTCAGATAGAGGGACGCCCCCAGGGAGAACATCTCTCCACCCACATACCACTTGCCGTCCTTCACATCCAGCACAAAGGGAATCCCCCAGCCGTAGAGCCCAAGGCCCCACCCCATGTTTTGCAGCATCAAGGTCCACCGCCCCGACTGGTTCAGGCCGGGTGCAGCCACCGGCGGGGGCTCCCCCAGGGCTTCGTCAATGATATCTCCAGGGATTCCCAGGCTCTGGCGCAAGGTGCGCAGCAGCTGCACTTCATCGACAGACAATACGCTATCGGCCATGGCCGCCTCATAGGACAGGCGGTAGAGCCGTTGGGCCTCACTCTCCTGAACGGCGGCAGCCTCCTGGGCCAGCAGTTGGGAACTACTCACTCCGAGTAACAGATAAGCGAACACCATCGGTGGGATCGGCAGGGACGTACGTTTGAGATAATGTTTTAGAGACAGCATGATGACCTCCAATGGGCCATGAAGGCCGACGTCAAATTAGTAATTTGAAGCTGTACTTGCACGAGAATACCGCAAACCGGTAGCCCGGCTCCGCTCCTCACCCTCACCCCGCCCACCACATCCATGGCCCTATGGCATTCGCCGGTCGACGCCAGTAAATTCGGTCTCCATAACTGAAAAGGAAAACTATGTCAGATTGGGCCGTTATTTTGGGCGCTTCCAGCGGTTTCGGCGGCGCCACCGCCAAAGCCCTGGCCCTGGCCGGGCTGCACATCATGGGCATTCACATGGATCGCAAATCCACCCTGGATAACGTGGAAGCCATCAAGAGTGCGATCACCTCGGCCGACCGGCAAGCCATCTTCATCAATATGAACGCCGCCGATGCCGATAAACGTGCTGATGCGGTGGCCCAGCTCCAGGCCGCTGCCGGACCCGATGGCCGGGTCAAAGTGCTCATGCATTCCCTCGCCTTTGGCGCCCTCAAACCGGTGGTGGCTGATGATCCCAAGGCTGGCCTTACCCAGGCCCAGGTGGAAATGACCCTGGACGTCATGGCCAGCAGCCTGCTGTACTGGACCCAGGACCTGCACCACGCCGGACTGCTTAAAAAAGGGAGCCAGATCTTCGGCATGACATCGTCGGGGGGGCATCGCCAGTGGCCCTCCTACGGGGCCGTCTCAGCCGCCAAAGCGGCCCTGGAATCCTACATGCGGCAGCTGGCTGTCGAGCTGGCGCCGGAAGGCATCGCCGCCAACACCATTCAGGCCGGTGTTACCGACACCCCGGCCCTCAGGAAGATTCCCGGCAATGTGGAGATGATCGAAATGGCGACCGAAATGAATCCCAGCCACCGCCTCACCACCCCGGAGGATGTGGCCCGGTTCATCACTATGATCGGCCTCAGCGAGGATACCTGGCTCACCGGGAATGTCATTCGCATTGACGGCGGGGAAGATATTATCGGGTAGGCAGCCTCTCCTGCGGCAAACTATATGAGGTTTTTTTAGGCATTGGACTTTTTCGAATAATGGTTGATATTGGTCATGTTTGGTTTGCATAATTCGCGATATAGGCTGGCTGTGCGTCTGTCTCTGCCATGTGGATGTGTAATTTCATACAGTGATAGCAGAATATCTGGTTAGGGCCACATAATTGAACTATTTACGCAAATCCACTCCGTTATAATAATTATAACTTTTGCCACATTGTTCAAGACTAGCGAGATTTCAGTATCACTTACCCTCGAAAACGGCAAATAAAATTTGTTAATACATAAGGAGCCCCAGATGCCTGCTCGTATACAATTTGAGTCTACCCCAACTGTGAAACCAGCGCTGAAGCGTCTACTTGAAGAGGCAAAGAACAAAAATGTGTCTGAAGAAGTACTTCGGGAACAACGCATAAGTTTCGCGTTTGGTAATGCCCCGATGTCAGATAGAATTACGAAGGAATCCGTACGAGATTCCTCTAAATACATTCGACTCAAAAAATAGCCATATGATTGCCCGTGCTACACAGGGTTTCCCTTGAGATGTCGATTCGGGAAGTTGACGATCCGGACCTTTTTGCACGCCTTCAAGAACAGAATCTTTTACGACAATACGACCTTCTGACCAACTGTATTGAGATCGGTCTCTCCAAGGGCATTGAAGCGTTTGACAAATATACGCTTTGGTCTCTGAATGCTTTGGCAGTCGCAAATATTGCTCAATTCGGAGGCCGGTTCCGCGAGCAACCAATCTACGTTGGAGATCATATTCCGCCACACTTCAAAGAAGTTCCAGGGCATATTGATCAATTTCTTTCGGTAGTTCATGAAAATTTGGGGTATCATTGATCATCCAACCATGCTCCCAGCGTACGCGCTGTGGCGCCTCAATTGGATCCACCCTTTTATCGAGGGCAATGGTCGCACCGCTCGAGCCGCATGCTACTACTTAATTTGCCTCCGCCAAGGCAGGTTGCTCACTGGGAGAAAGATCGTCCCAGAACGTATCAGGGAAAACAGAGAACCTTACTATGCTGCTCTACAAGCCGCTGATTTTCACTGGGCTGACGGACAATTCAACGTCGAAGAACTTGCGGACTATCTTGCAGATCTCCTCGAAGATCAACTGAGTGGACGGGGTGAGTAAAACAGCCTAACTCCCGGGGATACGCTCCCACCTCACCTGCCACCGCCGGTTCACCAGGCTCGCCATGAGCAGCAGGGTCGCCGTTACCCCTGATATCACGCCGGTGGTGACCCACATCATCATGATCACGATCTGAAATTTCACCGCTTCCACCGGCGATATACCGGCCAGGATCTGCCCGGTCATTACCCCCGGCAGCTGTACCAGCCCCACCGTCATCAAGGCATTCACCGAGGGGATCAACGCTCCGGCAATGGCGTTCTTGAAGGCGGGATGCAGGGCCTCTCGAGGCGGCGCCGCCAGGGAGAGGGCCACCTCCACCTCGTCCCGGCGCAGGTGCAGCTCGCTCAGGAAACGGTTGGCCGATAGGGAGACGACGTTCATGCCGTTGCCCAGCACCATGCCGCTGAGGGGAATGGTCACCACCAGGTTGTACCACGGGTCGGGCCGGATAATCAGCGCCACCACTACGCCGAGGGACACGATCAGGGCCAGGGCCAGCGATCCCAGGGCGATGAAAAAGAAGTGGGGCAGCCTAGTGTCCTGCCGCCTCACGGTCTCGTAACTGGCCACCGTGAGCATCACCATGACCACCGCAAATAAGACCCAGGGCGAACTCGTCTGAAACAGGATGCGCAGGGCAAACCCGATGAGCGTCAGTTGGATGAACGTGCGTACGGTCCCGATGGCCAGGTTTTTCTCCAGCCCCAACCGCTGCAACCGGGATACAGCGATGGCCAGGGCCATGAGGATCAGCGAGAGAGCGACATCGGTATAGCTGATTTCGTAAGGCGCCACTACGATAGGCCTTGCAGCTTCCCGCCGCGCAATTCCAGCATCAAGTCACCTAGCTGCCGGGCCTGGGCCTTGCTGTGGGTGACAAAGATAGTAAGCAGCTCTTCGGCGGTGCTCACTTCCCGCACCAACGCCATGATGCGTTCGGCGGTCTCCTCATCGAGGGCTGCCGTGGGCTCATCCAGGAGCAAAACATCCGGCTGGGTCACCAGGGTTCGGGCCAGGCAGACCCGCTGTTGCTGCCCCACGCTCAGACTGGTTACCGGCCGGTGGAGGGTGGCGGGGTCCAGATGCACCCGCTGGAGCAGCTCCGGGAAGTCGACCTGGTCCCGCTGACTGTATTGCCGGGCAAACGCCAGGTTATCTTCAACGGTGGTCCCGGTAAAGGCCGGTGTCTGGAACTGCATGCTGATGCGCTGGCGCACCCGGGTCGGGTGGAGCGTGTTGATATCCCTGCCGTTGAGCAGAATGCGCCCCCGGTCCACGTCCACGAGATTGTTCAGCATTCTCAGCAGGGTGGTTTTACCGGCACCCGAAGTCCCGAGGATGGCGTAAATGCGCCCGGCCTCAAAGGTGTAGGAACAATTCTGGAGAATGGGGCTGCCGCGTTGGTCAGGCGGTGACTTCCATACCGCATCCAGGGTCAGCACGGAGGCTCAAAAAGGAGGGGTTGTGGCACCCGAAGTGAGGGTCTCAAGATCCTGGCGCTTCCGGATCAGCTCCTGGAGATTGTAGTTTTCCGTGGTCGGCCGGATCTCGAACGTTTTCTTCGCCTCCACCAGGGCCAATTCGTACCAGGATTTCTTGGCATAGGCCACCGCCAGGTTGTAGTGGGCACGCGCCACCATGCCAAGCTCCCGGGTGTTCATGCGCCGGGGATCAGCCGGTGCCAGGCGGATCACCTCCTTGTATTCCAATATGGCGTCATCCACCAGACCTTTCTGGTAGTACCATAAACCCAGGTCGAGATGTCGCTGAGGGTTTTCGCCGCACGCCGCCAGCAGGAACGCCAACAGCGAGAGCAGGATGAGGCGGTAGGTGATCTTCATCGTCGTGAAGTCATGAGTGATAACGATTCGATGCGGGAATTTCCATGCCGCCTTGTGCAAATGCAAGGAGAAAAGGGAGAGGCCTTGCACCTCATAACGCCCTACTCACGTCGGGGACAGGTGCGGCTTGGAATCGTTCAGGAACCGGGTGAGGCGCGCAGGGAGTCAGGCCGTGGAGGCTACCGCCTTTTCCAGGATCGGCAGCAGTTCCCCTTTGTTGTGGAGTTCCACCACGATATCGGCGCCGCCAATCAGTTCCCCCTTCACAAAAAGTTGGGGTATGGTGGGCCAGTTGGAATATTCGGAAAGCCGCACCCGGATCTCCGGGTCCGCCAACACATTCACCTCGCGGTACTCAACGCCATAGTGATTCAACACCTGTACCACCGCGTTAGAGAACCCGCACATGGGCATTTCCCTGGTGCCCTTCATATAGACAATAATCGGGGCGTTTTCAATGTCGTACTTGATCTGCTCAGCTAAGTCCATGACCGTGCTCCTATGCCAATCACGCGTTATTCATTGGGTTTTCTCCCACTCATCGGGACTATGCGTCTGTAGCTGAAGGGCGTGGATTTCCCTGGTGAGGTGGTCGCCACAGGCGTCGTAGATCAGGCGGTGCTGATCCAGCCGGGATTTTCCCTGGAACTGCGGCGCAATCACCACGGCCTCGAAATGATCGCCGGTGCCTTTGAGGTCGGTGACAAAGGCATGCGCCCCGTGCAGCTTGCTCTCGATAAGTCCTTTGATATCTTTCTCAGTCATTCGTATCCCTTCGCGGCAGTGAAATATACGACCATTTTGGCCCGATATGCCAGCTCAAGGACAACAGGGCAGGGTGTCAGCCCCTATGGATCAGGTTTCGTTGCCGGGTTCGGTTAGAGATTGGGGCGGCTCCCCCGGACGATGCTCTATTTTGGCCGGCAGGTGCTTGCGGCGGCGGATATTGCCGCGGATGCGGCGGATGGCCGTGGCACTCCCCTTCATAAGGAGGGCGGAATAGGGGTCGGCGCCCTGGGTGCTGAAGTGAATGTGCCCTTCGATCTCCTGGAGCTCCTTGCCGGTCTCAACACGTAAGGCCGGGGACTTGATGAAGGCCAGTATCTGGCTGGGATAGATACTGCGATGTCCGGACATCAAGTAGGCGACTACCGACGCCAGGGCCGCATAGGGCACGATGGCCGGCCCAAACAGTTCCACAGCCATGATGCTGGCCGAGATCGGGGTATTGGTGGTGCCGGCCAACAGAGCCACCATGCCGATGGCGGCGAATAGGGAAACATCCAGGTGGAACAGGGAGGCAAACAGGTGTCCTCCCGTGGCGCCGATATAAAAAATGGGGCTTAAGGTCCCGCCGCTGCCGCCGAAATTGAGGGTCACACTGGTGAAGATCATTTTGATGAACGGGGCCATGGGGGGCGCCGCTTCCCCGCGTACCATGGCATTGGCCTGATCAATGCCCAGACCCAGGTATTCCCGCCCAAACAGGGCCGCCAGCAGAACCAGGGTTATGCCCCCCAGGGCGGCAACCCAGATGGGCGACAGTTTGATTCGATCTGCCAGTTTGTGAGCCAGACTCATGGCCTCGATGAAGAGCAACGCCAACAGGCCGAAGAAAATACCTGCCAGGATGACCTCCACCATGAGCACCGGTTCAATATCCAGGACAAACTGTTGGAACTGATGGGCGTAGGTAAGCCCCAGCCAGTGGGCGGTGGCAAAGGCCACGATACCGGCTACAAAGGATGGAAACAGCACGTCGTAGACGATGGCGCCCACGAACAGCACCTCCACACCGAAAATGGCCCCGGCTATGGGAGTGCCGAACACCACCGCGAATCCGGCGCTGATCCCGCACATGACGATTTTCTTGCGGTCTTCGGCCCGAAACCTGAACAGATCGGCCAGCTTGGAAGCCAGCCCCGCCCCGATCTGGGCGGCCGGTCCCTCCTTGCCTGCCGCCCCGCCAAAGGCGATGGTGACCATGGTGGCCAATGCCTTGATGGGCACCACGGCGAAGCGGATGCGCCCCGATTTACGGTGAACGGCCTCAATCACCTTCTCCGTGCCGTGGCCCTTGGCATCGGGGGCGAACCGCTGGACGAGAAAGGTGCTGACCATCAGGGCTGGCGGCAGCAGCAGCCAGCTCCACGGCCACCGCCCGGCCAAGTCAATGGAACCGTCCAGGGCCATGAGAAAGAGGGTCGTGGCGCCGCCTACCACCAGGCCCACGATGGTGGCGATAAAGAACCACCGAACCACGTGGATAAACAGGACGGTACTTTCCAGGAAACGGCGGAGCAAGGGTGTCGGGTCTCAGATAATTTTAAAGTGTGATTAGGCGCACCATAGCGGGGGAAAAGTTACGCCTGTATACCGCCAGGCTGTTAGAAGCAACTAAGGATCACGGGCAGGGCTTGGGGTGATCCCCTACCTATGCACCACCGTGTAGCGCTTCAACTCGCCGATGGCCTTGGTGATCTGGATGTCACGGGGACAGGCGTCGGTGCAGTTGAAGATGGAATGGCAGCGCCACAGGCCGTCCTTGTCGTCCAGGGCCTCCAGGCGCTGGTCGTTGCCGCCGTCCCGCGTGTCCAGGATGAAGCGGTGGGCCTTGACGAAGGCCGCCGGTCCCACATAGGCGTCGTTGGTCCAGAAGGAGGGACAGCTGGTGGTGCAGGCCCCGCACATGATGCACTTGGTGGTGTCGTCGAACTTGGCCCGGTCGGCAATGGACTGACGGTGCTCGGTGACCGGGGCCGATTCCTTCGGGATAAAGTAGGGCTTGACCCGTTCCAGGCCGGTAAAGAAGGGGTCCATATCCACCACCAGGTCCCGCAGGACCTTCATCCCCTTGAGGGGCTCGATGCGGATGCGTCGGCTCTTGAGGTCCTGGATCAAGGTCTGGCAGGCGAGACGGTTGATGCCGTTGATCTGCATGGCATCCGACCCGCACACGCCGTGGCCGCACGATTTGCGGAAGGCGATGGTGCCGTCATCGTGGTCCTTGATGTCCATCATCACGTCCAGCACCCGATCCTTGGGGTCCACCTCCTTGACAAACCGGTCGTACCGCGATGTATCCGTCTCCTGGTCGTAGCGATAAATCTCAACCGTCACTTCCATCTTAATACACCCTCGGCTTCGGTTTGAATTTCGTGATGGTCACCGGCTTGTAATCAAACGTCACCTTCCCGTCCTCGAAGAGGTGGATGAAGGTGTGCTTGAGCCAATTCTTGTCGTCGCGGTCGGGGTAATCCACCCGGGAATGGGCGCCCCGGCTCTCCGTTCGTTGAAGGGCGCTCTCGGCGATGGTCCAGGCCACGTCCAGCAAGAAGCCGAGCTCAATGGCCTCCACCAGTTCGGTGTTGAAATAGCTGCTCTGATCGGTCACGCCAACGCCCTTATACCGCTGGCGCAGTTCCAGGATGGTGTCCCGGGCCTCGATCATCTTGGCCTCGGTCCGGTAGACGCCGCTTTTGGCCATCATCACCTTCTGCATGGCCGTCCGCAGGTCGGCCACCTTTTCCTGGCCCCCACCCTTTTGCAGGCGGTCAATCTCGGCGCTGATAAAGGCATCCGGCTCATCGGTGATGCGGCCAAACTCGGCCCCCTGCAGGTAGCTGAGCATGTCCTTGCCCGCCCGGCGTCCGAAGACCACGATGTCAACCAGGGAGTTGGTCCCCAGGCGGTTGGCGCCATGCACCGACACGCAGGCGACTTCACCGGCGGCATACAGCCCCAGGACCGGGTCGTTTTGGGCGTTGCGCAAAACCCGGCCGTCCACATCGGTGGGGACGCCACCCATGGCATAGTGGGCCGTCGGCTGCACCGGAATCGGCTCGGTGATGGGCTCCACCGCCAGGTACTTGCGGGCAAAATGGGATATATCCGGTAACTTGTTGTTGATTACGTCAGCGCCCAGGTGGATCAGGTCCAGGTAGACATAATCACTGCCGGTATCGCCGGTGCCCTCGATCCCCCGGCCGGCGGCGATCTCGTTGTAGATGGCCCGCGAGACCATGTCCCGGGGGGCCAGGTCCTTCACAGTGGGGGCCACCTCCGCCATGAAACCGTCCTTGCCGCTGCCGATGTTGTCCAGGTCCTCCCGGTTGCGGAGGATACCCCCCTCGCCCCGGGCCGCTTCCGATACCAGGATACCCAACTTGCGCAACCCGGTGGGATGAAACTGAACGAACTCCATGTCCTCCAAAGGAATCCCCCGGCGAAAGGCGATGGCCATGCCGTCACCGGTGAGGGCGTGGGCGTTGGAGGTGATGGAGAACACCCGGCCGTAGCCCCCGGTCCCCAAAAAGGTCGCCTTGGACTGGAACACATGCAGCTCGCCGGTGGCCAGCTCGTAGGCCACCACACCCCGGCAGGTGTCGCCGTCCATGATCAGGTCCAGGACATAGAACTCGTTGAAGAACCGCACCTGGTTCTTTACGCACTGCTCGAAGAGGGTGTGGAGGATCATATGTCCCGTGCGGTCTGCGGCGTAAGCGGCTCGCTTCACCGGGGCCTTACCGAAGTCACGGGTATGTCCGCCAAAGGGGCGTTGGGCAATCTTGCCCTCCTTGGTCCGATCAAACGGCAGGCCGAAGTGTTCCAGCTCCAGTACCGCTTCTATAGCCTCCTCGCACATGATCTCGGTGACGTCCTGGTCGCCCAGGTAGTCGGACCCTTTCACCGTATCGAAAAAGTGCCACTCCGGGCTGTCGGGTTCTTCGTTCCCCAGGGCCGCACCGATCCCGCCCTGAGCCGCGCCGGTGTGGCTCCTTACCGGATAGAGCTTGGAGAGCACCGCCACATTGTAATTCTGCTGGCTGAGTTCCAAGGCGCAACGCAGACCCGCACCCCCTGCACCGACAACAATCGCATCAAATTTGTGAATCATCCTCGCCCCTTAAATCGGCCGCGGCTAAGGCTAGCTGCGGGCCTAAAAAAGTTGTGGATTGAAACTGACCACCGCCACGACCCCCATGACCCATAGGATGAACCCGAGCAGATAGACCACCCCATTTGCCAGGGATCGCCAACCGTCCCGGGTGATCCAGTCATCGACGATGGAATGGATACCGTAAAAACCGTGGTAGCTGGCCAGGGTGATGAAGGTGACGTCAAAGACCTTCCAGATGGGGTTGGCGAACATGGTCGCCAGGGCGTAAAACCGGGCCAGGGACGGATCACTCTCGGCCATGGCCCCCAGGGTCAGCAGGTCGTTGGCGCCGTATCCGATACTGTCGAACCCCCACATGCCCGGTCCCATGAAATAGTGGTAGATAAAAAAGTGGGTGCCCAGCGTGACAAACAACAGGGCCCCGGAGACGCGCTGGAGCAACCAGCCCCTGGATCCGCGACTGCTCATCCTTCGGCCCTCCACATGATCAAGCCGCCCACGAGGAACAGGACCCCCGCGAAGATGTAGACCAGGTAGGCGAGCAGTTTATTGCGTTCCATGGCCCAGGCGGTGAACTCGCCCAGGATCAGCCGGATGCCGTTGAAGCCGTGGAACAGGATAGCCCCCAGCAGCAGGACCTCGCCTACCCGGAACAGGGGGGTCTTGTAGGCTTCGACAACGGTATTGAAAGCATCCGGCCCCTTGGACATCTGGGACATGCCCCAGATATGAAAGATCAGGAACCCGACGATGCTCACCCCGGTGACCTTGTGGAGGATCCAGGAGAGCATGCCTTCTTTAATCTTGTACATCAATGGCTCCTATTCCTGCGACGTGAAGTATAAGTGGTATCTGGGAAGGGGTGTTCAAGTCCATCATCATAGGCACATGCTACCCATAATTTCCGACCGGTGGGTCGAAATTACAAGCATCCGGTGGGGCCGGCGAAAGTAATGGGTTGACGATGTCGCCGGTAAAGGGACACCGGTTTTATGCTTGCGTGTGAAGGGCTATTTACCTACCCGTAGGCTCACAAAAGTGCTTAAAGATTAGGATGTTGTGCGAAACATCATTAAAATACACTACCACCGCGCTTGGACTCGCACTATGCCGGCAGCGATATAGAGGAGGTTACTGCCATGAGACCCACTCAATCCATTCACAAACCTAGCTCCCCCCCCGCTTTAGCGCTCGCCTTGCTGGGATTCATCCTGGCCCTGGCACCCGCCGGCATAGTTGCCCAGACCGTGTGGACCAAATACGAGGGCAACCCCGTGCTGGAGGTGGGGCCGACGGGAAGCTGGGACGATAATTATCTGATCGAACCCTACGTTCTCTTTGATGACACAACCTACCACATGTGGTACGGCGGAGAGGATGGCTCTAGTAACCGTATTGGCCATGCTACCTCGCCGGATGGAGTGGATTGGACGAAAGATAGTCTTAATCCCGTTCTTGGCTTGGGACCGTCGGGCAGCTGGGAAGATAATGAGGTCACTGCTTCGTGGGTGCTGTATGATGGCACAACCTACCATATGTGGTATCACGGCCACGATGGAACATCATTTCGTATTGGCCATGCTACCTCGCTGGATGGCGTGGATTGGACGAAAGATAGTCTAAATCCCGTTCTTGGTTTGGGACCGTCGGGCAGCTGGGACGACAGGCATGTCGAGACTCCCGTAGTACTTATGTTAGATGATACTACATTCTTCATGTGGTACGGTGGAAGCGATGGTAACAATACTAGAATCGGACTTGCCACTTCTTCAGATGGAGTGGTCTGGGAAAAATGGGGTACAAACCCGGTAATGGATAGAGGCACCGGATGGGAAGGTAGGTCTATTTTCCCCGAAGCGGTGCTACTCATCGATGATACCTTAAGGATGTGGTATCTCGGTCTTAATTCGGCGTTTGTAGGCCGCTCAGGCTATGCAACCTCGTCCGATGGTGGAGTGGTCTGGGACAAATACGCAGGGAATCCCGTCCTGGATGTGGGCGAGGCTGGGGCCTGGGATAATGTGGCCGCAGCAGTCGGTGCCGTGCTTTTTGACGGGACCACGTACGAAATGTGGTATGACAGCTGGGATGGCGGCAACAACGGTTCAATCGGATATGCAACCGCACCTGACTCGATACCATCTACTGTCAGCATTGCGGCTGCTGGAGTAGTCCCTGAGAAATACGTTTTAAGCCAGAACTATCCCAACCCCTTCAACCCTGGCACGGTGATCGAATATACCCTGCCCCAGGCCGGCCCTGTTACCTTGGTGGTGCTGGACCTCCTGGGCCGGGAAGTGCGCCGCTGGCAGGTCCCCCACCAGGCCGCCGGCACCTACACCGTGCAGTGGGACGGTAGCGACGGCGATGGTAACCCGGTGGCTACGGGGATGTATCTGTACCAGCTTGAGGCTGGCAGATTTTCAGAGGCGAAGAAGATGGTGCTGATACGGTAGGCTTGCCCTGAGCCATGCCCTGAGCGAAGCCGAAGGGTGGTATTGCTGCGGTAGGGGCGTAACGCGTTATGCCCCCTACGCCACCACCAGATACAGCCCCACCGCCACCCCTGCCCCCAGCAGGGCGTAGGGGATCTGGGTCCGCACGTGGTCCATGTGATCCGCAGCCGCGGCCATTGATGAGATGATGGTGGTATCGGAGATGGGGGAGCAGTGGTCGCCGAAGATGCCGCCGCCCAGAACGGCCGCCAGGTAAAGGGGTAGGTCGCCGCCCAGTTCCGCCGCCAGGGGGACGGCAATGGGCACCATGAGGGCGAAGGTGCCCCAGGAGGTGCCGGTGGCAAAGGCCATGATGCAGGCCAGCAGGAACAGTCCCACCACTGCCGCCTTGCCGCTGGCCACGCCGCTGATGATCCTCGCCGCGTATGCCCCGGTGCCCAGCTCCCGCACCGTGCCGCCCAGGGCGAATGCGAGGATGAGCAGGGTCACCACCGGAATCATGCCCCCCATGCCCTTGAACACCAGGTCGATAAAGGTTTTGCCTGACAAGCGGCCCCAGCCCGGGCCTTGACGTGAGCTCAGCCGAAGGTTGAGTCCGGCCAGCACCACCAGGCTGGCGATGACGGCCCATAGCACTGCCGTGGAGCCGGAACTGGCCTGGATGACGTCCCATAATCCCGATCCTTCGGGTGTCCCGGCCCGGCCGGTGATGACAATCCCCATCACGATGGCGGCTACCATGGTTACGACGGGGAGGATGAGGTTGATGGGGTGCGGATTGACCTCGGGCAGGGTCTTTATCCCCAACACCTCTTCACCCACCATGGGCTGAGCGCCATCGGCCAACAGTTTCCCTTCCCTCGCGGCGCGATCCTCGGCCCGGGCCATGGGACCCAGCTCCCGACCGGCCAGAATGGTCAACAGGACCAGACCGATGGCCACCATGGGATAAAAATTCCACCGCAGGCTCGACAGCAGCACCGCCACGGGACTTTCCACTCCCTGCACGGCCAGCAGACCGATGACCATGGCCCCCCAGCCATTGAAGGGGACCAACATGCACACCGGGGCCGAGGTGGAGTCGCAGATGTAGGCCAGCTTCTCCCGGCTCACCTTGTACCGATCCGTCAGGGGACGGCCCACGGTCCCTGCCACCAGCGAGGTGATGGAACTCTCCACGGTGATGAAAATGCCCAGCATGAACGGCACCAGCTGGGCTTGGCGCCGGTTGGTGACCCACTGGCGCCGGCTCACCCACTGGACAAACCCCTCCACTCCGCCGGTGGCGCTCATCAACGTGAGGACCGAGCCAACCAGGAGGCTATAGAGGATGATGCGCGTGTTACCGCTATCCTCAAAGACAGCCACAATGGCGGTGACGGTGGCCCCTACGGCCCGCAGGGGGTTCCAATCCTCCAGCACCCACCAGCCCATCCAGACCCCCAGGAGCAGAGCGG
This sequence comes from uncultured bacterium, assembly GCA_964543925.1. GTDB lineage: Bacteria > Fidelibacterota > Marinisomatia > SCGC-AAA003-L08 > TS1B11 > JADFNF01. The sequence continues at coordinate 30,769 of CAZJBG010000012.1, forward strand.
GATATATCTGCTTCTTCCACAGGGCCAGCGTCAAGGCCGCCACGGGGGGAAGCAGGGACCAGATACCGTAGGTTTCTATACCGGGTGCCCTTATTGGGGGGGTGTCGCGGTCACGGGTTGTCGCTAACCGGCACGCTGATCGATGGAAAGCCTAGAAGGGGATATCGTCATCGCCGAAGGGCTTGTCCGCAGCGGCGTCGAAGGGTGGCGGACCGTCACCGGCCGGTGCGTCTTGATAGCCGCCCTGCCCCTGGACGATATCACTGCCGTAGGCCTCCATGGCCGCCCGGGTGATCTGCTCCTTCAATTCGGCATCGGCATAGACCGTATCGTGGTACTCGCCGGCGCTGTTTTTTTGGCTGGGATTGCCCACGAAGGGGCCGTTGGTGCCCTCGACGATCTTGAATCCCTTGACCACCAGGCCCTCTTCAGTACGCAGGTCAAAAAAGGCCCGGACCTTGCCCCACTGGCCCTTGTTCATTCGCTCTATCTGCATGGAAATCTCCTTGAAATGGTGCCATGAAGGTAGGGAGGGAAATCAGGATTGCGCAATGGCGATTGAGCTCTGCCCATACTTTTCACCTTCACGCAGCGGTCACCCTACCAGTGCCAGCACGTTCTCCGGGGGCCGCCCCAGGGCCGCCTGATCCCCCTTGATCGCCACCGCCCGCTCGATGAGGATCGGGTTCTCCACCATGGCGGTAATGAGTTCCTCCCGGCTTTTGGCCGTCTCCTTCAAATGAAGGTCTTTGTAGGGGGCCTCTTTTTTGCGCATCAAATCTCGCGGTTCCATTCCCAGCAGTCCCAGTACGCGATTGAGCTCAGCAGGGGTCGGGGGCGTCTCCAGATACTTGATGATCGCTACCTCCGTCCCCCGATTTTCCAGCAGCTGCAAGGCTTCCCGGGACTTACGGCACCGGGGGTTGTGCCAGAGGGTCACTACGCTCATGGCGGGTCTCCTTATTCTTGGATAGTTGGGCAGTTGGTTCAGTCCCTATCAATGGCTGATCATCAGCCATCAAGGCTGCCCCGGAATTTAGTATCGCCGGCGCCGCCCGGGAGGGGGCGTTTTGACCCGGCCCGGTCCCTTTGCGCCCCCACCAGGGAGCCGTGCCTACGCACCTTCTCGACGGTAAAATTCTCCGGTACGCATTTTGCCTTGTAGATGGCGAGACAACATGCAGGCTTATTTATTGGATAGGAATATTTTGCAATGAGTGTATCATCGGTCTTTCAATCGCTGTTTAATCGCGCCGGCAGTGCGGAAGGTCTGCCTCCCGGAGACCGGGCAGCTATAGTCCATCCCCCGTCTTCAGGCCAGGGCCCTAACGGGGAGAGCGCGTCCCAGGGGGAACGGAACGGAAATGGCCAGACCGCCCGAGATGAATATTTTGGCCGTGCCTGGGGGAGCGGACTGTTCAGCATCCAGGATATTCAGGCCTGGGTCACCGATAGGGCCGCCGATTTCCGTGAGGGACTTACCGAACTGCTGCGGAGAAAGGCCATCGACATCAAGCCGGAAATGATTTTCCAGCTCAACGGATTCGGTAATGTCGTCATGGGC
>CAZJBG010000012.1:32342-36574 GCA_964543925.1 uncultured bacterium
CTCTCACCCGGACCGGGACAATATCGAAGCCGTCATCAACAGCCATCGGGGGCTGCGCCGGTTGTTCATCAGTTTGGCCGCTACGGCGCGTTTTTTGCGCACCGTGGAAGAAAATGTCGATCTTCAGGAGCTGTATGCCCGGAATCCCGAGGCAGCCATGGGCACCTACCGGCAGCTCCAGGACGACAGTTCCCCTGAACCATTTCTCCTGCGCATGACCGCCGAGGGCCTCACCACTTTCTTTGTGTCGGTACCCGACCCCGGCAGCCTGACTCCTGCCTCGTAAGACTCCCGTAAAGTCAGCCGGAACCGTTGCCGCGTCCCTGCTCCCGGTGCAAGCGGCGAGTAATATTAAAGCGACAGAGGGGACCGAGTGGGTGAAAAACCAACGCAGAGGTGTTGGATGAAGTTCATCAATGCCAGTTTTCCCCTTTATCGGTGGAATAAATGACACTGCCATAATTTGTACCAACGTAAATCTGATCGCTTGAACCAATGAATAGAGTAGTTACAAAAGAATCTTTGAGAACATGAGCCCAGGAACCGCCGTTATCTATAGATCGGTAAACACCCAAGGGAGTATCTGAGAGAAAGGAAGGATAGATAGCTGCAAAAATTGAACCTTCTGAGTCAACGGCAAGCCCAAATATGCCATTATCATGGAAATCATGCTTATCCCAGGTTATACCATTATCCATTGAGCGGGATATGCCGCCACCTGATTCATCATGCCAGGGGTGCCCTACCAATACGACTCCTGGATTAGGGAAGACCACGTGGCTGTAATCATCCCCGAGACCTAGATTTGTCCATGTCGCACCGCCATCGGTAGACCGAAGAAAATCACCTCGAAGCCCATGCCACACACCGACAAAAATATGACCACTCTCATTTACGGCGCCGGCTACGACCATTGCACTGTCTAGGCCTGTTGATACCCATGTATCGCCTAAATCATCTGACCGGAATAATCCAGGTCTAATCTCGACGTACATGGCACCGGAAGCGTTAAAAAAAATCGACAGGCAGCATACATCGTTGATACCGAGACCTTTCCAGTTTTGCCCATTATCAGTCGAGCGGTATAGGTCCCAATGATTCTCCTCACCTTCGATAGACGCAAACATGTTATCTTGAGAATCTATCACAAGGTTCCAAACCACACCCTTTGGCGCGGATGTTTCAATCCAGGTTTCACCGTCATTTTCCGATGTAAATATTGACGGGTAAACCGCTGCGAAAAGGTGTCCCTGGGAATTAGTCACCAGATATTCAATCCAGCCTCCCAAAGAGCCTGATAGGACCAAAGGGTTGTCTTCGTCGAGGCCCTCGGGAGTCTTACTCTCACAGCTAGTGATCACCAGGAAGCCCCCAACTACAAGGCCGAGCAGAGGTAACCCGAAATGATGCCCATAGCACTTAGATGACATCACATGCGTAACCTTTATGACGGAACTTTCACCATGATGCTCAATGGGACAATCCACTCATGACATGTCTCCACCAAAATATAGACCGAATATCGGGAATATCCAAGAATATCTCCCGTTCCCGTACTTCGGGTCCAGGGCGTCTCGCGGCCCCTCACCCGGCAGCCTGGCGGCTGCCCGCCTACCGGTAGGGCTTTCCCATGGTCAGTCCAGCCGCCGAAAGAGCACCACATTCTCGGCGGGTAAGGCCAGTTCCCAGCCGAACCGCCGGGCGATCCACGCCAGGGTAGCCCCATTGTAGAAGCAGACATGGGTCAGGTCCCGGGTATACCACCAGCCGGGAAACGGGTGGTCCGGCTGTAGAATACCGGTCATGATGCCCAGCCATCCGCCGGGCCGTAACAACCCCTGTAGCCGCCGGAATTCCTCTCCAGGTCGATGGAAATGCTCCACCGTTTCGGTGCAGGTGATAAAATCGTAGCTGCGCCCCAGGGCTGCTTCATCGGGCGTAAATAGGGGATCATAGTTGGTCATGGGAAATCCCAACTCCTTAAGCATCAGCGACAGGGTCGGACCGGGACCACTGCCGTAGTCCAGTCCCTCGGCCCCGGGCGCCAACTGGGGCGTTAGCACCTCCACCAGCTTGCTTAGGAAGTTCACATACCCCTCATCGGCGGGGCTGTTCCGGTGGGTCTCGTACCGGGCTTTCTCAACCTTCAGGGTAGGCCGCTGCTCAGGTGGGAGGAAGATCAGCTGGCACGCCGGGCACCGCCGGTAATCCCGGCCATGTTCCTGATGGAAGGGGCGGGTAGCCCGAAACCGGCAGAGGGGGCAGGTCTCAGATACCTTTTGTGGTTTTGATTCAGTATCCACGAACTCATTTTTTCCCGTCATTGTGAGGTCGTCCCGGCCTACGGTGAGGCCCGAAGCAATCTGTCACTGCGAGCACATTCGCTCCGCTCAGTACAGGCTCCGCGTGGCAGTCTCATGGGATTACCCAATGGGTATGGAGATCGCCACGTCCCGCGAAGGCGGAACTCGCGATGACAGAACAGTAAATGAAATTGTGGGACAGGACACTAGCTTGTCCGCTGGTACTTCGGGTCCAGGGCGTCCCGGAGCCCTTCACCCAGCAGGTTGAAGCCCAGCACCGCCAGGGCGATGGCCCCACCGGGGGCCAGGGATAGCCACGGGGCCACCCGCAGATAATCCTTCCCGTCATTGATCATGCTGCCCCAGCTCGGCTCCGGCGGCTGAGCCCCCAGCCCCAAAAACGACAGGCTCGCCTCGGCCATAATGGCCCCGGCTATGCCCATGGAAAAGGCCACGATCACCGGTGAGAGGCAGTTGGGCAGCACGTGCCGCAGGATGATGGCCCGGTGGGGCAGTCCCAGGGCCCGGGCGGCCAGGATATAGTCCTGGTGGCGGACCGTGAGCACGGTGCTGCGCATGAGCCGGGCCATTGACGGCCAGCTCACCAGCCCGATAGCCACCATGGCCGCCTCCAGGCTCGGCTCCACCGCCGCCATGATCGCAATCATGAACAGCAGGGCCGGGAAGCCCATTATCACGTCGGTAAAGCGCATGATGAGGCTGTCCAGCCAGCCCCCAAAATACCCGGCCAGCAGCCCCAAGAGCGACCCGATGAGCAGGGATATGACGCTGGCCATGACCCCCACCTTCAACGATATCCGCGCCCCCCAGAGGATGCGCGAGGTGATGTCCCGGCCAAACTGGTCGCTGCCCAACAGTGTCTCCTCACCGGGAGGCGAGAGACGCGATTCCAGGTCTTGAACATAGGGCGAGGCCGGGGCCAGCAGGGGCGCTGCCAGGCCCGCCACCACCACCACCAGCGCCAGGATCAGTCCCAGCACCGCCGCCGGGTCCTTCAACATCCGTCGCACGAGTTCACTCCTCACGGGGCTTGCTCCCGAGCCAGGCGAATGCGGGGATCGATGAAGCCGTAGAGCAGGTCCACCGCCAGGTTGACCGCGATGAACACCAGGGCCATGAACAGCACCGCCCCCTGGATGGCCGGAAAATCCCGCTTCAGGATGGCATCCAGGGCATAGCGCCCCACCCCCGGCCAACCGAATATCGACTCGGTGAGGACCGCCCCCGACAGGTAGCTACCAAAGTCGGTGCCGATCACAGTGATAATGGGAATCAGGGCGTTGCGCAGGGCATGCTTGAGGATGACCACCCGCTCGCTCAACCCTTTGGCCCGGGCGGTGCGGATGTAGTCTTCGCCCAGGACCGCCAGCATGTTCGCCCGGGTAATGCGGGCCAGGAAGGCCGCCGACCGGGTCCCCAGGGCGATGGCCGGCAGGATCAGGTATTGCACGCCGCCATAGCCGGTGGGCGGCAGCCACCGCAGACCGACCCCCACGTAGAGAATGAGCAGCAGGGCCACCCAGAATACCGGGGCCGACACCGCCGCCAGGGCCAGCACCATGATCCCCCGGTCGATGAGCGTTCCCGGCCTGAGGGCGGCGATGATGCCCACCGTCAGGCCGACGATGACCGATACCGCCATGGCGCCGAAGGCCAGCTCCAGGGTATAGGGGATGCGCTCCAGCAGTTCATCGGCTACCGCCCGGTCGGTGAGAAACGAGTGGCCCAGGTCGCCGGTGATGATCCGCCCCATGAAGCGGATGTATTGCACCGGCCAGGGGTCGTCCAGACCCAGTTGGCGGCGCAGGTTGGCCACTGTGGCGGCATCGAAGTGCTCCCCCACCATAGCCAGCACCGGGTCCCCGGGAACCAGGTACATGAGGATGAAGGTGAGGGTCATGACCCCCA
>CAZJBG010000013.1:0-29018 GCA_964543925.1 uncultured bacterium
GGATCATCGTCAATGGATCCGGTGGCGGTCACGCGGCGTTCTGGAGGACGATCTGTTCACCGGGATTGCGGCCCAGCTACAGCTGCCGGGCGGGGAATAATGCCGACGTCCCATGCCGGTAAGAGCACGGGACGTGGTTGGGGGTGGGTGAGTGGGGTAGGGTGACGGGGAAATGTGAGGCTAATGATACCTCACATAATCACGCATGAAGACTTCCGGTGCGATAGCACCCGCTTTCAGTAGTGTAAAATCTGTGCGGCTAAACGCGAGCTGCACGGTGGGCTGGGTCGTTCCCTTCGACTGAATCTCCACCTGAAATCGATCTACCTGCTGGGGCAATCCATCCTCCAGGGTGGCAACCTGATTCATGGCGAGCCACAACGCCTCATCGAAACTGCCCGAGTTCCACACCATGATATAGCGAAGGCTTTTGTAGCTCTCATCGGCGGCGGGGTTATCCGTGAGGGGCGCGGCATCGTACTCGTCGTGGACCATGAAGGCGCTCCCCAGGATCAGGGCCGAGACTACCGGGATAAAGGCGACTGTAAATAACTTCATGTTCTGGCTCCCTTTGTTGGCGGCGGCCTCATTGTCTTTCACTGACCACCTGCTTTGCCCATTAGACCGGTTCCGGACCGATAAGGTTGCACCGGATACTGGCGGCGCCTTTGGCGCAGGTAACGTATGGGGCGAAGGGCAACTGGGCCATTGGCAGCCTCAGCCCCCAACCTGGCTATCCACCAGGTAGTGCATGCAATCCTACACCAGGAAATCTGGTGGGCCTGCAAAATAACACTTGACATTTCGAACATTTTGTTATAGACTAATCAGTAAGTCCCTGTTATCAGGACTATGATGTCTAGGGCTGTATCGTCGTTATAATGGGTTTCTGGCCGATGCCCAATATTCTCACCCAACGACGAGTCACAAACTATCAGGATGCCACCATACGGCACCAGAAAGTGGCTAGTAGATAAGGCTAGAGTGTCGATCCCAGAAGATGGAATTTACTTATACGCGTAAGTCCTAAAAGATGGAATACAAGATGAAACATCATCTCAAGCTGGCAGCCCTCATTTCACTTCTCCTTTCCGTTGGTCTTGGGCAGGATGCCGTTAGTCCCCCAAAAAGGGGGGCCTATGAGCCCAAGCCCTATCCCACCCATCCGCCGGACCAGCCCTGGCCGGGAATTGAAACCTTTCCCGAGGCCATCCAGGAATATGATGCCCTGCGGGTACAATACTTTGCCTGGCGCCAAAGACCGCGCGCTGATGCCGATTCAATGGGACGGCTGCCGGAAGTGGATATTCCCGATGCACTTTTTCATCCCCTCGCGCAGGCATATCTGAGTTCAAGGCTATTTTACAGTACAGTAAGGTATGATGGTGAATTCAATAGATACTGGGATGGATCCGGTGGAAGCGGATTCTTAGTAGCACAAATAAAGAAACGGTTGCCTGAACCTTGGAGTTTAATGACGCGACTTTCAGGCATTGTCCTGGTAGAGGTCTTTAGAGACACCGTACTTATGTTTGACGAACATCATCCGGTATTGGGATATCCTTGGGGTCTGGTTGCCTATTGTCGTGTTCTTGATGATCTGCTGGATACAGTTGAAGAAGATACCATTATGGTAAGGCATACCACCATATGGTTTACGGAGTCAATGCCGTTGGAGACCCACCCAAGGTTACTGCTGACAATAGAAGGTGCGTCAAAAATGACGGTTGAAGGGGAAACCACCAGTATCTATTGGTCTCGAGAGCTGCTTCTTGATGAGAAACCCAAGTATATGCGTGTAGAAAACGAGATTATCCAAGATCCCCACGATGTTCTGGGCGTAAACGGCAAAAGCTATGCGGATTATAAGCAAGAATTATTATCATTTCTGAACAGTTATGGGATTCACCGATGAACTATTTATTTTCTCCAGCCAATAGAAATTTGATCATTATTATCCTATTCTGTAATGCCGTTGTCGCGCAAGACAACCATACCACATTTTTCACTGTGGATGCCAATCATGCACTCACAATTAAATCCTGCCCGCAGTTGAGCGAAAACTGCATGGAAGAATGCACGGTCTGGATACCCTACTTTTTTTTCCACACTAAAATAAAAGTTCAAACACACTATGATAATAATTCCGTTCAGAATTTGACCAAGGAACAAATTTGGGGAGCGGCGGATGCTGCTGTCGACACCTGGAATGGAATCGTTCCGGATGACCAGTCTGCCGATCCATTTGAAAAGGACAATTTTATTAACACACTTGATTGGTGGCAGAATACTTCCCTGGTACATATCGTATTTACTGATGATCAGACCTATGTTGGCCTAGTAGCTTCTGCTACGACCTTTATTGCGGCTGATATTACTGCTGGTGGCTTATATACTTTTCAATATAACAATCCGGATTGGCAAACGAACGATATCACCAGTGGTGATTGGATCCAAACAATTGTCTTTTTGAATAAGACAGCAACATACCTTGAAAACTTTCACTGGGAATGGAGCGCTAGCCCTAGTCGGCAAGATGGTACTGATGGACTTGATGTCCAACATATCATGACCCATGAGTTGGGCCATGTTGTGAGTCTGCATGAAAATACTATCGCTGGTTCCATAATGAAATCAACTCAGTCCAATACTTCTGTTCGTATAATAGATCAGCCAGTCAAGAATGGATTTGGAGCACTTCACAATATTGAAACTAGTGCCGGCTTACCATTGTCGAATTATTATGCAAAGTCCAGGCTAAAGATTACTGGAGACAACTGATGTTTTGGCTTAAGAAATATAGGCGGATAGCTACTTTGGTTTTGGCCTTAACGTCAATCGGTTACGGTGGGGTCGATTATCTGGTCATACGTAGTAGTGCACTAAATGACCCCAGCGGTTGGGAGAACGATCTTACCTCGCTGTTGGTGGAGCAGGGTCACCAATTAGCTTATTATTACGTATCGAATGGGATTTCAAACACTTCAATTAGAGCGACTATCCAGGGTTATTCCTTGACCTACCCTGATTTGAAATATGTACTTTTGATAGGGCAAGGTGAGGATAATCCTGTACCTCCGGGTGGTACATACCCAGAAACCAACCATATAACGAATATTTCCACGGGGAACTATATTCCTTTTTACTACTATAATGACGCGCCGTTTTGGGCGGGTCAAATACGTGATATACCTTCTGATAAACAATATGTCGACGGCCTGAACTTGTTTATTGGCAGGGTGCCGGCCGCAACGGTGGCTCAGGTCCGAACCTGGGTTTCTAAATTATCAGTACACTACCAAAGTCTATCTCAATATGAGGGCTATAAGAATAAAATAAGAATATTTTGCCAAAATAATTACAGCCCATATAACTTTACCTTGTCAAGTACAGCTGAAAATGAAGTGAATAAAACTGATGGGAAATATATTGCTGTTGGGAGGCAGGAATATGTCGTACACTGGGCGGAGAACATTGCTCCCGGCAACCCGGGAAACCCTTCTCCCGCGATGGATGCCGTATTCAGGGCTGGTCTTATGGAAGGTGCGGGACTGACCGTGGTCTCTGGGACGGCTGGCGCTCCGGATAACCTCGGAGGTTTCTTTTTTAACCCTGGGACAAGTAACTATTCACTATTTACCAATGCCAAAAGCAACTTCATTTGGGGTAACACCTGTGCGCTTGGCAATACGTCGCACCCTGAACAAGACAATGTATTAAAGAATTTATTGTTTGATGCGAATACCGGGCTAACTGGTTTTTTTGGCCCGACAGTAGCGACGAGTACTCATTCTACCCATGTCTATTATGACAACGTCTTTAACGATCTGATTAACAATGGCATCAACACTACTGGAGCACTTGCATCATCAGCGAGTAACGCATTCTATGCCACAACAAATATTGATTATGTCCGAAGAGGAAATATAGCTAAACCCTTTGATCCTAATGCACATAATTACCATGTGCGGAGCATGGTGTTGTATGGCGATCCGTCTATGCCATTAGCACTGAATCAATACGTTAATGCAAACATCACCACAAATACAACGTGGCAAGGCTCGATTGTAGTCGAGAGCGATATTACTGTCCAATCCGGGGCTACTTTGACAATTCTGCCGGGGACGGGAGTATTTTTTGAACCTGGTACTAAGTTAACGATCAATGGCAAACTTGTTGCGCAGGGTACCACTGACTTTCGAATTGCCTTCACGTCAGCTTCTGCCTCACCTGCCGCTGGTGACTGGGCGGGTATCAAGTTTTTGCCTGGCGCAAATGGCAGTTCGGTCATCGATTATGCGATTATTGAATATGCAGATAGTGCGATTTCAGTCAGAGGCGCTGCTGATGGCATCCAGATTACCAACAGCACTTTAAGGTACCTCGATTTTGTTGCGATTTACGCGTCCGGCACCTCTCTCGACATTATTGGAAATACTCTCATCGAACCAGGCACGAAGGGGATCCATCTTTACGATTTGACTGCCTCAACGATTGATCATAACGATATATCGGGTTATTCTGCGGGGAATTATCAATATACGTTTGGCATTTATCTTAACGCTTGCGATGATGGCAACACAGTCGTGAGCCACAATTCAATCCATGATGGCGGAATATATCCAGAGTATGGAGAGGGAATAAGAACGGTTTTTTCGAACGTAGAATTTATCTACAATGATATTTATAATACTGACAAGGGGGTACTCGTACATGGATCTCCATACCCCAATTTTGGATACAACTATATCCATGACAATCGCTACGGGTTGCAGATCGTTAGTGGGAATCCCTTGTTCGTGACTAATAACGGTTACGGTCACAATGTGATATCCAACCATAACAAGGATGGCTTTTATGTCCACACCTCTGCCGCGCCTGTGTTAGGTTGGGCTATCAACCCGGGCTATAACGACCTCATGGGTAACAACTGGGGCAACGCATATACCAATCAAATCTATACCTTTAGTACCACAATCATAGGGGCGAAATATGATTGGTGGGGAACAAGTTCACCAAGTAGCGCAGACGTGTACCGAGGATCTGGGTCGGCATACTTTTCACCTTGGCTAAATGCCGCTGATGATCCTTTCGCACCGGGCGAGGAACAACCGGGTTCCCTTGGAAAGGGAGTGGCGTCTCCAGAAGGGCAGCTACTTGCCGAAGCTCAAGCACTGACCGATCAAGGTGATTTAACTGGTGCAATGGGCTTGTTTGAGGAGCTGGTAGCTGACTATCCGGAAACCGAGGAGGCGCAGATGGGCCTTCAATTGTATGTCAGGGTGCTGTTCAGAGCCGATCAGTTTCATGGTAAGGCACAGTATTTCAATGTGATGTCAAATAGTCCAAATCACCCACTCAGGGACTTGGCGAGGATATTTTGGATTGATGCTGCCCTCGAAAATGGACAGTACCCAGATGTTGTTAATTATTTCAAGGTGCAAATCAACCGAAATAGGGGCACGATAATTGAGGCGGACGCCTACCTCCAAATGGGGCAAATATATCTCGATTATGCGGATGATAAAGAAGCTGCTCAATTTGAATATGATAAACTTGCTGCCAAATTCCCGGAAAGTGAATTTTTGCCCCTTCTAGACAGTTTTATAGAAGATTATCAACCTGGGGGTGACCTAGCAAAACGCTCTCAGGCGCGGGCGACTGCTGCAAGACTTCAGGAAGAAGTGCTCCCAGAGAAGTTTGCCCTGCATGCAGCCTACCCCAACCCCTTTAATCCCACCACCACCATTCCCTTTGACCTGCCGGAAGCGACCCCCACCATGTTGGTGGTCTACGACATTCTGGGCCGGGAAGTGGCGCAGTTGGTGGACCAAACCCTGGAGGCGGGGTACCACACCGTCATCTGGGATGGCAAGACCGCCACGGGAAGGAACGTGCCCAGCGGTATCTACATCGCCCTGATGCGTACGCCCACGTTCACCAAGTCCATCAAGCTGGTGCTGCTGAAATAGGGGCTAGAGGCTAGGGGCTAGGGGCCCCTGATTTTCACCGCCTCCGATAGCCCGCTCTCGTTCCAGGCCGCGTCCAGGGCGGAGACGGCCACGTAGGCCTTCAGGTCACGCCCGGCCAGCTCCAGGGTCCACACCAGCCGGGGACCGATGGTGACGATCCGCAGGTTGCGGCTGTCCCCGGTGTCCAGGGGGAGGTCCGGCGACAGGTAGATATTGTAGCGCTCCACATCGTCGTCCTCGGGCGGCACCCAGGTAAGGGTCGCCGAGCGATCCTGCAGCTTGACCTTCAGGTGGGTGGGCGGCTGGGGTGGGAGGTCGTCCTTCCAGGTCATGGCCGGGATGTTCGCGGGGCGCCGGAACCGGGTCCGGGCCAGATCGTCCCAATGCTCCTGGAGGCTGCGGGCCTCGAAAAAGGACATCCCCGGAAGCGCCGCGTCCCGCAGGTCGTCAATCTGGCCCAGCGCCTCATCCCAGGGCAGGTCCTCTCCCGCACCCGCATAGCGATAACTCCCGATACCGGGGAACACGTAGCGGTCGAGTGTGAAATGGTCGCGCCACTCGAGGGAGCGCAGGGTGAACGGCTGGGTGGGATGGTCCCTGGGCCAGTAGAGCATGGGGGTGATAAAGTCCACCTTGCCCAGCTCCGACCAGCGCCGGGGGTCCTGGAAGGTGGCGTGATAGGCATTCCAACCCGTGTCGCGGTAGCTGCCCAGGGTCGCCGCCGAAACCTTCACCGTTGGGCGCACCGCCGTCACCGCGTTGTAGGCCCGCACCATGAACCCGGTGACCTGTTCGCGCTGCCAATCGTCCCAGTCCAGGCCAAAGGGGTTGCCCCTGGAGGATGCGAAGGCGGCCACGCTGGGGGCGTCGTGGGAATAGCCCCGCTGCGGCGCCCCATCGGGGTAACGGATATAGTCGAAGTGAATACCGTCTACATCGTACCGGGTCACGATATCGGCGGCCACGGCGATAATGTAGGCCTGTGCCTGGGGAATGCCGGGGGAAAAGGAGATGTACCCGTCGGTCCGGGGCATAGGGACGCCGCTGGAATCGGCCACTAACCAGTCGGGATGGGCCAGATAGGGCGAGAGGGGGGCGGTGACGGGGGGCGGATTGCGCCCGCGCCAGACCGGGAAGGTGTTGAACCAGGCGTGCAGTTCCAGGCCGCGGCGGTGGGCCTGATCCAGGGCGAATTCGAGAGGGTCCCAGCCCGGGTCTTCCCCGAGGGTACCGGTGAGCAGTTGGCCCCAGGGCTCCAGGCCGGGGGTGTAGTAGGCGTCGCCGTTGCCCCGCACCTGGAAGAAGACGAGGTTGAAATGGGCCCGGGCGGCCTGGTCGATGACGGTGGCGATGTAGGTCCGGATGGCGTCGGGGTCATGGGTGGGGGATACACCGCAGTAGTCGTAGCGGGTCAGCCAGACGCCCCGGGCCTCCTTGACGGGGGGCGGCGGGATGGGGTCGGCGCAGCCCCACAGCAGCACGACGGCCAGGCAGCCACCCAGCAGCATCCCGGTCAGCCGGGAGACGGGCCTGAGGCAGCGGGCAGACGCCATAGTCACCCTATGGATGGCCCTAAAACCACGATAAATTGTTGGCAGCATTCAAGGGGTTAAATCTAGCCAATTTCTGCCCGTTTCTACATAATATCCGTGGCGATATGGGTCCATCATTGGCACACGAAAAGGGAGCGACCATGACGTTCAAAGACCATCGTATTATCCTGACCGGGGCCTCCAGCGGCATCGGACTGGCCCTGGCCAAGCAGCTGGCATCCGAGGGCGCCCGGCTGGCGTTGGCGGCCCGCAATGTCCCGGCCCTGGAATCGGCGGCGGAAGCTTGCCGGGCCCTGGGGGGCCAGGCCCTGGTGGTCCCCACCGATGTGAGCGACCAGGACCAATGCCGGGAGCTGATCACTCAGGCCGTGGATGCCTGGGGTGGCATCGACGACTTCTTTTCCAACGCCGGCATATCGATGTGGGCCCGGTTCGATGATATCGGCGATCTCACCTTCTTCGAAACCATGATGGCGGTGAACTATTTTGGGCCCCTCTACCTGACCCATGCCGCCCTGCCCCACCTGAAGGCGAGCAGGGGCAAGATCGTGGTGGTTTCCAGCATGGCGGCCAAGACCGGCGCGCCGCTGCACTCCGGGTATGCCGCCAGCAAGCACGCCCTCAACGGGTTTTTCGAGTCGTTGCGCACCGAGCTGGTCGGGACCGGCGTTCAGATTACCCTGGTCAGCCCCGAATTTGTGCGGACCGACGTCCGCCTGCACGGCTTCAATGGGGACGGCCAACACCCGGCGGCAGACCCCTTCGATGACACCAAGGCCATGACCGCCGAGGAGGCGGCCCGCATCATCATCAAGGCAGCTAAAAAAGGAAAACGCGAGGAGATCATGACCCTGCTGGGCAAAGTGGGGGCCATCATCCGACCCATTGCGCCGGGCCTTATCGATAGCATTGCCCGCAAAAAGGTGGGGTTGCGTTAAATCACTGACCGAATTTTTCGGGCCGGGCGTAGAACTGCTGACCGGACGTGCCGGGCTTACTGAACGTCTGCAGGTAGGGGGTGAGGGCGCCGCCATCCAGATCGATGCCCCGGAAGAGGGGATGGGCATTCAGCTTCCCGGTATCGCCGGCCACCTGATGCTCGAACAGCTGGGCCTTGATCACCAGATCAGCCACGTAGAGCTCCCCGTCCTGTTCAACAAACGCCTGGAAGTACCGCTCATCCGGTGTGAAGACCGGTTTGGGATGGATGTTTTTCATCGTCAAGATCGGTCCGGCATCATCCGCATAGGTTACCTGGTGAACCTCGCGCTGAATATCCACCTGTGACAGTTGTCCAAAGATGGGCAGCTTGTAGTAGCTGGCACTATGCTCGAGGTGGGCCTGGTTGGTGCTGCCCAGTGAAAGGACGAACATGGCAAACTTGGGCACGCCCCGGCTCAGATCGGGGGCCACAATGATGCTGAGGATGAGTTCCTGGAATTCCGGGAGGTCGCCGAGGGCCCCCGCCTTGAAGTTGAAGGCGGAGACATTGATCAGGGAGACACCCGGGGCCGCCTCCATGGGGGCCAACCGGTTAGGGAGGAGCTGTTCGATTTCGCTGGTGCCGATTTCATAAAAGGTGGACAGGGCGAAATCGAAGTTCCAAATGATCAGGTCTTCATTGCTTGAGGTCGCTTGATGGGTCACGCGTTATAAACTCCCTTCAGCTATCGATGATTTATCTCGGCCATTCTAGCGGAGGAAGTCAAATTTTTCCGCCGCCTCGAGGATGACTTCCGCACACTTGTCCAGCTGCTCCTCGGAATGCTCGGACGTGACGAAGAGACGAATCCGCGACTGGTTTTTCGGTACGGCAGGGAACGTCATCAACGAGGTGTCCAGCCCGGCGCGCTGAAGGTAGTCACTCAAGGGGAGGGTGAGTTGTTCGCGGCCATACATAATGGGGATAATCCAGCTCCGGCTCCCCCCGGTATCCACCTTGTCCTGCAACTTGGCTCGCAGATACTTGGCATTGGAATGGAGGCGCTTCCTTTTGGCTTGTCCGTCGGGTCCGGCGCCCAGTTCGAGCGATTTGATCAGCCCCCCGGTGACGGCCGGATCAATGGCGCAGGAGAACATATGAGACCGCGCGTAATAGTTGATATAGTGAGCCATCTCTTTCCGGGCGAGGAGACAGCCACCCACGCCGCCAAAGGCCTTACTGAAGGTGCCGATGATCATATCCACCTCCTCCAGCACACCTTGCTCCTCGGCGACCCCCTTGCCGCCCGGGCCGGTGACCAGCAGGGAATGGGCCTCATCAACCAGTACCGACGCGCCGTACTTCCTGGCTGCCCGGATGATGCCTTTAAGGTCGCCGGGGTCGCCATCGGCGCTATAGACCCCTTCGGTGCAGACGAGAATGCGGCAATTCTTGTGATCGAGGCGGTTTAAAACTCGGTCGAGGTGTTCGGCATCGTTATGCTTGAAAAATTTAATCTCTCCCTGTGAGAGGAGGGCGCCGTCGATGAGGGAGGCGTGAGAAAGCCGGTCCAGGACGACATAATCTCCCTTGTGCACGTAGGCGGAAATCACCCCAATATTGGCGCCATAGCCCGATGAAAACAGGGACACTCCCCGTTCGGGAAGGCCAAAGAAGTCGTTAACTTTATCCTCCAGCTCATTGTGGATCTTGAAGGTCCCGTTTAGCAGGGGTGATCCGGTAGCGCCCAGACCGTAGACATCCAGGGCCTCCTTGGCGGCGGCAATCACCTCGGGGTGATAGGCGTAACCGAGGTAGTTGTAGCTGGCGAAGCTCACCAGGTCCAGTTGCTCGCCGCTGCTCCTTTGAATACTGACATTGGGTCGTTGGGCCCCGAGGTGCGGCACTTCAAAGGTGTACATATTGGCTTCCAGGACCTGTTCGCGCCACCGATTGAAATGGGTGATCTCAGCATGGTCAGGGCCTGCGCTGGTCAAAAACATATCGAGGGTATACTCGGTGTATGGCAGCGTTTCCCTTTTTAACTGACTCATTGTGTCTCCAGCACGATATTCATTTCTCTTTTTATTCAATTTATGGAAGCAAACGCGTTCACACACCGCTTATCAGGATCAAGCCCCGGCGGCCAGGCACAGTCGCTGCCGCCGCTGGGGGATAGATTCTCAATTGGACACAACGTTCACATTAACAAGGCATCGGCAAGTCCAGCGAAGGTTAAAGATAATTTTGCAGCTATTCAAGTCCATTGGTCGCAGGCGTCATCAGCTCATTTCCGGCCCAATCTGCGTGCATCATGCGCTAGTTTACCGGGTTCTCGCCAAATAAGTCTGACTATCCCGCTTCCGGGAACATCCTGTTTGATCTGGCCGAAAAGGGATGTAAACTTGTTTACTATGGAACTGACGCTACGACGTATCCATCGACGAATTTTCCCGACCGATCCTGTGGGTCGCTCATGGGTAGACTGCCTCTGACATAACCAGTCAGCGAAAGATTCAAATAGCCCTGAGTGACAAACTTGGGGCTATTTTTTTTCGGAAGATGATGAGAACGACATTTAAAAATTTCCATAAGAAGCGCCTGATCGTCAAGGTGGGCAGCCATGTATTGAGCGAAGGCAACCGGTTTACCTCCGCCGATGTCCGGCATATCGCCCACCAGATCATGGAGCTGGTCCATGACGGGGTTGAGCTCCTCCTGGTCACCAGCGGCGCTGTACTGATGGGCCGTAACCTGATGGACCTGAACCTGAGCCTTTACCCCCGCAATCTCAAACAGAGCCTGGCGGCCATCGGGCAGGTGGCACTCATGTCGGAGTACACGAAAATATTTGCCGAACTGAACCGTCCCGTGGGACAGATCCTGATTAACCTGGAGGACTTTCAGGACCGGGGACGCTACCTGAACATCAAACAGACCATCCAGGGCCTGTTCAAACTCAAGGTGCTGCCGATCCTGAATGAGAACGATTGCATCAGCACTGAGGATTTCGCTTTCGGTGACAACGATAATATGGCCGCCCAACTGGCCGGTATGCTGGATGCGGACCTGCTTATTATCCTGAGCACGGTCGACGGCCTCTATGATGGTGAGCCGACGGACCCCGCCAGCCGGGTGATCCCCAGGGTGGCATCGATCACGCCCCGCATGCTGGAAGAGGCCGGGACCAAGGGGCAGCTGCTGTCCACCGGAGGCATGGCGGCCAAGCTGAAGGCCATCAAGAAAGCGGTACATTTCGGGGTGCCGGTGATCCTGGCCAACGGGAAAACGCCGGACATCCTGCGCAAGATTTTCACCGGCGCCGAGGCGGGGACCCTGTTCGACCCCGAGGCCAAACGGATGCCGCTTAGGAAACGGTGGTTGGCCTACTCCACCAAGGTAAAGGGACAGGTAATGGTCGATGAAGGCGCCTGGGTGGCGGTCACCCGTGAAAACGCCAGCCTGCTCAGTTCGGGTGTCACCGATGTTCAGGGGAAATTCGAGGCCCAGGACGTGGTGGCCATCCTCGATGATCAGGGACGGGAGTTTGCCCGGGGCATCACCAAGTACGATTGGCGGGGCCTGCAGGAGGTGGCGGGGAAGAGCCAGGATGAGATTATCAAAACGTTGGGCGTCAAATATTTCAATGAGGTGGTGCACCGCGAAGACCTGGTGCTGCTGCCAACCAACCCCACGGAGGAGCCATGAGCATGCCCGACTACGCCGCGACTCTGGGCCGGCAGGCGAAGGCGGCAGCCGTTACCCTGGCGACGGCATCCAGCACGGTGAAAAATGATATGCTGACCGAGTTGGCCCGGCAGCTTCGCGCCAGCCATGACCAGGTGCTGGCGGCCAACGGTCTAGACCTTGCGGAGGCCGAAAAGCAGCAACTCTCCCAGGCGATGGTGGATCGCCTGACCCTCAGCCCCGAGCGCCTGGAAGACCTGGCCGTGGCGGTGGAAGAGGTCCGGGCACTGCCCGACCCGGTGGGGGAGGTGTCGGGAATGACGCTGCGGCCCAACGGTCTGCAGGTGGGGAAGATGCGCATCCCGCTGGGGGTGGTGGCCTTCATCTACGAGTCCCGGCCCAATGTGACCATCGACGCCGCGGCCCTGTGCATCAAGAGCGGAAACGCCGTCATCCTGCGGGGGGGCAAGGAAGCGATCCACAGCAGCTTGGCCTTCGCCCAGCTCATCAAGGCGTCCCTTACGGCTGCGGGCCTGCCCGAACACGGGGTGCAGGTGGTGGATACCACCGACCGCGAGATGGTGGAAGAGCTGCTCAAACTGGAGGATGACGTCAATCTGCTTATTCCCCGAGGCGGGGAAGGGCTCATTCGCTACGTGGCGGAGCATTCCCGTATCCCGGTGATCAAGCATTACAAGGGGGTGTGCCACGTCTACGTGGATAAGGACGCCGACCTTGACATGGCGTTGGCCATTGCCCTGAACAGCAAGGTGCAGCGCACCGGGGTGTGCAACAGCGAGGAAACCCTCCTGGTGCACGGGGCGGTGGCCGAGACGTTCCTGCCCCGGTTCATTGCCGCCGGGAAGAAGCACAACCTGGAGCTGCGGGGCGATGCCAGGACCGTGGCCTTCGACCCGGCCACCATTGTTCCGGCCACCGAAGAGGATTGGCATGCGGAATACCTCGACATGATCCTTTCGGTGAAGGTGGTCGATTCCGCAGAGGAGGCCATGGCGCACATCCACACCTACGGGTCGGAGCACACGGATAGCATCGTCACCGAAAACTACCGCACGGCCCATGCCTTTATCCGGGGGGTCCAGAGCTCCCTGGTGCTGGTCAATGCCAGCACACGGTTCAACGACGGGGGCCAGCTGGGCCTGGGGGCCGAGATCGGCATCAGCACCACCAAGCTGCACAGTTTCGGCCCCATGGGCCTCAGAGACCTTACCATCGAGAAGAACATTGCCTTTGGCGATGGTCAAATAAGAGAGTGAGCCGACCATGAAACGCGCTATCAAAAAAGTTGTCCTGGCCTATTCCGGTGGGCTCGACACCTCCATCATTATCCCCTGGCTGAAGGAGAACTATGGCTGCGAGGTCATCGCCTACGTGGCCAATGTCGGCCAGAAGGACGATTTTAAGGCCGTAAAGCAGAAGGCCGTGGACACGGGGGCCTCCCAGGTGGTGGTGGAAGACCTGCGGGAGACCTTCCTCACCGACTTTGTCTTTCCCACCCTGCGGGCCGGGGCCATCTACGAACGGAAATATCTGCTGGGGACGAGCATGGCCCGGCCCCTCATCGCCCAGCAGCAGGTGAAGGTCGCCGAGGAGTTCGGCGCCGATGCCGTGGCACACGGCTGCACCGGCAAGGGCAACGACCAGGTGCGGTTCGAGTTCACCTTCATGGCCCTGAATCCCAAACTGACGGTGGTTGCGCCGTGGCGGGAATGGGACATCACGTCCCGGGAAGACGCCATCGACTATGCCCGGAAGCGGGCAATTCCCATCACGGCGACGGTGGAGAAAATCTACAGCCACGATGAGAACATCTGGCATATCAGTCACGAAGGGGGGCCGTTGGAGGACCCCTGGAACGAGATGGATGACAGCCTGCTCCAATGGTGCCAGCCGCTCGGGGACACCCCGGACGAGCCGGAGGTTATCGAGCTGGCCTTCAAGGGGGGCACCCCGGTGGCCATCGATTCAGAGACCCTCGGTCCGGTGGAGCTGGTGGAAAAGCTCAACGCCCTGGGGGCCAGACACGGCATCGGTGTGGCCGATATGGTGGAAAACCGGATGGTGGGGATGAAATCCCGGGGCATCTACGAAACCCCGGGCGGCACCATTATTTATACGGCCCACCGGGAGTTGGAGGCCCTGACCCTCGATAAGTCGTCCATGCACTACAAGGATGTGATTGCCGAGCAGTATGCCAACCTGGTGTACAACGGTGAGTGGTTCACCCCCCTGCGGGAAAGCCTGGACGCCTTCACCGACTCCTTCCAGAGTTGCGTCACCGGGGTCGTGCGGCTGAAACTGTTCAAGGGTCACTGCCTCATCGCCGGCAGAAAATCACCCTTCTCCCTGTACCGGGAGGATTTGGCGACCTTTGGCCAGGACGATGCCTACGACCAGAGCGATGCCGAGGGGTTCATCCGTCTGGCCGGGCTACCCCTCAAGGTGGAAGCGCTGCTGGCCGAGTTTGGCGTGAAAAAGGGCAAATACCGGGCGGAAAACTATTTCCGCACCTTCAAGCGGGATTAACCTCCCGGGGGACGGCATAGTGGCTAAGAAAGTCTGGCAGCAGCGGTTCGCCCAACCTTTGAACCCCCAGGTCCACAGGCTCAACCGTTCCATTGACATTGACTGGCGGCTTTATCCCTACGATGTGCAGGTCTCGACGGTCTGGGCCCAGGCCCTGGAGCAGTGCGGCCTGCTCAGCGCCGCTGAATCGACGGCCATCAGGGAGGGGCTGGAGACGGTGGGTCGTGAATGGGACCAGGGACAGTTCAAGGTGGCCGAGGAGGATGAGGATATCCACATGGCCATCGAGCGGCGGCTGGGGGAACTCATCGGCGACCCGGCCAAAAAGCTGCACACCGGCCGCAGCCGCAACGATCAGGTGGCCACCGACCTGCGGCTGTACGTCAGGGATCACGCCGGGCAGCTGGGCCAGAGCATCGGGCAGGTGATGGCGATCCTTATCGATATGGCCGAGGAGCAGGCGAAACAGCCGTTTCCCGGCTACACGCACCTGCAGCAGGCCCAGGTGCTGTCGCTGGGGCAGTGGCTCCTGGCCCACGTCTGGAGCCTGAAATCGGATCAGGCCTTCCTGGCCCAGGTGGCAGGGGCCGCCGGTGTCTGCCCGTTGGGTTCGGCAGCCCTGGGCGGCTCCACGGCCCCGGTGGACCGGACCTGGATCGCAAAATCGCTGGGGTTCGACCGGCCGTCGGAAAACAGCGTGGAGGCTGTCTCGTCACGGGACTTTGTCATGGACCTGCTCTACGGCCTGTCCCGGCTGGGGATTCACCTGAGCCGCATGGCCGAGGACTTCATCCTCACCAGCAGCCAGGAGTTCGGCTACGTGACCCTGGATGACAGCGTGGCCACCGGGAGCAGTCTGCTGGCCCACAAGAAGAACCCCGACGTATTCGAGCTGCTCCGGGGCAAGAGCGGGCGTCTGTTGGGGGACCTCACCGGCTTTATGACCACCGTTAAAGGTCTGCCCACCGGCTACAACAAGGACCTCCAGGAGGACAAAACGCCACTGTTTGATGCGGTCGACAACACCGAGATATTATTGGCCGCACTTAAGGTTACACTTGAAGGGGTGACCTTTCATCCCGAAGCGGTGGACCGGCAGGTGTCCCCCTATCTCAAGGCCGAGCGCATTGTGGCCTACCTGACCGATAAGGGGGTGGCCTTCCGTGATGCCTACGGTATCGCCGGAGGGCTGGTGAAAGAGGCCGAAAGCCGGGGGGTGACCCTGGAAGAACTGCCATTGGAGGCGCTTCAGGCGGCATCACCGCACCTGGACGAGGGTCTGCTAACCGTCTTGGCTGAGGGGTGGAGCGTCCCGGCCGAGGGGATTCAGGGGGGGAGTAATCAGGCATCGGTCAAGGGGCAGATCGAGGCGTTGCGGGGGTGGCTGGGGGAGCAGTAGACCACTCACCCCCCGACTACGTCGTCCCCCTCTCTCGAGAGGGAGGGGGAGTCACGCAGTGACCGGGGTGAGTGCTGCATCAGAGCCAATGAATGGCTACACGCAATATTCCCCTCTCCCTACCCACGCGTTCCTCCTGGCCGGGGGCGAGAGCACCCGCTTCGGCAGCGACAAGGCCCGCTACCTCATCTGGAATCAGCCCCTGATCCTTAGGCTCCATGGCCTACTGAGCCGGACCTGCCGGGAAGTTACCATCCTCACCAAACAGCCCAACAAGTACGCCGATCTCGGGCTGATCTGCGCGGCGGACCGGTACCCCCAGCAGGCTCCCATAACGGGGCTGCTCACAGCCCTGGAACTATCGTCCACCGAATGGTGCTTCGTCCTGGCCTGTGACCTGCCCAGCCTTACCGGGGATTTTTTGCGCGACCTGTGGGCGGCCCGCAGGGGGTTGGGGGTCATTCCCCTGGTGGAGGATCGCCGGGAGCCGCTGGCGGCCCTGTACCACCGGGACAGTTTGCCCCTGTTCAAGGGGGCCTATGACCGGGGGACCTTCGCCCTCCAGCGGGTTGTATCCGGCGCCGACTTTACTACGGTGACCGTTTCCGATCCCCAGGTGCTGGCCAATTTGAACACCCCGCCCTAGAAGCGCTCCAGAAACACCGGCAGGTGCCGGTTGCCTTCGGACGGTGCCCGCCCGCCTGCAAAATAATACTTGACATCCTCGTTCATCTTTCATACCATCGTCAGTAGCCGCTGCTTTAGAGGTTTTTGCCATAACCGATTGTTATGAGGGCTGTTGGCCGATGCCCAACCTGAACGTGGTAAAATATCTATCTCCCTTCCCCAATTTCTACAGGAGCATTTTGCTGCTGATCCTCTCCTTCACGTTCTCTGCCGGGTGCAAGATGTTTGATCCCGAGGATGAACAGGTAGAGGATAATAGCACAGCGGACGATATCTCCTCCGGGTGGCAGCTCCTTGGCCTTGAGGAAGAACGTATTATGGCCATCGCAGTGGACCCCATTGATGAGAACATTATTTATGCCGGCAGTGGTAGTCCGGGACCATTAGGAGGGTTATTCAAAAGCACTGACGGAGGAGAGAGCTGGGATACCCTTATTAGCGGCACAATTATCAAGGATATAGACATCCACCCAACCAATCCTCAGATCGTCTACGTGACCGGGTACAATTGGGGATGGATTAACAAGACAGCCGATGGTGGGCAGACCTGGGTGGCAGCCGACTCAGGGCTACGTGTAGGTTTGTACGGTGTGCCAGGTGTATCGGCTATTGACTACCTTCATCCTGATACGCTCTACACAGGAGTAAGTAGCAATTTTGGGGGAAACCTATTCAAGAGCATAGATGGCGGCCGGACCTGGCGGGCGATAGGGGACACGATTCTTTGGAACGGCGTAACGGCCATCGCCATCGATCCCCAAAACACGAACGTTATCTATGCTGGAACCGCATGGATCGGCGCTATATGCAGGAGCACGGACGGCGGGGGAAGCTGGGAGCGACTGCATTTCCCTGACGGTGAAATTGTAACGGATCTCCTAGTTCATCCTTCCAATTCAGAGATCATTTATGCAAGTCGAAGTCGCGACGGCTTCTATATGAGCCTTGATGGTGGGACCAGCTGGCAGAGGACAAACACAGGGTTAGCAGACACCATCGCCGTTTATCAAATCGCTATCTCTCCCGGAGGGCAAGTCTATTTTGCAGGCTATAGCCATGGGAAGTATGCCGTATATGGAAGTTCCCCAGGTACGATTCAATGGACTATGCTGGGCAATCGGGACTTTGAAGGAGGAATAAATACTGTGTTTGTATCTAAGAGTGACGCAATTTTCGCAGGCGGCAAGGGAATCTATTCGGTATCAGAGGCGACCAATCATGAAGACAATCAATAAATTAAGGGATCATTTAATTCTTGAACATCAAACCAATGAGGAGGGGCTTATTATGCGGTCCAGAACAACCAGCCCAATACGGAAACTGTTTGCTTTATTCATGCTGGTATTATCGCCCTGGCTCGCTCTATCCGCTCAGGAAATGATCGGCGGCAAACAGGTACGAACAGGCATTTGGGAAGGAAGGCAGATTGAATACCTCAAGGGTGAAATTGCTATCATCTTAGAGCCGGACGCCAGTCAAGCCGACGTGTTCCCCCTGCTCCAGAGCCACGGCGCAACCATCAAAAGAGACTTTGACAAGCTCGGTTGGGGACTGATCGAGCTGCCAGAGAACGTAGATGTGCTCTCTCTCGCTGCCGAGTTAAAGAGAAATCCCATGATAGAGGCGGCGGAACCAAACATGGTCATCCGAGCCCACTTTGATCCCAATGATCCTTATTATCAGGATGGTCATCAATGGGCGCTAAAGAACACCGGTCAAAGCCCGCCGGGCGGGACATCGGATGCCGATATTGACGCCCCGGAAGCCTGGGAGATAACCCGGGGAAGTTCTTCCATTATCATTGCCATTCTGGACTCGGGAATTCCCATGGTGGGCGGCAGTCTTTCCCATTCTGACCTGAATGATGCCAGCAAGTTCATACTGGGGCCAGACTATATTGATATCCCCGCTGACGGGGTCAAAGATGGTTTAGGTCACGGTACACATGTCACGGGAATTGCTGCCGCTGAAACAGACAACACTACAGGAATTGCCGGCGCTTGTGGAAATTGCCGTGTGATGGTTATTCAGGTTTTCAACGCGTATGGTAGTGGCACTTGGGGAGCATTTTATAATGGCGTGGTATATGCTGTTGATAATGGCGCGGAGGTTATCAATTTCAGTGGGGGCGGAAGCTCGCCATCGTCTACCGCTGAGCAAGGCGTCCAATACGCATATAATAATGGTGTGCCGATTGTGGTTTCGTCTGGCAATAATAACGGTTCTGTGCTATGGCCTGCTGCCTATTCTACATCTTATTCAAACGTGATTGCCGTTGGGGCGACCGAGTATGATGACCTGAGAGCGTCCTACTCTAATTATGGTTCACAGTTGAACGTGGTGGCGCCCGGTGGCGCACATGATGCCGGATATCCCGTAGATGCAGGGGATATCTACTCTACCATGCCCAACTATTCCGTTACGCTTAATGGTTCCCCTTACTACGTTAGCCAGAATTACGGTTATCTGCCGGGCACTTCCATGGCAGCACCGCACGTTTCGGGATTAGCGGGGTTGCTACTTTCCCTTGACTCGTCTCTAGAACCCTGGCAGCTTAGGAAGACAATTGAACTATCAGCAGATGACAAGGGGACACCGGAGAGAGATGATTATTATGGATGGGGCCGAATCAATGCCAACCGGGCAGTCAGAACGCTTTATGTTCCCCAGGTGTATGCCACTATTCAGTCGGCACTCAATGTTGCCATCTCTGGGCAGGAGGTTGTTGTAAGCGTTGGCACCCATAGTATAACCAGCAGCACCACCGTTCCGTCTGGAGTGACGCTTACAATAGCCTCGGGTTCCACCGTGAACTTCTCGTCAGGCGCAATTCTGACCAGCTACGGCGACCTGACCATCAACGACAACGCCACACTGAACCTGGCCGATATTGTGGTCAAGAGCGGCGGCAGCATGACGGTGAAGCCGGGAGTGACGTTTAACATGAGCATTTACGATGAAATTTTAAGCTTTGGGCTTCTTCAAGTCCAGGGGGGGAGCAACAAGGTTCGCTTCCAGAGCACAGGAGGTATTACGTGGGACGGCATAACCCTGTCCGGCACTGGCACGGGTCTGTCATACATCCAGAATGCGGAAGTTAGTGGATCCGTTTGGGGCATAACTGTTATCGGTGTTGACTATCTATTTATGCGTAATGTTACGGCATCAGGCAACGGTTACAGGGGTTTAAACATCTACTGGACCGATTATTATAGTTCAATCACCGTGGATCAAAGTCGATTCCGTGACACCGACGATGGCGAAGGCGCTATTATAGATTTTGCATTTGTGGATTTCGGCTGGTACAACATATTCACGAATAATAGCAAAGCTGGTATCTATATCAATAATCTGGGCTACGTTCAATTCGGTGAAGTTGAAGATGAGGCCGAGGCTTGGATAACGTCGAATAGCAGAGGCATCCATCTTAACACCTTCTCCTATGCAAACATTGGAGAGGACGCCACTGATTTTGGGGGGTACAACCAGATCTACGGTAATAGCCTCTATGATGTCGAGGTTGAGTATGGATCTGAGTTGAAGGCCGAATTAACTTGGTGGGGCAGCAATCCCCCCAATACCAGCAAATTCTCGGTGTCTGGCGGTAGTGTATTCGATTACACGCCCTACTTGACCTCCCCTCCCTTACCAAAGGCTATCGTTACAACTACGATTACTCCCGCCCGCTTTCTCCGAGTCATTAGGGAACTGGCCAGGAGCGACAGTATCTCTGGCCCGATCCGAGCACAGGCTGCCGTAGCAACGGCTAGAAATCATGCCGATCCTTCTATTGCCCAGTTGGCATCTCTCTTGCATATCCGGACGCTTATCCAACGCGGGAATGCCCTGGAGGGTATAACTCTTGCTGAGCAATTATTAACTGAACCTGGTTTCAGTGATGACTATCGACGAATCGCTGCCAAACAGCTCTTTTACGCTTACCTGCAACAGCTAGGTGACTTGCCCCGCGCAGAAGACATGTATTCTCTCTTGGCCCAGCTTAAAGATGAGGACATAGCAAACGGCTGGCTTGCTCATACTTTTGAGCGCTATGCTGGCCGTGCACCGGCTGCCCAAGCTCCCCAGCTTACTGAAATTGAGAAGGAAAAGGTCCTGGGCTTGGCGTCCTACCCCAACCCCTTCAATCCTTCCACCACCCTCAGCTATGACCTGCCGAAGGACGCCCGGGTTCGGTTGGTAATTTACGATGTCTTAGGCCGGGAGGTGGCACGGCTGGTGGACAAGCGCCTGGAGGCGGGCTACCACAGCGTGATCTGGAACGGGCGGGGGGTGCCCACGGGCCTCTACATTGCTCGATTGTTTATCCCGCCAACTGCAACCAAGTCCATCAAGCTCGTGATGATGAAGTAGGGGGGATCACCGCCCTAGAACCGCTCCAGGAAAGTCAGCAGGTGCTCGTTAAAGACCGTGGGGTTTTCCAGGTTACTCACGTGGCCGGCGCCGGGTATGATGTGCAGCTCAGCACGGGGCAAAAGAGCGGCCATAGCCTCGCTATTGGCCACGGGGGTGAGGGCGTCGTGCTGGCCAACCAGGATCAAGGTCGGCAGGGTGATGCGGGAGAGGGCCGGTGTGGTGTCGGTGCGGGCGGCCAGGGCCAGCAGAGTGCCGCCGATGGCCAACGGGTCAGTGGCGGCGATGATGTCCCGGATCAACTTAACTGTCGGCGGATTTGCTTTTAGGGTCGCCGGTGCAAATACGGCCTTTACAAATTCCTCCGCGAAGGGCTCCACGCCCCCGGTCTTCACCGCCCTGATCGTCCGGGCCCGCTCGACCTTGGTCTGGTCGGGATCGGCAGTGCTGCGGGTGTCGCACAGGACCAGCCCCTGGAACCGGTCCGGGTGGCGTTCCAGGGCCCGCAGGGCGATATAACCCCCCATGGAGAGACCGCAGACCACCGCTTGATCGATGGCCAGGTGATCCAGGAGGCCCAGCAGGTCATCCACAAAAAACTCCACGCTGTACTGTCCATCCCCGACGTCGCTCGCCCCGTGCCCCCGTACGTCGTAGGCCACGCCCCGGAATCTGTCCGGCAGGGTTTCGAGCTGGGGGTCCCACAGCCGGTGACTGAAGGGGAAACCGTGAATGAACACCACCGGCAGGCCGTCGGGGGGACCCTGTTCCCGGTAGTACATAGTGTAACCGTTGACCTCAAGCTTCATAACGTACCTTCTGTGGACAGGGTGAAAACGGCTGGAGGTGCTAGCCCAGGACCTGCTCAAGAATGTGGGCGATAGTGAGGGGGGCGGCCCCTTCCAGGCGGTTGTTGACAAAAACGTAGCCGGGGAAGTCGCGCTGTATGGCGTCCTTCAGGTGCTCGATCAGGGCCGTTCGCAAGTCGGGGAGCGGGTGCTGGACCCGGGTATAGGGGAAAAAGGTTTCCACGGCATCCTGGTAAGCCAGTTGGGGCGGGGTCAGCAGGCGCATGACGAAGAAGTCGGCGGTGAAGGACTTCTTCTGGGCCAGTTGCTCCCCCAGGGGGGGCATCCAGCTCCAGGAGGAGTGGACCTGGGCGACGCCGCCGCGCCGGAGCACATCGAAATAGTCGTCGCCCAGCAGCTGGCGGTTGCGAACCTCCGAGGCATACCGATGGCCCTTGGGGAGCTGGGTGAGGAAGTCGTCCAACCGGCGCAGGAAACTGCCGTCTTCGATGATCGATTTCGGGAGGGTCCCGAACTGGAGGATGATGGGGCCCAGTTTGGCGCCCAGTTGATCCACGACCTCCACGAACTGGCGGGCGAACAGCTCGCCGTTGAGGAAGTTGGGATTGGTCTCTCCCTTACGCTCACCGTACCGTGGGTGGTTGGGATAGGTATGGACGGTGATCTCCTCGGTGGCCTTCAGGCCGAACCGGAAGTGGTCGGGGGTGAGGGCGTCAAGGCCGTCCACAAGCCGCTCATCGGGGAACTGGTAGAAGGTGCTGTCGACCCCTACCACGGGGAAATGGCGGGCGTATTCGGTCAGGCAGCGCTGCTGAAAGGCTTTTTTGCTGGGATAGTGCTGGTTGTACACCAGCCCCTGCCAACCCTCATACTTCCACGATGAGGTCCCCAGGTAGATTTTGGACTGTCCGGCCAGTTCGATAGACCGGTCGATGATGGGCGGGGATTTGACCATGGCGCTGGAAGAGAAATTACGCTGTTAAAGCGGGTCAGGCAAAGGGGGAGCTGCTAGGGGGCCAGAGGTGATCTCGCGGTCATCGGGCTGCCAGGCTGGCCACATTGGGCGTCGGCGTCACCATTTCGTAGGGCCCGTCCACCCGGTAGCCGTCCGGGGCGGCCTCGTCGGGAACCAGGCGCCACCAGTAGACGACCACCTCGGCGCTTGGATACCAGTTGGATATAAGCCGGTAGGCTATTCCCCTGGAAAGTCCCGGTTTAATTCCCCGGTCGCCGCACAGGCTGGGATGGCTGCACGGCTCCCAGCTGGTGTAATGGGCAGACCTTCGCTCCATGACGGTGAAGTTGAGGGTGTCGGTCGTATTGTTGAAGATCACCAGCTGCGACGGCCTCAATTCAACAGAGATGGGATCATTCTGGATCGGACAAGCGGATAGGGCCAGGAAAAATGTCAGGATGAGGGTCAGCAGGACCATGATTCTTGCCTTGTACCTGCCGCGCTTTGATCCAAATGGGGTGCTCACGAAGGGCCAATATAGCCAGCCACAGGGCCGGGGGCAATTGCAGATACACGGGCCTTACGGCGCGTTGGCGAAGGCGACTTCCATCATTCTGAGAAGGAGGGGGGAAAAAATGCCGTAGATCACGAAGATGAAGATCAGGTAGTACATAAAGGCGAAAGGCACACCGATAAACCATAAGGCGTAGCGCCAGAGACCGGGCTGGGTTTTCATGAGCGCCCATTTGAAGATGATGACCAGGATAAGCAGGACGCCGATGAGGATGGACGATCCCATGGCATAGGCAGCGATTTTCCCCAGCCGAACGGCTCCCACGGCCATCTCAAAGGTGAGCAGGCTAATGGCGGTGACACCGGCCAGAGACCCGGTAATATTGAGCAGCTGGGCCCAATCGATGCTGTCCGCCTTCCGGGGTCGCGGTTTTACTTCCTCCTCTTTTTTGTCCTCAATTTCTTCTTCGTCCTCATCGGGGAATCGTTTCTCGTCCACGAAGCCCCTCCTTTCTTTTAGATCTAGCTGGTTTACACTCACATGGCCAGAAGAAAATTACAAACGAATGCTCCGCGAGTCTATGTCCTGGCGCACGTAGGCCTACGCCCGGGAGTGGAGGCTTGCTCACCGGTCTTCCCGGGGATCATCAAGGAGCAGGAGCGAGATTAATAGGTTGTCTCGCCACTTAAAATGAATTAAGATAATTATATCTTTTTATTTAATTATACGACTTATCCCCGGTTCTATCCGGTTGCCAGGGGGGTGGAGCCGCCCATAGGATTATACTGAGGGAGAATGGAATATGGCGGATCAACAGGGCACGACGAACTTAATGGAGCAGGGCGGTGAACGACTCCTTGCACTGCTACCGGAGGGACATGTCATCCACACCCTGGTCAGTGAGCACGTTCAGATTCTCGCTTTGCTGCGCGAGATCGATCGGGTCAGGGTCAAGCTGCTGACGCTGGAAACCCTTGATGAGGACCGGGATACCCTTGAGAATTTACGCCAGGTTGCCGAATTGCTGCTGGAGGCTGAAAACCATCACCTCCGGGAGGAGCGGGTCCTGTTTGCCGAAATGGAAAAGCGGGGGATCCTCGGGCCATCTGAGGTGATAAGAAAAGAGCACGAGCTCCTGCGGCATTTGAAGAAGCGGCTGGTGAGCCTGTCATCAACCGGGCTCGAAAAAAAGAGTTTCAATACGGTCAAGACCGAGATCGACGAGACGGCGGACCGGCTGATTTCCAACCTTGTGGCCCATATCCACAAGGAGGATTACGTGCTCTATCCAGCGGCCCTGCAGGTCATCGACGATCCTCCTGCCTGGGCCAGCATGCGGGAGCGTTGCGATGAGATCGGCTACGGTCCGTTCTCGCCCGCATCGGCACCTTCCAAATAAGGCATCATGGCAGCCCCGGAAAGATGAACTTGAATCCGGCCGTCAGGAAGAGGCCGGACAGGTCGACCTCGGGCGGATCGCCGCTCCAAACGGCACGATAACTTTTGCTGTCCCCTGTTTCCGGGTCTTCAGCGTTATAATACCATAGGGTCGACTTACCCCCGAACCGGTAACCTGCCCCGAGAACTAGGTCAATGCCGGGCGTGAGGAGCCGTTCCAGATCGACCCCTAAGGTGGGCAATGCCAGTGGCGCAATGACGCGGTGACCTTCGTCGTCGCTGCGGAAGAGCAGATTCAGGTCGACGCCCAGTTTGCCCATGAGGGTGGTCCGTGAACCCATCCTGAACCTGAGGCCGGCGAAACCGTTCAGATTTATCCCCTGGTCACGCCGGGTGCGGCTATCCTCAGCGTGCAGGTACCCGATACCCACGCCGTAGTCGAAGGCCTCGATACTTTTAATCAGGACCTGAATCCCAAACCTTAGACCGGGTGTTTGCCAGCCGGGCATGTTGGGCGTGACACCCAGGCGGACGGCCTGTAGACGATCTACCTGTTCGACGGCCTGGTCACCGGGCCGCACGGCATGCCACTGGCGCAAAATCACCGAGCGGTTACTCTCAGCTGTAAGGTCCTTTACCGTGACGTAGCCCACCGACCGGCCCGGAATGCTAATCGCCCTGCCGCTGAACAGCTCGTCCCGGTCAGGTTCCATGATCGCAAAGATCATCCCTTTACGCAGGCCCAAATCCTTCCCCAGAAGCAGGATAATCTCGTCATGATCGACGGCCACCACCTGGGAAACCAGAAGATAGTAGTTCCTTAACTCCCGGCCGGCCTTACGGCGGAACATTTTCATCACCTTGCCCCGGGATTTGCCCACCGTGCCGCCGGTATGGGTTGCATCCACCCGGAAGGCATGCAGGG
Organism: uncultured bacterium; assembly: GCA_964543925.1. Classification (GTDB taxonomy): domain Bacteria; phylum Fidelibacterota; class Marinisomatia; order SCGC-AAA003-L08; family TS1B11; genus JADFNF01. The sequence continues at coordinate 25,740 of CAZJBG010000013.1, forward strand.
TTTGCCCCGTTTCAACGTCAAGGCTGCGGACTTCGGCGCTAAGATAGGTCTGGATATTGTGGGGGTAAGGCTCTGGATCATCATCGGGGGCGGACTTTCGGGTGACGATTGACCATAGGCCCTTGGCAAAACCTCTTCCGATGGCTTCACCCAGGCTTGCGTCGTCCTCGTCGTCGTCCTGATCACCATCTTCGCTGGGCGGCACACCTTTTTGCGAGAAATCGAGGACGGTAACCAGCAGCGCCTCCCTGGCGGAGGCGATCTTCCCCACGGAGACAGCGGCCGAGTCATCCACCAGGCCGAGGAGCTGCAGATCCTGCTCCTTAAGTATTTGCAGTAAATTGTTCCGGTCGATAATTTCAAAGCGTCCCAGTCCCACCGCCAGGTCTGCAACGGTGCGGGTGACCTCCTGCATGATGGAGAACTCGTCATCGTCTGTCGCCTCGGTGGGGAGGATGAGCAGCCTCTTTTTCTCGGTGGTGAGATTGTCTTCCCCGGCCAGGTCTTGCTGGGCCGGCAGGGGGGTGACATGCCCCAGCAGCATGAGAGTCGCCAGGACCAGGGTCCACCGGTGAGCCGCCGTGCCGGGTGTTACTTGGTTGATGGTGTGGATCGCATGACTTGGCGACCATATTTTAAAATCATTTGGCATGGTATTTCCCCCGCGGTGAATTTAGAGCTGTCCAAAGAAATTACGACACCGGAAATGCGCTTTTGAATCCAATACGTCCGCCTATTTTGCTTGTGGACTCACATATCCGTCGTATCTTAATTTTCCTGACAGCCTCGAATGTTAAAAGGAGTCGACCATGGCCTATCGAACCATCACTGAGCTGTTTCTGCAGACGACTTCGGAATTTGCCGACAAGTATCTGTACTATGCCAACCGGCGGGGGCATTGGGAGGGCCTTAGAGGCAAGGATATTCGCACCACGGTTGAAGACCTGTCTTTCGGCCTGATGTCCCTGGGTATCGCCAGGGGGGCCCAGGCAGCGATTCTTTCCAGTAACAGTCCCCGCTGGGCCATGACCGACTATGGTATCCTGTGCGCGGGTGGGGCCACTGTTGCAATTTACCCCACCCTCGCGGCTCATCAGGTAGGCTATATCCTTAAGCACAGTGAGAGCCGGGTGGCTTTTGCCGAGAACGAAGAACAGGCCGGCAAGATCACCGAAGTGTGGGACGACTGCCCGCAGTTGCAGGTCCTGGTGGTGATGGACGACGCCCGCGTGACCGGTAACCAGGCGGCAAAGGACCATCGGCAGATCATCTCTTTTATCGAGCTGCTGGACCTGGGGCATGGGTACGGCAAGGACCAGGGCCTGGATTTTGAAGCGCTGTGCAAGGCCCATACGCCCGATGATCTATTGACCCTCATCTATACCTCCGGCACCACCGGAGACCCCAAGGGGGTCATGCTTACCCACCATAACCTGGTGACCAATATCGAGGCCTCGCTCAAGCACATTCAGATCACCTCAGAGGACTCGCTCCTGTCGTTCCTGCCCTTAAGTCACTCCTTTGAGCGGATGGCGGGGCATTTTCTGGCCTTCAGCCTCGGGGCGACGATCTACTATGCCGAAAGCATCGAAAAGGTGGCGGCGAACATGCTTGAGACCCGGCCGACGGTCATGTTGGGGGCGCCCCGGTTTTACGAGAAGGTTTATAACCGCATCATCGACAATATCAGCAAGGCGCCGGCCCTGCGGCAGAAAATCTTCTGGTGGGCCATGCACCAGGGGAAGGCGGTGCTCCAGCACACCCTCGCCGGGTCCCGGCCCGGATGGTGGCTCAGCAAAAAACACGGCCTGGCCAATAAGCTGGTCTTTTCCAAATTGAAAGAGCGAGTGGGCGGCCGGATACGGTTTTTTGTCTCGGGATCGGCGCCCCTGTCGGCTGAGATTGCTGAGTTTTTCGCCATGATGGGCATGGTGGTGCTGGAGGGGTACGGCCTCACGGAAACCGCCCCGGTGCTCACCACGAACACCCTCGAAAAATTCAAGTTTGGCAAAGTCGGTCATGCCATCCCGAACGTGACCTTGAAAATCGCGGCCGGCGGTGAAATCCTGGCCAAGGGTCCCAACATCATGACGGGGTATTTCAAGAACCCCGAAGCCACCGCCGAGGCCCTGGATGATGACGGGTGGTTCCACACCGGGGATATCGGTGAGTTGGATGAGGACGACTACCTGATGATCACCGACCGGAAGAAGAATATTTTGGTGACCTCCGGTGGCAAAAACGTGGCCCCGGCCCCGTTGGAGAACGCCCTGGTCATCCGTCCCCATATCGATCAGGTGGTGATCATCGGCGACCAGCGGAACTTCATCTCCGCCCTCATCGTCCCTGACTTTGACAAGCTGCGGGAATACGCCGAAGCCAACGGTATTGAAGGCCGCACTGCCGAAACCCTCATCAAAAATGCTCAGATCATTCAGCTGGTCGAAAAGGAGGTAGAGGGTGCCATGCAGCCGTTCGCCCGCTACGAGCAGGTGCGAAAGATTGCCCTGCTGCCCCGGGAGCTCACCATCGAAAAGGGTGAAGTGACCCCGACCCTGAAGATCAAGCGGAAGGTGGTCCTTGAGCATTTTGGTGAGGTCATTGAATCGATCTACGCCGGCGCTATTGCTGAGGCTAAAGTTGACTGATCGCGTCACCGGGGCAGGCCCCCGACTCAGTTACCGAGAGGCCGGGGTCGATATCGATGCGGGTGAAGCGGCCGTGGAGCGCATCAAGGGGTTGGCCCGGGGGACCCACGGCCCCGAGGTACTGGCCAATCTCGGCGGTTTCGGCGGCCTGTTCGATTTCCCCAAGGACCGCTTCAACCACCCGGTACTGGTTTCCAGCGCCGACGGGGTGGGCACCAAGCTCAAGATCGCTTTTCTCACCGGCCGCCACGACACCATTGGCCAGGACCTGGTCAATCACTGCGTCAACGACATACTGACCACCGGCGCCCTGCCCCTGTTTTTCCTCGATTATTTTGCTTCCGGCCGCCTGGATGGCGATGTTTTCGAAGCGGTCATCCGGGGGGTCGCCCAGGCCTGTGGGGAAAACGGCTGCGCCCTCATCGGTGGTGAGACGGCTGAAATGCCCGATTTTTACCAGCCCGGGGAGTACGAACTGTCCGGCACCATTATCGGGGCCGTCGAAAAGGAAGCTATTCTGGGCAGCCGCAACGTGGCGGCGGGCAATGTTCTGGTGGGCCTGCCCTCTACCGGCCTGCATACCAACGGCTATTCCCTGGCCCGGAAGGCCCTGCTTAGAGAATGGACGGTG
>CAZJBG010000013.1:29028-33293 GCA_964543925.1 uncultured bacterium
AGCTGCCCGAGCTGAGCGGCACCATCGGTGAGGCCCTCCTGGCGGTCCATCGTTCCTACCTCGGTATCACCCGGCCCCTGCTGGATAAGCCGTGGCTCCATGGGGCGGGACACATCACCGGCGGGGGACTTGAGGGGAACCTGCGTCGTCTGCTATCGGAGGGCCAACGGCCGGCCATCGACTGGTCCGCCTGGGAATGGCCCCCGATCTTCCAGATCATTCAACAGGCCGGCAACGTGGAAACCGGCGATATGCGCCGGACGTTCAACCTGGGGATGGGCTGGGTGTTGATCGTTGACCCTGACGGGCTAGCCCCCCTGGAAACCTATCTGCAGGACCATCAGGAACCGTACAAACTGCTTGGTGAGGTACGGTGAGACCCGCCCGCATAACTTCATGAGCACTTCGTTTACGGTTTTGGGCGCCGGGACCTGGGGCAGCGTCATGGCGGCTCACCTGCATGATGCCGGTCACCGGGTCACCCTCTGGCACTTTCTGGAGGATGAAGCCAAAACCTTTGAACAGACCCGCAGCCACCCCTTCCTGGAAGGTTTTACCCTGCCCGAAGGGCTGGTGGTGACCGCCGACCTCCCCAAGGCCATCGCCGCCGGGGAAATCGTGATGGTGGCCCTCCCATCCCAGGTGGTTCGCCAGGTGATGGAGCAGCTGGCCGGCAGCATCGGTAAGCGCCAGGTGGCCAACCTGAGCAAGGGCATCGAGGAGGGGAGCCTCATGCGGATGTCGCAGGTCATCAGGGAGGCCGCCGGCGTGCCTCCCGACCGGCTCGCCTCGGTGTACGGCCCCAGCCACGCCGAGGAGGTGATGCAGAAAATCCCCACCACCCTGGTGGCGGCCAGCGAAAATATCGACTATGCCCGGCAGCTCCAAAAGCAGCTCAGCACCGAGCGCTTCCGGGTGTATACCAATCAGGATATTATCGGTGTGGAGCTGGGCGGCAGCGTCAAAAACGTCATCGCCATCGCCGCCGGGATCTGTATCGGGATCGGTTTCGGGGATAACACCATGGCGGCCCTGGTGACCCGGGGATTGGCGGAGATCACCCGGCTGGGGCTGGCCCTGGGCGCCGATCGTCAAACCTTTGCGGGCCTGAGCGGTATTGGTGACCTGGTGGTCACGGCTTTCAGCCGCCACAGCCGCAACCGCCGCCTGGGGCTGGAACTCGGCCAAGGACGAAAGTTCAAGGAGATCATGGCGGATATGGGCATGGTGGCCGAAGGTGTTTACACGGCCCGGTCGGTCATCGGCCTGGCCCGCAAGCACCAGGTGGATATGCCCATCTGTCACCAGGTCGACGCGGTCCTCTTTCAAGACAAAAATCCGCTCCTCGCCATCACCGATCTGATGACCCGAGGTCTGCGGGATGAAACCGTTACCTGAGCTCGGTCTAACCCTCACGCTGGCCGCCGCCGCCCTGGTTGCCCAGGGACCCGCCCCGACCTGCGGCCTGCCCCATATCTCCCAGCTGCCGGCGGGGGAGACGGTCACCCTCCCAAGGAGTACCATCCCCACCGGTGATAAAACTTTCAAGATCAGGGAACATTATGCCAGCCAGACGCTGGTGGAGATCGACTGCTACCGGATCTATTCAGGGGCTGAATTTGACATTTTTGCCGAAGTGGCTGAGGTGGACACCGGGCGGGTCGACACCACCGCCGCCGCCCTCGAGCCCCTGGTCTCGGCCTTCAGCGAGCAGACCTTCGCCGGTTCCATCAACCCCGACCTGGGCATCAAGGCCATTGCTGAAGCTGTTTTCGGCGCCCCGCCCGATATCGACCACAACGGCAAGATCACGATCCTGCTCATCGACGTGCGCGATGACTACGTACCCAATGTGTCCGAATCCTATGTGGCGGGGTATTTCGATCCTCTCGATCAGGGGCAGCAGGGCAACCTGGCCGATATCATCTATCTCGACACCAACCCCGGTACACTATCGGGCGTGCACGGGCAGGTCATGTTGGCCGCCCTGGCCCATGAATACCAGCACCTGATTCACTACAGCCGGGACAGTCGGGAAGATCTGTGGGTCAATGAGGGGCTCAGTGAACTGGCCCCCGTGCTGATGGGTTTGCCCCACCGGGACTTTGCCCTTTTCCTGGACAATACCAATGTGTCGCTGGACCGTTTCGACGGCGAACTGGCCGACTACGCCCGCACGGGACTATTTTTCCTCTATACCTGGGTGCAGCTGGGGACCGGGTTTATCCAGGAGCTCATCGCCCTCACCGAGACCGGCATCACCGGCTTTAACAGCGCCCTGGACCGGCACGGCCAACCTTCCCTGGACCGGTTCGCTTTCGAATGGCACCTGGCCAATTTTATCCAGGGGAAAGGGATTGAGGGCTACGGAGGGGCGTTCAGCCTGCCCCAGCCGGCCGTGCATGCGGTGGTCACCAGCTTTCCCCAGGCCGATGTGGGCGGGAACGTGGCGCGGCTGGGGGCCCGGTGGACCCGCATATCCCGGGGGCAGGGTCTGTATCTGGCCGCTTCGCGTTCCGGTAAGAACCCCACACTGACCCTGCTCACCAGTAACGATCATACAGTTTTGAGGGCGCCGTTTCTCTACTCGGCCGGCTTTCAGGATGACGCCTTTGGCGCTAGCTACCCCGACCTGGTCGTCCTGGCCACCGCCACCACGGCAGTGAGCGACAGCGCCGGCTACACGTTGTTTGTGGCCCAGCTGGATGATCCGGGGATCCCACCCGCCGTAGGGTTCTTCTACCCCAACCCCTTTAATCCCCAAGCGGCGCTCTCGCCGGTGACCCGCCTGCTCACCAGTCCCGGTCGAGCGGTGACGCTGCGGCTGTATAACATCCGGGGGCAGGAGGTCTACCGGTCAGGTCCGCGACCGGCAGGGGATACGGCGCCGCTGGTATGGAATGGGAAACTTCGGAACGGCCGGGCGGCCCCCAGCGGCGTCTACCTCGCCAGGGTGGGGGTGGGGGAGACGGTCTTCACCCGCAAACTGGTGCTCATCCGCTGACCGGTAGCCCTTTTATCAGGGTGTGGATGGTTCTAACTTTTCAGGTCAAATGTTCCTTGAGCCCTCGTAGCTCAGCTGGATAGAGCATCTGCCTCCTAAGCAGAGGGTCGTGGGTTCGAATCCCGCCGAGGGCACGCTTCCTTTCCCGTCGAGAGACCCGATTCAACGGGCTATGCGGGTGCAGCCTGACCTAAGCGGCAAGCAGGCGCTGCGCCCTTGCGACTCAGCCGCCGGTCCGTCAGGCGACCCTAACAAGAGACGAGCAAATGCTCCCTCAACACAAATGAAGCGACTTTTCCGAAATTCACTGCTGGCTTTCTTGGCACTCCTTGCCCTTGGCGTGGGAACTGTGGCGGTCGAATTCATCCTGACTCGCGGCGTGACGCCGTCGATTCGTGGCGCGCGCGCAGTTGCGTCGCTGGAAAAGATCAGGCTCGGTGGCGTCGACCAGTGGATATTGACCCGGGGGCACGACAGCAACAACCCGGTGGTGCTCTTCCTCCACGGAGGCCCAGGAATGCCCGCCATGTTCCTTGCGCATGCGTTTCAACGGGATTTGGAGCGCAACTTCGTCGTGGTGCATTGGGACCGACGGGGGGCGGGAAAGTCGTTCCAGGCGGCGGAGCCTCTCCAATCGCTCACTGTCCGGCAGACCCTCGACGAACTGTTCGAACTCACCACCACTCTGCACAGGCGTTTTAACCAGGACCGGATCATTCTGGTTGGACACTCATGGGGCTCCTACCTCGGCCTGCTTGCCATCCGGGAACAGCCAAATTACTTCACCGCCTACATCGGCCTGGGTCAATTGGCCGGGACCCGGGCAGAAGCGGGGAAGCTGAGGCGTGAGTTCTTAACCAGGAAGGCAACCGTCGCCGGCGACAGACAGCTTCGCGATCGACTGGCAAGCGGAGGCGACCCGACGGAGAATGATCTATTCCGCTACGGCGCGCAGTTGCACGGTGAACGTTCCTTCTGGCCCATCCTGCGCACGGGCCTGGGCGCGCCGGAGTACACCTTGTGGGATGCTCTGAACGTGAAGAAAGGCGCGGACCTCGTGGCTCGACATATGCAGTACGATGTCTCCCCTAAACTGCTCGAGGGCGAGATCGACGCGTTTGAAATACCCGTCTTCTTTTTCCTCGGGCGGCACGATTACAACACACCCTCACTGCTTGCGGCGGAGTATCTCAAACGACTGCGGGCCCCGTTGAAAGAGGTAGTATGGTTTGAGGATTCGGCCCACTTCCCCTTCTTCAGA
>CAZJBG010000013.1:33303-36379 GCA_964543925.1 uncultured bacterium
CCCCAGCGCTTCCATATCGAAATGGTGCGAGTCGAACTGGCTGCCCGGACGTATTGGGCGCGGCAGGCCCGTTGAACCATGGGGTAGTCAGACCCCGGGCGGGGTCGCCTAACCGTAAGGCCGGGTCATGAGAAACAGCCTATCGAGAGTACCGGCCTATATAGCACTACGCCTCATAGCCTTCCTTTTGGCGGTCATCGCGTTGGCCCTGCTCTCGTTGGCCCGCGCCACTTTTTTAGCCCCGTCATCCCTGTCGGGTCAACATGGTGTGGCCTGGCTCACAGGCGGCCTACTGCTGTTAGTGATGGGCGTCGCCGGGCCGGTTCGGATCATTCGCAAAGGGGCACAAATCCCTGCTGAGATTAGACGGACCATACTGGTTCAAGCCCTGGTCTTACCGCTTACAGGGGTCGTTTTCATCACGGCCGGTATGGTTAACAGCTCCACCGCCGGGGCCTGGGCCTATGGTGTTGCCGGACTTTTGACCCTGGCGTCCGCTATCGTCGGGTTTTATGCTTTGAGCACGAAACTGCCCCGCACTTTTTACCTCGGTGACATGCTGGGGGTCATCAAATCGGTCGGCATTACGGGCGACAAAGCCGGCAGTCCGGCGGACAGGGAGTTTACCCGCTGGACCAACGGCCTGCGCGACGGGGTGCCCCCAGGCGCGGCGGCGCCTGACGGGACGGTGATCACCATGGAAGGTCAAGCGGTTCGGCTGTCATCCTATTTTGGCGGGAATCCCTTAGGACCCCTTGTCTTGAATTTTGGCTCGTACACCTGCCCGCACCACCGAAAACGACTGGATGAGCTGCAGGCGCTCATGGACCAGTGGGCCGGTCGAGGCGTGCGATTTTTAACGGTTTACACAGCCGAAGCCCATCCGGTAGATGGGTGGTCCATTCCTCATCAATACGACAACGATGCTGAGTACACGAATGATGAAGATTTCTGTTTTTACTACGCCAGGAGCATCGATGATCGCAGCAGGATGGCCCGGTGGTTAATCGACAAGAAGCATTTCAAAATGCCGATGGTACTCGATGCAATGGATGACAGTCTGCTAAAAGCCTATAATTCCTGGCCGATACGGTTGTATATCATCACCGCCGGCAAGGTGGCCTATTGCGGAGAGCAGGGGCCCTTTGGGTATGATCCCGGCGGTGTCGACAGGACTCTGCGAAATCTGTTGAATGAAAGCTTGAATCAATCGAAGTGAATAAGGCCTGACCTGCGCTTCAACCAGGCCGCGTTTCCAAGGCTTATCTCACGCCTGCTTCTCCTTACGGCGGGCTGATATGCGCTTACCGGCGTCCAGCTCCTGCTTGCGGAGCCGGATCGACAGGGGCGTCACCTCGACCAGTTCATCCTCGGCAATAAATTCGATGGATTGATCCAGTGATAACGCCCTGGGCGGCCGCAGGGTTACGGTGGCATCGGAAGAGGCGGCCCGCATATTGGTCAGTTTTTTCTCACGTGTGATGTTTACATCGAGGTCCACCTCCCGATTGCGCTCGCCGATGATCATGCCCGCATAGACCGGTGTACCGGTGACGACAAACAGCTCCCCGCGATCCACCATGCCGAAGGCTGCATAGGGGGTCACTTTGCCGGGTCGATCAGCCACCAGGGCGCCGCTCGATCGTTGGGGAATAGGGCCAAACCAGTCGGCGTAGCCGTTGAACAGGGAATTCATGATGCCGGCTCCCTTGGTGTCGGTCATAAACTGACTGCGGAAACCGATGAGGCCCCGGGATGGGATGTTGAATTCCAGCATGGCCCGGCCGTGACCATGATTCTCAAGGTTGGTCATGCGCCCCTTGCGCTTGGAGAGCTGCTCCGTGATGACACCGACATGCTCCTCGGGGATATCAAGAAAGACCTGCTCCATCGGCTCCTGTAACTTGCCCCCTTCCTCGCGGGTAATGACCCGTGGCTTGGAAACCATGAACTCGTATCCCTCCCGACGCATGGTCTCTATGAGGACGGCCATTTGCAGCTCGCCCCGGCCCCTGACCTCGAAGACGTCGGCCCGATCAGTGGCCGTAATGTGGAGTGACACATCACTGAGCATGGCTCGCTTGAGCCGTTCCCCGATATGCCGCGACGTGAGGTACTTCCCCTCCTGGCCTGCCGTTGGGGAATTGTTGACGTAAAAAAGCATGGAGAGGGTCGGCTCATCCACCTCAATACGGGAAAGGGGTTGGGGGTCATCCTCATCGGTGAGGGTGTCGCCTATGGCAAAATGTTCCACACCGGCCACGGCGATAATATCACCGGCCGTCACCTGGTCCACCGGCACCCTTTTCAAACCCTCAAAGGTGTAGATGGCAGACAGTTTTATGTTGCGGGTCACCGATTCCGCGCCGCACAAGGCATAGGTCTGGTTCAAGGCCAGCACACCGTTGTTCATACGGCCGACAGCAACCTGACCGACATAGGGATCGTAGTCGAGGCTGGTGATGAGGAACTGGGGCAGGTGGCCATCATCGGCCAGGGGGCCGGGAATTTTGTCCAATATGGTGGTAAATAGTGGCGTCAGATCGGTGGAGTCGTCTCCCACCTCAAAATGAGCCTCCCCGGCCTTGGCGTTGGTGTAAAGAATAGGGAATTCTATCTGCTCGTCAGTGGCGTTGAGGTCGATGAACAGGTCGTACACGGCACTGACCACCTCGTCAATACGCGCATCGTGGCGATCAATTTTATTGATGACCAGGATCACCGGCAGATTTTTCTCCAGCGTTTTCCTGAGCACGAAACGGGTCTGGGGCAGGGGGCCCTCACTGGCATCTACCAGTAGCAACGCCCCGTCCACCAGGTTCAGGGAGCGCTCCACTTCGCCGGAAAAATCGGCGTGTCCGGGAGTGTCGATAATGTTGATCTTCACATCCTTATAGCGGATGGCCGTGTTCTTGGCCGCAATGGTGATGCCGCGCTCCTTCTCAAGGTCCATGGAATCCATGACCCGATCAGTAACTTGCTGGTGCGCGGCAAAGGTGCCGCTCTGGCGCAGCAGGCCATCAACCAGGGTGGTCTTCCCGTGATCGACATGGGCAATGATGGCGATATTGCGAAA
>CAZJBG010000014.1:0-13385 GCA_964543925.1 uncultured bacterium
GGCCGGAAATTTCCCTGGACGACCTGCTGCCCGATCTGCCGGAGGAACTGCGGGCCATGACCCCCAACGACCGGTTTACGGCGGAGACCGATATCAAATACGCCGGATATCTGGACCGCCAGCAGGCCCTGGCCGACAGCATGCGCCGTCTGGACCAGACGCCGGTGGACCCCCGGTTCGATGTCACCGGCATCACCGCCATGCGGAGGGAGGCCCGTGAAAAACTGCGCCAAGTGCGGCCCGAGACTCTGGGGCAGGCGGCCCGGATATCGGGGGTCAACCCCCCGGATATCGCCCTGCTCTCCCTGCACCTCAGGCGGTGGCATGTTTCACGTGAAACATCATCGTGATCGGGTCCCGGCTCCTCCAATCGACCGCTGAGGCCTTCGAGGGGCTGGGCCTGTCACCAGGGGCCCGCCTATCCGGCCTCCCGCCCGCCGTCGTGCCGTTGGTGCTCCGCTACCTGTCCACAGCCACGGGCCTGCCCGTCCTGGCCGCCTTTACCTCCGATGAGGACGCCCTGGCCGCCCGGGATGTCCTTTTGGGAGCAGGCACCGGCGAGGACAGCGTCCCCTTCTATCCCCGTTCCGCCGGCGAAGAGGAGTTGCCCCCCGGCTTTGTCTCGTCCCTGGAAAGTTTTCGCTATGGGGCCCTGGCCCGTCTGGCCACCACCCCGCCCGCTCCTTACTTCCTCTGCTCCCACGATCTGCTGGAGGCCGGACTGCCCCCGGGGGAGCGGCTTGAGGAAGGGCTGCTTACCGTCGAACCAGGAGAACTGGCCTACGATGATTTTCGTGACTGGCTCGAAGATAACGCCTATGAGCCGGTTTCCCTGGTCACCGAACCGGGCAGCTATGCCCTGAGGGGGAGTATTATCGATGTCTACCCGGTGAATGAGGGCGGACCGGTTCGCCTCGATTTCTATGGGGACCGGCTGGAAGAAATCCGTGAGTTCGACATCCACAGCCAGATCAGTACGCTGACCCGCTCGGTGGTGACGGTGCTCTCCCTGGCCCCCAAGGAAGCGGCCAATGTGTCCCTGCTCGACCACTTTCCCGCAGGCTGGGTCCTGGCCCGGCAGGAAGGGGATGATGGCTGGGCCGTTACCTCGTCAACCTGCCGTGAGACCGACCGCTTGATTTCCCTGGAGGTTAATCTGTTCGAAAGCCGCCACACCTCCATGGATCTGCTGAGGGAGCGCTGGAACCTGCTCGTTAAGGCCCAGCCGTCGGCTACGGCCCTTTTCATCGGGGACCGGGAGTCTCTCTTTCACCGCGCCGAGGGATTGCTGGAGGCCGTACCGTTACACGACGACCGGGGCGGCTATCCCGCCGGCTTTTCATCGGCGCCACTGGGGCTGTACGTACTGACGCCCCGAGAACTTTTTCAGCGACCCTCCATGGCCTGGCGTCCTGCCCGCAAAGGGGTGGCGTCCCTGGCAACCGTGCAGCACCACATTGACGCCCTGGAACCGGGTGACCCCATTATCCACGTCAACCATGGCATCGGGCGTTATGAGGGACTCACCCACCTCAAGGTTGGCGAGGCGCTCCAGGAGTGTCTGGTCATCGCCTACCAGGGCGACGACCGGGTCTATGTCTCCACCGACAAAATATCGCTCGTCTTTCCCTATACGGCTAAAGGGGACGGGCCTGTGCAGCTGGACGCCTTGAATGCCGGCCGCTGGGAGCGCATCAAGCGCCAGACCCGGCGCTCGGCCGAGGAGGTGGTGGACCATTTGGCCGAGCTGTACGCTAACCGGGCGGTGGCCGAGGGGGTTGCCCAGCCTCCTGATGACGAGCTGCAGGCGGAAATGGAGGCTGCTTTTCCCTACCAGGATACGGTGGACCAGGCCCGGGCCACCGAGGAGATCAAGGGGGATATGGAGCGTCCCCAGCCCATGGACCGGCTCCTGTGCGGCGATGTGGGCTTTGGCAAAACGGAGGTGGCCCTTCGGGCGGCCTTCAAGGCTATCCGGGGAGGCGGTCAGGTCGCCTTCCTGGCGCCCACCACCATTCTGGCCAACCAGCACCTGATCTCCTTCCGGGCGCGTCTGGCGTCCCTGGCGGTCAATGTGGGCATGCTGTCCCGCTTCGTCGCTGCGGCTGAGCAGCGCCGCATCATCCAAGACATCTCCTCGGGGGCCATCGATCTGGTGGTGGGGACCCATCGGCTCCTGTCCAACGATGTTATCTTCAAACAGCTCACCTTGTTCATTATCGACGAAGAACATCGCTTCGGTGTCAAGCAGAAGGAACGGATGAAGGAGCTGAAGAGCAGTGTGGACGTCCTCAGCCTCACCGCGACACCGGTCCCCCGGACCCTGCACTTCTCCCTGGCCGGGATCCGGGACATATCGCACCTGGATACCCCACCCCTGGAGCGGGTGCCGATCATCACCTCGATCCATTATCACAGCGCCAAGCTCATCCGGCAGGCGGTCGCCAGGGAACTCCAGCGGGGTGGTCAAGTTTACTTCGTGCACAATGAGGTCGAGAGCATCTATCGTATCGAACGCGACCTGGGGGAGCTGCTTCCCGATACCCGCATCGGTGTGGCCCATGGCCAGCTGGGGGGCAAAGAGCTGGAACAGACCATGCTAGCCTTTTCGGAGGGAGAATTCCAGTTGCTGCTGTGCACCAGTATCATTGAATCGGGAATTGACCTGCCCAATGTCAATACGGTCATCATTAACAACGCCCACAAGTTTGGTCTGGCCCAACTCTATCAAATACGCGGTCGTGTCGGGCGCTCACATCGCCAAGCTTACGCCTATCTGCTGATCAAGCGGCGGCCCAAACTCAAGCGCAACGCGGATAAGCGCCTTAAAACCATCGCCCGCTATAGCGCCCTGGGTTCCGGATACGCCATTTCGTTAAAGGATCTTGAAATTAGGGGCACCGGCAACCTTTTCGGTCTGGAACAGAGCGGCCATGTAGCGGCGGTGGGCCTCGACCTGTATACCAAGATCATTCAGGGGGTCCTGCGTGAGCGGGATGTGGCCACCGATGACGCCGTTGTCCCCCGCCTGGCCCAGGAAGAGGTCACTGTAAAGGTGTTTCCCAACGCACAGATCCCGGTGAGCTATGTTTCCGACCCTCACCTGCGGCTTAATCTTTACCGACGGCTCGCTACCATGGACGACCGGGAGGCTGTCGCGGACCTGCGCAGGGAGCTCCACGACCGATTCGGGGCGCCGACAACCGAAGTGGAAGACCTGTTGCGATCGGCGGAGCTACGCATTCTGGCCGCTGGCCTGGGCGTGCGATCGGTTAAACGGTCCGATACGCGTGACATACTGCTGGACTTCGCCAGTCCTGCCGATCCTGCCGCCCTACTAGAGCGAATCAATGCCGCCATGGAACAAAATCGTTTTAATTATCGTTTTCTTAACCTCAAGAATGGCGGGTTACGGCTTTCCATTCAGCTGGACGGCGAAAAAAGCTTCTATTTGGCTGCCGTGGATAGCTTTGTTGCTCTCGCAGCATTGAAATAGGTCTTAACTTCTCACGTGATCGGACTTCATAGGATGACCAGGGCCCCAACTGATAACACCTCGATATCCCCTAGGGGCGCCTTCGGGGTGAAGCTCCTGCCGGCATTCATACTAGGCCTGTTGGTCACCAGCTGTTCAGCTCCTGAAACCGACCAGGCTGCTCCGTTGGCCCGGGTCGAGGACCGATCTGTTACCAGTGACGATCTGCAGGACCAATCAGGTATCATTTACATTTCGCTGGGTGAAATCACCGAAAGATGGATTGACAATCAAGTCCTGATGCACCATGCCAAGAGCTCATCCATCGTGGACCAAAAAATGCTCGATCGCCTGGTCGATGAGTACCGGCAGAGGATCGTAGCCCAGCAGCTCCTCGATTCCCTTGTTTTCCGCCGAACACGGATAACCCCTGATGGCGCCCGTGATTACTACAATGATAATCTGCAAGAGTTTCAGTTTTCCGGGGATGCCGCAGAGGTGTTACTGATCAGCTTCCAGCAGCTGGATGATGCCCAGGAAGCCTTGCGCAACTTGAGTGCCGCTACGACGCTCTCCGACTCCGTGCTTAGCCCGTACAATTACGATCACCAGATTGCCATTCGTTACCGCCTGATCCCCGTGCTGGATGAGGCCATCTTTTCCGCACAGCCAGGAAACCTGCTGGGCCCTTTAACTTCGCAGTACGGCTATCACCTGGTTCAGGTTATTCGTCACTTCAGTGCCGGGGAGAGCATACCCATCGAGCTGGTCCAAACAAATATTTTTAACCGCCTGTTTCAAAAGCAGTTACCCCTTATCCGCACAACCATTTTAGACAGCCTTAGAGAGGTTACCGATGTTGAAATCCATGCCAATTAGATGCCTGCTATTGTCGCTGGTTCTCCCCCTTCAACTCGCCGCCCAGGATTTGATCGACGGTGTGGCAGCCATTGTCGGTGACAAAATGATCCTAAAGAGCGACGTTCTGCAACTGGCCCAGATGAATGCCTTGCAGAGCGGGACGGATCTAACCAGCAACCCAGCCCTGCTTTCGCTGTACCAGGAGAATGCACTGAATATGCTGCTTACCCAAAAAATTATGATCGCCCGGGCCAGGGTTGACAGCCTGGACGAGATCCCGGCTGCCGACGTTGATCAAGCGCTCGATCAACAGATAGACAATATCCTGAACCAGGTCGGTACTGAAAGCCGCTTCGAAGAGGTTCTAAAACAGACCGTACGTGAGTTCAGGACCGAGCGCTGGTTTGACGTGCGGGACCAGATCATAGCTGAGCGCTATCAGTCAGAAAGGATTAAAAATGTCTCTATCACGCGACACGAAGTGGAAGAATTTTACCACACCTACCGGGATAGTTTGCCACCCATGGAAACGAGGATGGAGCTCTCCCAGATCATCATTCCCGTCCAGCCCGGCGAGGGTGCTGAGCAGCAGGCCTATGCCACCATCACCGATGTAGCCCAACGTCTTGAGCAGGGGGAGGATTTCTCAAGCCTGGCCCGACAGTACTCCGACGATCCGGTCTCACGCAGCCAGGGTGGCGATTTGGGATATGTCCGGCGAGGCGAATTTGTCCGTGAATTTGAAGAAACGGCATTTAATCTCAACACCGGGGAAATCAGCGATGTTGTGAAGTCCGTTTTCGGTTATCACATCATACAACTCGTTGAAAAACAGGGTGAAAGGATTAATGTCCGTCACATATTGATCAAGGTTGAGCCTACGGAACAGGATCGTGAAGTCGCTCTTGGCCGCATCCGCGAGTACTATTTCCTCTTGATCGAGCATCCCGCTCTTTTTGACTCTTTGGTCACAGCCCTTGCCGCCGACGAGGAATCCGGACCTTCCGAGATAGGCTATATTGGCTGGGTTGCCCTGGCCCAGCTCCCGAGCGAGTCCTATCGTACGGCTCTATTCGGTCTCCAGGCCGACGAAATTTCACCGCCCTTTGAAACGCCCGAGGCCTTCCATATCCTCAAGGTACTCAAGTATCAAGAGGGGGGAACACCGACACTTGATGGGTTTTATCCGCAGATTGAGGCTCTAGCCCTAAGAAATAAACAGACCCTTTATTTTAACAATTGGTTGGAAAATATACGTAGCGAAGTGTTTATAAAAATCTTATAACAACCATCCACAGGCATCTGTTAATTGAGGTGGATAATGATATGACTTATTCAATGCCAAATCTTCACATTACTTTTCTTCTGCTAAGTCGGTGAGTTATCCTGTTTATTATCAAGTTATTCACATTTTATTCTTACTCTAAACACGTCCGTTTCCCGACGGAAAATATATATTCTTTGCTCTATTATTCACACTATGAACACATCTTATTATTAAAATAATACTAAGAGTTACAGCTTAAGAATTTTTATTAAGCAGTTTACCCTATTTCCACCGTCGGCAAAACAACGAAAAAAGAAGAGACAAATTTCTTGAATGAAAGCATCGAATAGAGTAATTTTCAGGTATATAATTACTATATTAAATCCATGATTCGTTATCATCTAAACCATTCATAAAAAAGACGAATTATGAAATTCTCTTTAGACCGCTCATCACTACAGCAAACCCTCCAGCAGCTGGGCAAGGTTATTCCCACCCGTTCAACCTTACCTATCCTGAGTTACGTCCTCGTACTGGCTGAGGATGGGAAGCTAAGCCTGCGGGCTACAGATCTTGAGATTTCACAGATTACCACACTTGCAGCGAATGTTTCAACTGAAGGCAGTGTGGCCATTCCACATCGTACCCTTTTGGAAATAACCAGTGAAATGCCCGAGGGTGACCTAAGCTTTGAAGCGTCGGAAAATCACCAGGTACAGATTACAACATCCTTTGGGTCTTACTCCATCATGGGTAAACCGGTCGAAGAATTTCCTGCTCTACCGGAAGTCGATACGCAACAGGCTGTTTCCATATCAGCCCCATTACTCAAGCGAATCATCGATAAAACAGCCTTTGCCGTGAGCCGGGACGAATTGAAACCGTCACTTCAGGGCGTCCTTTTCAGATTTGGTGAGGAAAGTCTTCAAGCCGTGGCAACAGACGGTCATCGCCTGGTCAGGTTTATAAACACCCAATTTGCCGGTAGTGATTTTGTTGGTGATAATATTATACCGGGCAAGTTTTTGGGGATCCTGGGGACCTACCTGGAAAACGATGACGAGGTGAAATTGAATATTGGTGAAAACCATATTATGATCCAGAGCCAGGAAACGGTGCTTTATACCCGGATCATAGAAGAGCGCTTCCCTGACTATGAAAGTGTTTTCCCCAAAGAGAACACCAAGAACATGAAAGTTGATCGTGACGAGGTTCTGGCCGCCGTGCGACGCGTGAGCATCTTCTCCAACAAAACCACTCATCAAATAGCTTTTCAGCTCAACGGCGATGGGCTCAAGGTGTCCACCGAGGATGTTGAAACCGTATCCAATGCACAGGAGACCCTTCCCTGTGAGTACTCGGGAGAGCCCCTTACCATCGGCTATAATGCCAACTATCTCCGGGATATCCTTTCTCACATTGACAGTTCAACCATCCTGGTGGAACTCGATTCACCGGTTACAGCAGCCATCTTCTATCCCGATCAGCAGAAGGAAAAAGAAGAACTGACGATGTTGCTCATGCCGATTCGCCTGAATGAATAGATTGGATGGTTCCATCACCTTATTTTTTAGCAGTGATGTTCCTGTATCTTCAAGTCATCCCCGGTTCTTAGGTGCAATTTCTTCGCCTGCAGCCTGGCTAAGTCCGTCATTATGGATATAAAACGATTGAAATCGTGCCGGTTGGACCCGCCGGCTGGTCGGATGACCACGATCTCCTGTGGGGGGACGAAAGGCAAGGGCCGGTTCCTGGAGAGACGATGCCCAGCCTAGGCCAAGCCATATCCAACGTGCTGAAGGAGTCGGGCTGGGAGGAGCCGGTTGAGCGGCATCGCGCACTGATCCTCTGGGATCAGGTCGTAGGGCCCCAGCTGGCCAGACATTGTAAGGCGGTCGAGATCAAGGGTGAGACACTCTATGTTTCCGCCGCGAACCCCGCCTGGCGCAGCGAAATATCATTTCAGAAGGACGACATTCTTCAGGCGATCAATAAAAATTTGAAAACACATTTTCTCAAGGATATACGGCTCCAATAATGAATACGTCCGATATGTTTACCGAACAAGCGCCGCAAACGCCGCCCGCCGATAGCGAAGATTACGGCGCGGATAATATTACGGTTCTCAAAGGGCTGGATGCGGTTCGTAAACGCCCGGCCATGTACATTGGCGACCTGGGCCGCCGGGGCCTCCACCACCTCATTTACGAAGTGGTGGACAATGCTGTCGATGAGGGGCTGGCCGGTTTCTGCGACCGCATTGTGGTAACCATCCATGAAGACGGCAGCTGTTCCGTGGAGGATAACGGCCGGGGTATCCCGGTGGATATTCACAAGGAAGAGGGTCGTCCCGCCCTGGAGCTGGTCATGACCATGCTCCACGCCGGGGGCAAGTTTGACAAGGGCTCGTATAAGGTTTCGGGTGGACTCCACGGTGTGGGTGTGTCGGTGGTGAACGCCCTTGCCGAGTGGTGCAAGGTGACCGTCCAGCGTGATGGGCAGATTCACCAGCAGGATTACCGGCGTGGCGAGATTCAAAGCCCCATCAAAGTCGCGGGTAAAACGAAAGAGACCGGCACTCTGGTTCACTTTATGCCCGATGGGGAGATCTTCAATTCCCTTAAATTCGAGTTTGATCTGGTCAATGACCGTCTCCGGGAACTGGCCTACCTTAATAAGCAGCTGGAAATTACCCTCGTTGATAAGGGCGTGCCGGGGGGACGGAAGGAAGTTCACCATTACAAGGGGGGGCTGGCGGAATTTGTGCAGCATATGGACCTGACCCGCAGCCCCATTATCAACCAACCGATCTACATCGAAGGCGATCGGGACGGCACCCCCATCGAGCTGTCGCTCCAGTACAATGACGGCTATAACGAGAATATCCTCACCTTCGTCAACTCCATCAATACTGTTGAGGGCGGGACGCATCTGGCGGGTTTCCGGGCAGCCCTGACCCGGTCCCTCAATCAATATGCCGCCAAGAATAACCTTTTTAAAAACATGAAGGGCTCCAAAAAGCCCTTCTCCCTATCGGGCGAAGATGTGAGGGAAGGGCTTACGGCGGTGCTGTCGGTGAAGGTGGCCGAACCCCAGTTTGAGGGGCAGACCAAAACGAAGCTGGGCAATGGTGAGATCAAGGGGGTGTGCGATTCCTTCATCATGGAGGGTTTGTCCGACTACTTTGAACGGAACCCCGCGGTGGCCCGTAAAATTATCGACAAGGCGCAACTGTCGGCCCTGTCACGGGAGGCGGCCAGAAAAGCGAAGGATCTTATTCGCCGGAAAAGCGCACTCGATTCGGCCAGCCTGCCCGGAAAACTGGCCGACTGCTCCAACAAGGACCCGGAATTCTGTGAACTCTACCTGGTTGAGGGTGATTCGGCCGGTGGATCGGCCAAGCAGGGACGGGATCGCCGGTTTCAGGCTATATTGCCCCTGCGGGGCAAAGTCATCAACGCCGAGAAAGCCCGAGTGGACAAGCTGCTCAACAACACCGAAATCCAGGCGATTATCACGGCTTTGGGCACCGGCTACGGCGGCGATGAAGAGACCCTCAGTGAAACCAACGGCAACGGCAACAGCTCAGACTTCAATATCAATAATCTTCGCTATCACAAGATCATCATCATGACCGATGCCGATGCAGACGGCAGCCATATTCGCACCCTCCTGCTGACCTTCCTCTACCGTAAAATGCCCCTGCTGATCCACCAGGGCTATGTTTATATCGCTCAGCCGCCCCTCTACCGAATTACTCAGGGGAAAAAAGAGCATTATGCCTTCACCGATGCCGAGCGCGACCGGGTCCTTAAACACCTCAAAAAGGAGGGGGCCAAGGGTAAGGTCGACGTGTCCCGGTACAAAGGTCTGGGTGAGATGAATCCGGAGCAGCTCTGGTCCACCACGATGGATCCGGAGACCCGGACACTCCTACAAGTGAAGGTTGAAGATGCGGCCGAGGCCGATTCCATTTTTTCCCGGCTGATGGGCGATAACGTTGAGACGCGACGAGCGTTTATCGAGGCCAATGCGAGGTACGTGACATTCCTTGACGTATAGGGGGCACCGGGAGAATCACGTGCGCGTGCGTCCGAAAAGGGGGGCGTCCGGTTGTCATTACACCAGCCCCGACCGGATCGAACTTAAATCCTGATCAAAAGGGTACTTGCTAGCGATATATCATGGAAATATCACCAGGAAAAACAGAACCCAGAGAAATTGTCGACGAGATATCGGAGTCGTACCTCAACTACTCCATGTCGGTTATCGTCAGCCGGGCCCTGCCCGATGTGCGTGACGGGCTGAAGCCGGTTCATCGCCGGGTACTGTACGGCATGTCGGATCTGGGCGTGGCCTATAACCGGGGCTACAAAAAGTGCGCCCGCATCGTCGGTGACGTCATGGGTAAGTACCACCCCCACGGCGACGCCTCGGTGTACGATACACTCGTGCGCATGGCCCAGCCCTGGTCACTGCGCTACCCGCTGGTCGACGGCCAGGGCAATTTCGGCTCCATCGATGGGGACAGCGCCGCGGCCATGCGGTACACCGAAGCCCGGATGACCCGTATATCGTCTGAGCTGCTCCATGACCTGGAGAAGGATACAGTCGATTTCGTGCCCAATTTTGACGATTCGCTCCAGGAGCCATCGGTGCTGCCGGCCATGGTCCCCACCCTGCTGGTGAACGGCTCCGACGGCATTGCCGTGGGCATGGCCACCAAGATACCGCCCCACAACTTGAACGAAGTGGTCAGCGGGCTCATCGCCCTCATCGATCAGTATGACGGCCCCGGCATCTCCGTCGAGGAGCTCATGACCCATATCACGGGACCGGACTTTCCCACCGGGGCCTATATCCTCGGTTCGGAAGGCTTCACCCAGGCCTACCGGGAAGGGCGGGGCCGGGTGATCGTCCGGGCCCGGGCCACCATGGAAGAGATCCGTAACGGCCGCGAACAGATCGTCATTACCGAGATCCCCTACCAGACCAACAAGTCGCTAATTATCGAGCGGATAGCCGATCTGGTGCGCAACAAGAAGCTCGAAGGCATCAGCGACGTGCGGGACGAATCGGACAAGGACGGCATCCGGATGGTCATCGAAGTGAAGCGGGACGCCATACCGGAAGTGGTGCTGAACAATCTCTACAAGCACACTCAGTTGCAAGATACCTACGGCATTATCCTCCTGGCCCTGGTCAACGGCGAGCCGAAGGTGCTCAACCTCAAGGAAATGCTGACCCACTTCGTCGATTTCCGGCACCAGGTGGTGGTGCGCCGCACAAAGTTTGAGCTCAGGCAGGCCGAGGAGCGGGCCCATATTCTTGAAGGGCTGAAAATCGCCCTTGAAAATATTGATGAAGTCATCGCCATCATCCGTGGCTCGGCCGACCCGGAGTCGGCCAACCGGGAGTTAAAGAAGAAGTTTAAGTTCTCGGACCGCCAAGCCAAGGCCATCCTGGACATGCGGCTCCAGCGCCTCACCTCCCTGGAGGTGGATAAGGTGATCGCCGAATACAAAGAGACCACGGCGCTTATCAAGGACTTACAGGACATCCTGGACGATAAGGGTCGCCGCATGGGGATCATCAAGGACGAGCTGCTGGAAATCCAGGCACGTTACGGCGATGAGCGCCGGACGGAGATCATTCCCGCCGCCGGCGATTTCTCCGTTGAGGACATGATTGCCGATGAGGATATGGTGATTACGGTGAGCCATAACGGCTTCATCAAGCGGTCGGCCAGCAGCCAGTGGCGGCGTCAGCGGCGCGGCGGCCGGGGCATGCAGGGGGCCACCACCCGGGAAGACGACTTCGTGGAGCACCTGTTCATTGCCACCAGCCACGCCTATATCCTCTTTTTCACCGATCAGGGTAAATGTTATTGGCTCAAGGTCCACGAGATTCCCCCGGCTGGACGCCTCTCCCGGGGCCGGGCCATCGTCAATCTCATCGGCTGCGAAACCGGGGAAAAGGTCCAGGCTTTTGTGGCGGTACGCGATTTCCCCGAGGACCATTACGTGGTGATGGCCACGCGGCAGGGATTGGTGAAACGGACCTCCCTCAGCGCCTACAGCCATCCCCGGAAGGGCGGCATCTACGCCATCGACATCCAGGAAGGGGACGAACTCATCGAGGCGAAGATCTCAAATGGGGACAACGATATCATCATGGGCACCCGCAGGGGTAAGTCGATTCGGTTTCACGAGAGTGACGCCCGGCCCATGGGTCGCAAAACCCGAGGCGTACGGGGGGTCAAGCTGGCCAGCGGCGACGACTATGTGGTGGGGATGATGATCGTGCGCCGGGAGGGGACGGTGCTGGTTGTGACGGAAAATGGCTATGGCAAACGTACGGATGTGCTGCAATACCGCACCCAACATCGTGGTGGCAAAGGTCTCATTACCCTGAAGACCACCGAGAAGGTGGGCCACCTGATGGCCATGCTGGAGGTGGTGGACAGCGATGACCTGATGATCATCACCGACGGCGGGGTGATGATCCGCCTGCCGGTCATGGATATCCGAACCATCGGCCGCAATACCCAGGGGGTGCGGGTCATCCGCCTGGATGAGGGGGCCAGAATCTCATCCATCTCCCGGATCGTGGAGGAGGAGGACGATGAGGAGGAGGATGGCACGGGAAGCACACCGGAGACTAACGGGCAGCCTTAGAAAGTAACAACATCCGCCACGTCTTTCACTCGTTAAGGGCGCTCCCATCAGGCGGGCGCCCTTTTTACTGAGTCCGACCGGGCCCTGAGGGCCAATCGTGTGGCCCAGGTTACAGCCATATAGGACAACCGGCTCCTTTGAATGCCCTCCAATGTGGACTGCTTTTGGGGCTCTCGCGCTGGCGGCGACCAGCGAAACCCGTTTGCCCGGTCCCGCTGCAAAAGGCGCGCTGGCGGCGCAAGGGACTTCAAGTAGAGATTGAAGCTGGACCGTCACCCGAAGCCGTTTTGCCGCTCGTCCTCCCCTTAAATTAGGGGCATGGTTACGGCCGCCAAGACTGCAGGTACCCTAAATCCCCAGGTCCTGACCGACGTCCAGACCCGCATCGCCGCCGCCCAGGCGCGGGGTGAACACGCCGCCGCGGAAGTCACCCTGGTGGCGGTAACCAAGGCCTTCCCCGTCGAAGCCATGACCTCCGCCTATGCCGGCGGACTGCGGACCTTCGGGGAAAACCGGGTCCAGGAGGCGGTGACGAAACTGCCGCGTTTCCCCTACCGCGATCAGTGCCAGGTGCATCTTATCGGCCACCTGCAGTCCAACAAAGCCAAACCGGCGGTAGAACTGTTCGACCTCATCGAGTCGGTGGACTCGCTGAAGCTCCTTCGGCGTCTGGACAGCATCGCCGCCGAGGCCGGGAAAGTGCTTCCGGTCTACCTCCAGGTGAACGCCGGGAACGACCCGGCCAAGTTTGGCCTTGACCCGGACGAATTACCTAAAGTAATACTTGGGATTCGTGACGTGGATCACATACGCGTGGCCGGGGTCATGACCATCGCGCCCCTCACTACCGACGAGCAACGCCTGCGGGACTGCTTCGCCACGGCCCGCCATATCCGTGATGACCTACAGAGCCGGTTCCCCACCTGCACCGACCTGTCCATGGGCATGTCCGGCGATTTCGAACTGGCGGTGGAGGAGGGGGCCACCCACGTACGCATCGGCCGGGCCCTGTTTGGGGAGCGGCCTCAGCCGTAGCGCCGGTCATCGCCGGTAGCCACCACCACGACGCGCTGGCCTTCCCCGGCTAGAAAACCCGCAGCTTAAT
>CAZJBG010000014.1:13395-34616 GCA_964543925.1 uncultured bacterium
ACGGCCTGGCTGACGCACCGCGGCCTCAGGGGTTACCGGCTGAAAACGGCGATGAGCTCAGTGCTGATGTTGAACGTCCGTTCGAAGAAAAGAATGAACGGTCCCGACCGGGTGACCGACTGGCGGGTGGCCCTGAAATGGGTAGCGTTTTGGACGAACGGGTGGCGCCAGTACCGGGCGGCTGATTGGGCCGAATCGAACTGAATCAGTCCGCAGGGATGTCTCTCGTTGTCGAAGAGGGCAAAGTCAACGGCCCGTCCATCCTCCACGACTCCGGAATAGAGTCCCAGCACCTCATTCAGGTTTTCAGGCCGGGCCAGGCCGCCGCTGAATCCGGCGGCGTTGAAAGCGGCGACAACCTCATCGATGGTGGTGTATTTTGACTCGGTGCCTTGACAGGCGGTGCCGCCGATCAGGAGGCTCGCCATGAGAAGATACCAACTGATTTTTTTCATGCCGTGTATGCCCCTTTCTGCGGGATGTTGTTTGCCGGCCAATGAAAATCTCACTTGACCAGGCAAACTAATCAGCGGCGGGGCCTCGGCATATGATAAATATCACATTTCGTCAGCGTACCTGCGGTCATCGCCGGTGATGATCACCACCACCCGCTCATGCTCCTTGATCCACCCCTGGTCGATGAGCCGCTCGACGCCCCGCCAGGCCACCGCCGCTTCCGGGCCAACGGGCAGACGGGTGATTTCTGCGAGTTTCGCCTGGGCAGGGGAGATCTCCTCGTCGGGCACGGTCAGCGCCGTTCCCCGGCTTTCTCGCAGCACGGACAACATCCAGGGGCCGGCCAGGGGGGCGGGTACGTTCAGTCCCAGGGCGCCGGTGGCGGGTTTGATCCACGGTTCAGTAGCGGACCGCCCTTCAAGGAACGCTTTGACCACCGGGGCGCAACCCTCGGTCTGTACGGCAACTAGGCGAGGTAGCGGCTTACGGACCCAGGTGAGGCTGCGCAGCTCCTGGAAGGCTTTCCAGATGCCGATGAGGCCGGTGCCACCGCCGGTGGGGTAGACCACCACATCGGGGAATTCCCACTCAAGCTGCTCGGCGATTTCCAGCCCCAGGGTCTTTTTGCCCTCCACGCGATAGGGCTCGTGAAAGGTGGAAAGGTTGAACCAGTCCGAATCGAGGTCGCGGGACATGGCAGCCCCGGCCTCGGCGATTGTTTTACCGGTCAGGACCAGCTCCGCACCGGTGTCGCGGATCTCCTGAACGAAGGCTTCGGGAATGGTCGTGGGCAGGTAGACCCGGCAGACCAACCCACCGGCCATGGCGTAGGTGGCGGCCGCTACACCGGCGTTTCCGGCCGAGGGCAACGCCACCCGCTTGATGCCCAACGCCCGGGCCATGGAAAGGGCCAGGCACATCCCGCGATCCTTGAAGGAGCCGGTGGGGTTGGCGGTCTCGTCCTTGAGGGTGATGTCCCGCCCGGCAATTTTGCGCCTCAAAAGGGGGGTGTGGCCCTCGCCAATGGAAATTCGCAGGTCCGGCGGTATGGCGGGCAGGAACGGCCCATAGCGCCACAGTGAGGGATGATCTTCCAGATCGTCCACCGAGAACTGTTCCGGGGAGAAGAAATAGTCGGCCCTCAGGGGCTGGCCACACCTTAAGCAGACGGTCTGGACCTGGTGGGGTGAATGGGCGCTTTCGCAGGCGGTGCAGGTGAGGGTCATGGGGGAAGTTACGGTGGCCTCGCCCCCATGCCTGGGGACATGGGACGGTCCCCGAAGCTGAGGGGGCCATGGTCACCCGGGCCGTCATGAGCGGACCAGCCCGAATCCATTGTAAAGCGGTGGTGCCGTCCATAGATTCGGTCGGGCAGCCTCGGGGGAGGCTGTGATCCTACAACGTGCACATCAGGTGGACCCATTTTATGCGGGAAGCTCTGGATAAAAACATTCTCCAAACGGTTTACGACCGTACGGCCAAACGGTACGACCTCCAGCATGCCATCTTCACGGTCCGGTCCGATGAGCGCGGGCGGCGGATGGTTGTCGACGAGGCCGTCCAACGGGGGGACCGGGTCCTGGATGCGGGCGCCGGCACCGGGAGCACGGCCCTATTGGCGGCGGAAAAGGTTGGTCCCGACGGAAAAGTGGTGCTGTTTGACCTGAGCGAGCCCATGCTGAACCGGGCCAGGCAGAAGGCCGGAGAGCGGGGCTTAATGGACCGGCTCGAGTTCCACACGGGCGACCTGCTGCAGCTGCCGTTTGACGAGGGCAGTTTTGACGTGGTCCTTTCGACCTATAGCGCGTGTCCCCTAGTCGATCCGGTGAAAGGGGTGTTGGGACTCTATCGCCTGGTGCGGCCCGGTGGACGACTGGGACTGGCCCATTCCGCGGAGCCGCGGCAGCCCTTCATTCGCTGGTTGGCCGGTGGGGTGGAAAAGGTGGTCTGGCGTTTTCCCATGCTCTCGCTAGGCTGTCGGGCTGTTTCGGTCCTGCCGGCTTTGAGGCAGGCCGGCGCCAGGGTGGTGCTGGATAAGTTGATCGGCATGCCGCTCTGGCCGTTTGCCGTGTTTGTGGTGGAACGACCGGTCAGTATGTAACCAATGTAACCAGTTTATACTTCGTGAGTTCCCTCTCCTTCAGGAGAGGGGCCTCGGCCCTGCCGAACGTCGTGAGGCCGAGGGAAGAGTGAATCGCGGTTAGCGAAACACAGCGAGCGAAACGTCTTGACGTTATAGCGCTAAGGCGTTAAGTTTGCGGCATGAGTAAGAACACACGCGCCACAGTTTATTTCGATCCAAGCCTGCTTAAAACCCTTAAGATCAAGGCCATTGAGACTCACTGCAGCGTTTCCGGCCTGGTTGGTGACGCTGTACGCCAGAGCCTGGCAGAAGACGCGGAAGACCTGGAAGCCTTCGATACCCGAGTCCACGAACCTGATCTGGCCTTCGAGGAGGTACTCAAGGATCTGAAGCGGCGTGGCAAACTATAAGCTCCTTATCAAGCCCTCTGCGGCTAAGGAGCTTGAAAACCTGCCCGCGAAAGAGTGCCGGCGTCTCGCGGCCAACATCCAAGAACTTGCTTCCGATCCCCGTCCCCACGGCTGTGAAAAACTCTCCGGCCAGGAACGCTACCGCATCCGTCAGGGCAGCTACCGCGTGCTGTACGCCATCGACGATGCCCAACGTACGGTAAGGGTGGTTAAAATCGGCCATCGGCGGGATGTATACCGCTAGCCGAGACCACCTTAGCAGGAGCAGCTCAAGTCCTTCCCAAACGCGGTCGCTACATCTCACCGTTGCATACGTATAGGTGCTCGTAAGTGAAACGTCCTGAAGTTATAATACCAGGGCTGAGGTGGAAGGGGAGGTTGAATGCACTGACCCTGCGTAAGAGGGCAGCGGGCCGCTGCCAGGGCACCTCGCAATGACGTCGCGCAGCTAACGGCCGGGAGCTGAGCGGGCCGGCAAAAGTATTATCGATCCAGAACCGTGCGCACTGTCGGGCTTGAGCGAATTGTTAGGCCACCGCTCGTTAGTTCTTTGAATTCTTTCCTTTAGCTTCTTTCAACTCGATCAAGAGAATCTCGAAAGGTTCATCGCTTGTGTTCTCTGGAAGGTGAATTGTGCCAGAATCCCAGCTTACCTCTTTAGCATCCCAACTCGATTCCTGCGTTGTTCCATCCGGCATGGCGAACCTAGCTTCACCGTCCGTAAGAAATACATATACGCCCGCTGGATGGGTATGCATGACGGACTTCTCGTGCGGGCCATATTTGATGCGCACCACGCGCACCTGATCGTTTTCAAATTCGATTGTGTAGTGGTCCGGAGCGGCCACAGTTGCGTCTTGCGTTTCTTGCGCGAAGGAGGTCTTTGAGAAAAGACCAACCGTGAGAGCGATAAGGACCGTAGCGGTTAGGAGCTTGGTAAGATTTTTCATGATGTTCCTCGCAGGTGGTTGACTAAGTGTCGGAAGCCGCCATGGCTGGCTTGCATTCCTTGCCCCAAATGTAAACACCAGCAGGCCAATCGCCAAACCCTAGCGGCTCATCGCTAATTGCTAACGGCTGATCGCTGACAGCTGACAACTTTTCACCCTTGGTGGCTAAGCTTCTCCCTCCCCGCTGACTGCCGCTGCCCACTGCTACTGCCACTGCTACTCTTCCCCCGCCGCGCATAGATCCCCAGGGCTCCCAAAGCAATGCCCGCCGCTGAGATAAAGGGAAAGTAGAAATTGATCTGGGCGTAGGTGATGCCGCCGTAGGGCGGCCCGATGATGCGCCCCAGGCTGCCCAGGCTCTGGGTGACCCCCATGGCGGTCCCCTGTTCATGGTCCGCCGACCGCATGGAGATGACTGCCGTCACCGCCGGGGTCACCAGGCTGTTGCCCAGGGCGATGAAAAAGGCCCCGACGTAGAGCAGGGCGTTGGTCCGCAGGAAAGGGATGGAGCCCAGTCCCACCGCCAGGATCAGCAGCCCCAGCTCGATGACCCGGTCCTCGCCCACCGCCCGCACCAGCCGCTTGATCACCGTGGCCTGGGTGATGGCGCCAACTACGCCGATGAACATGAAGACAAAGCCCCGGTCCTGGGGCGACAGGTGGAGGATATCCCGGCTATACTCGATGAAAGTGACGTGAATGATGCTGAAGGCCATGCTAAAGAGCAGGAAGGCGGTGAGGACCCGGGAGAGGGCCTTGCGCCGCCAGAATCGGGCGAGGTTGCGGATGGTCGCCCTGAACACCTCCAGAGGGTTGGCGGAGGTTTCCTTGAGGTGGACCTGCCGGGCCGCTTTGGGATAGGATTCGGGGAGGATAAACAGCGCCGCCAGACAGTTGATGAGGGATATGGCCGCGGCGAACAGGGCCGGCGCCCGGTTGCCGAAGGCTGTTGAGAGGATTCCGCCTATAGGAAAACCGATGATGAACC
Source organism: uncultured bacterium (assembly GCA_964543925.1). GTDB lineage: Bacteria > Fidelibacterota > Marinisomatia > SCGC-AAA003-L08 > TS1B11 > JADFNF01. Next base: position 18,283 of record CAZJBG010000014.1, read on the forward strand.
CCAGGCTGAAGGCGGCGCCCACCAGACCCATTCGTCCGGCCCGTTCGGCGGGAGGGGTGATGTCGGCCACATAGGCCTGGGCGGTGGAGATATTGGCGTTGGCGAAACCGGCCAGGGAGCGCGACGCGAACAGGAGCCACAGCTGGCTGGCCATGCCGAAGATCGTAAAGGCCACCGCCGAGGTCGCCAGACCGATGATGATCACCGGGCGACGGCCGATGCGGTCGCTGATGCGGCCCCACAGGGGGGCAAAGATCAGTTGCATGGTGGCGTAGCTGGCCAGGAGCAGCCCCACCACCTGCTCGTCACCCCCCAGCTCCTCCACAAAATCGTTGATATAGGGGATGATCAGGGTCACCCCCATCAGGTCGATGAAGATGGTGATCCAGATAATGGTCAGGGAGCGCTTTTGGGCCGCTAGGTCCATGGGCATGGATGGCCTTCAGGTGCGCCGCGGGGACGCAGCTTGGGGCTGACACAACGACCGCCATATACTGCTATTATGTCAGTACGGTTCGGCCATTGTTTCTGCTCCCCGGTCATTATGGCGGTGTTCCCGATCTGGCACGTTCCTTGTGATCATTACTGGCGAATGTGGATGCTTGGCCCGGTGAGGCCAGGCCGTTAGCAAAATTAAAGGAGGAAAGATCATGACACTCGTAAAATACGCTCGCAGACGACCGGCTCTAAGTCTCTACGACGACATGAACGGCCTGTTTAACCAGCTGTGGTTGCGGCCGTTTTTCTCGGCTCCCCAGGTGGACCGGGACTGGTCACCGGCGTTCGATATTCGTGAAACCAAGGACCAGTTCGTCTTTGAAGCGGCCCTGCCCGGCCTCAACAAGAAGGACATCGACGTCACCCTGCACGACGGGGTGCTGACCATCAGTGGTGAGGGCGATGAGCGCCAGGCCGGTGAAGATGAAACCGTCCATACGACCGAGCTGCGCCGCGGTAAATTCAGCCGGTCATTCTCGCTGCCCGCCGACGTCGATGAACAGGAGGTCACGGCCAAATATGCCAGCGGCATCCTCTCAATCACGTTGAAGAAGGTCACGCCTGTCGAGCCGGAGAACACGAAGATCCTCGTGAAATAACCGGCGCGCAAGAGCGACGCTGCCCTGCGATCAGGCCTCCCTTCATGCTAAGGGAGGCCTTTTTATTTATGCGCGGATTCTAGTCGCATTGGCCCCTGCCGGGCGACAACTTCCGGTCATGCCCGCTCTGCTCAAAGCCCTGTTTTTAGCCGGCTTGATCCTAACTGGCAACCTGTTCCCCCTGCGTGCCCAGACGCCGCCCCCCTTTACGACCCTCGAAGCCGGGTTGGAAGGGGTGGTCAATACCAACCGGAACAATTTTCACACGTTCTGGCGGCCCGGTACGGGGATGAAAGGCTACCTTGGCACCCCCTTTTACTTCGGTGAGGTGCAGGCCGGCGTTCAGCTGTTCTCCTATGCAGCCCGGCAGCCCGGCTTCTCCGAGTTCGAAAGTATTTTCATCTATCTGGGATGGGGCTACCGGCTGTCATTGCCTGGTCCACTCGCCTTACTCACCGGTTTTGCCATCGGGAGTAATCTCATGATCTTCGAACTGGCCGAGGGATATTCGAAGCATGAAAGTGAACTGGCCGCCAGCCTTGACCTGGGCCTGAGCTATCTTATCCGGGACCGTTGGGCGGTTAACCTTTCCAGCCGCTATCAGGTGATGTTCACCGCCAGACCCATCCGGTTGGCGTTTCTTTCCGCCGGGGCCAGTTACCTGCTTGACACTCCGGACTGGTTGCGGATTTTTCTCGAATGAGGCCCCGTCTCCTCGCCATCGCCTTTTTGCTGGGCGCGTTCCTGCCGGCAGTTGGGTGGGCCGCCGGTGACGGGCGCGTCCTGACGGCCGATATGATCCAGCGCTCCGGGATGACCCGCATCGGCGAGCTGCTGTTGTTGGTGGACGAATGGCGCCTGAGTTCTACCGACGGACTCACCTGGCGGGCCAGTCCCAACGGCTTAACCCCTTTTCAAAGGCAAAACTGGATCGTCCTGCTTGACGGGCAACGAATCGATCTCCGGACCTTCGACACCATCAACCTCAACCTGCTGCCCGTGGACCTGGACGAAATCGACTCCGTTGAAGTTTTCCACCAGCCCCAACTCCATCAGGGCGAGTTTGCCGATGGCGGCCTCATTCACATTCACACCGTCCGGCCCACCCAGGGCCTCTCGTTCCAGGGGACCCTGCTCCTGGGGAATGAGACCGGCGACGCCGGGCCCTACCGCTTTACCTCCTATGCCACGACCAATGTAGATCGGCTGGCCAATGACGGTTCCCTCGTGATGACGTTCGCCTCCCGCCACTGGTATGCCCGGGCGGGCCTCACCGTCCAGCAGCACCCGTTCTCCGACCCGGCCATGCTGGAGCGCATCTCGACGGCCTTTGGCGGTTGGCCGGGGCTGCATCAGAGCCTCTCGCCGCGGTTGCAGCTGGGCATCGAGACACCCCGGGGCCGGCATGAATTCATGGCCAGCTATGCCTATTCGCCAAAATATTTTTTCTTTTTCACGCCCATCGCCAGGGAAATTCCGGTGCGCAACGCCCTTCCCCATATAGGCATCAACGGCACCGTGCGCATCTCCGGGAATACGGCCCTCACCTATCGGCTTAAAACCTCACAAAGCAGCCTCGACAAATATCCGAACGTCGCGGACTGGGAATTTGACTGGCGCCTGCAGAATATTTACGCCGGCCTGGATATCACCCGTCAAACGACTTGGGGGCAGGGATCCGTTGGGATCGGCGTTGACCGCTACCGGCTGGGCACCCGTTACCCGCTCACCGAGGATGGCTTCACCATCGGGAAACTCACCAGCGCGCTGGACGTTCGCTGGTCGGAGGCCCTCGACCAGGTGCTCAGTGCCCAGCTGTCCACCTCCCAAGGGCGGGTGGGCGTGAAAACCGCGCTGCAAAACCGGTGGCGGCTCGACTCCGGCCACATCGTCATCGTTCACCTGGCCTACGCAGAGCGGCTTGTCGAGGAAGATCCCAGCCTGTGGTACTGGGCTGAGCGCGGATACGATGCCCTGGGTGACTTTGGCGTCGACTACACCATCACCGGGCAGCTGACGGCCAGCCGGCAGCGGACGGTGGACCTCAGCTGGCAAACGGACCGGCGCGCCAGGGTCCAACTGGCCGCCTCCGGGTATTACCGATCGTTTAGCGATAGTTACCTCGCGCAATCCTCCCTGACCTTCAACGCCCAGGACAGCAGCTTCATTTCGGCCGCCCAGGTCTTCCCCAACGAAGGCGGCCAAGTCTGGGGCGGACATGTGACGCTCACCCATCGTCCCCGTCCCCGGCTGAGCCAGTCTCTGTTCTATGGCCTTCACACCGTAGGCACCGGCAGTGAGCCCTTTAAACAGGCCTGGCAATCGGTTCCCCGGCACACGGCCCGCTATCGGCTGTCCTGGTTGCCGGTGGAGAACTTTTCGCTGTGGGCCATGGTCAGCTATGTGTCCTCAGCGGAGTGGGTCGAATACCGGGGTATTGACGGACCATTCTACCTGGCGCCGCCGAACGCCCCGGTGGACGACACATCACGGGTGGGGAGTTCAACCATTCTGGACCTCCAGGTGCAAAAATGGTTCTGGCACCGGCAACTGAAGGGTACCCTGCTGTTTCGGAACGTGGGGAATCGGCCTTTTCGCTACCACCCCCTGGGGGCCTCCTTCGATTTGAGCTTCTTTATTCGGGTGCAGTTCCACTTCAATGCCCCCCCTGACTCAAGCGGGAACGTCCGCCATTAGGGCCCGGCAATAAGTTGTGGTGCCACCCCTGACGGCGTACGAAATTCGACCGATGTCAACGATCAAATGGCTCCCCATACTGATCCTGTGTCTTAACCTCGCCACCGGCCAGGAAGCGCAGGCCGAATCCTGTCCCAGGCGCGTGGCCCACGGCCTGAAGGCTACCGTTCAGTCGCCCCAGCTGCGGGCTTACTGGGCGGCCACCGCCCTGGGTGTGCTGGCTGCCCTACCCCTCGATCAAGCCGTCAAGCAGTTTGCGACCGACCGGGGGCTGATGCCGGAATCGTTGGCAAGGGTCGCCTACCAATGGGGCGGCGGCTGGTCGGAGATCGGTATCCTGCCCGGTATTTTCGTGGTCGATGCCATAAGGGGAGCGCCTCGGGCCGAGAGGGGCCGTCGCCTGGAATTTGCCTTCACCAGTCTGGCGGTGGTCGGCATCACCACCGAGATCATCAAGGTGGTCATCGGTCGTCCCCGGCCGGACAAGACCGCCCGAACGTCCTTTCCCTACGGGCACTCATTCCCTTCGGGTCACGCGTCCGCCACCTTCGCGATTGCCGAGGTCGTGCGGACCCTCTACGGCAATGGACCCGGAGCGGTCTTCTACGCCCTGGCCGCCGTCACCGGTCTCAGCCGCATCCACGACAACGGCCACTATCTGTCTGACGTGGTGGCCGGCGCCGGGCTGGGCGTAGGATTGGTGCGGGGATTCGCCATCGCTGCCCAGCCACTGGGGGAACAGTCAGCGGTGAGAGTCAGTGCGTCCCAGCGGCGGTTGACCCTGGTGTTCCCACTCTAGGGCTGCTACTTAATGATCACCGCCCCAGCCGTGCCATTGAGTCGTTCGCGGCTTTTCCGTACATTGGCGCATCAACTGCGATAGGAAAGGGGAACATCATGCTACAGCCGGACATCAACTACCTGGCCGTCCTGGTGGCTGCCATCGTTCAATTCGCCCTGGGGACCCTGTGGTACTCCATTTTATTCGGGAAGCCATTCATGGCCGCCGTGGGCAAGACCCAGGAAGAACTCATGGAGGGATTCAACCCGGCCCGGGCCTACGGGCTGGCCTTCCTCTCCGCCCTGGTAACAGCCTTCGTACTGGCCCATATCGTCGACTATGCCGGAGCCGATACCATCGTCACCGGTCTGCAGGCCGGCTTCTGGGTGTGGCTAGGCTTTGTGGTCACGTCCAATCTGGCGACGGTTTTGTTCGAGGGGCGGCACCCAACTTTATACTACCTCAATACCGGCTACCAGCTGGCCGGACTGCTCATCATGGGAGCCCTCCTGGCCCTATGGAGCTAGTCCATCAGTCCGTCCCCGAACCCCTGATGGCCTGACCGTGGCACCGGGCGTCAGTCCCCCGGCCATCGTGCTGGCCGCCGTCCTCGAGTTCGCGATGGGCCTCCTCTGGTACTCGCGCAAATTTTTGGGCCGGCCGTGGATGAACGCCTTGGGCCTCGCCCCCGATGTCGATCCCGTGGCCCGGCGCGCCATGCTGCAGATCGTGCGTATTCGCCAGATCGCCACCTTGTTGGCCGCCTATGTTCTCGCCCACATGGTCCACTACCTGGAGGCCCACGCCGTAGCCACCGGCGCAGCGACGGGGTTTTTGCTGTGGGGCGGGGTGATGGCGATCTATTTAAGGGATATGTTCGTGGTTCACAAGCGGCCCCTCAAGGTCCACCTGATCAACAGCGGTTACCACCTGGTGGGGCTCATGGCCATGGGGGCGCTCCTGGCAGTGTGGGGTTAGAGCCGCCGGGGGGCGCGATGACAGGCGTCACCTCAGGGCCGGTTGGTCAGCTGTCAACTCCCGCCAACTCCTCGTCCCGCTTGTTCAACAGGGCCTCGATCTGCTGATGGGTCCACTCATCCAGGACCCAGCCGGAGGTTCCTGCCGTTTCCTGGATCTGCCCCGGTTTGCGGGTGCCGGTGATGGCGCTGGTGACCACCCGTTTTCGCAGGACCCAGGCCAGGGCCAGTTGGGCCAGGGTATGGTCCAGGCGCCGGGCAACGGGCCTTAAGCCGTCCACCACCTTCAGATTGGCATCCAGCCGGGGAGACTGGAACTGCTCGTTCAGCGTCTTGCGGAAGTCATCATCGGGCAGGTCCTTGATGCGTTCCCGGGTGAATTTCCCGGTGAGCAGGCCGTTTTGCATGGGACTGTAAGCCACTACGCCAATCTTGTGCTTTTTGCAGTATGGGAGGATTTCCGCTTCGATCTCGCGCCGGAACATGTTGTAGGGTGGCTGCAGGGATGCCACCGGGTGGATCGTCCCAATGCGGTCCAACTGCTCGACATTGAAGTTGCAGACGGCGATATGCCGCGCCTTCCCCTCATCCACCAGTTTGACCATCTCACCCCAGGTCTCTTCAATCCCCTCGTCCGGATCGGGCCAGTGCATCTGGTAGAGGTCGATGTAGTCGGTCTGCAGGCGCCGCAGGCTGACTTCCACCTCCCGGCGAATGCTGTCGGCCTTGAGGTTGCGGCTGATAGTGCGGTTATCATCCCAGACGATCCCGCACTTGGTGGCCAGGATCACCTCCTGGCGAATGCCCTTGAGAGCCTTGCCCACCACCTCCTCCGAACGCCCCAGGCCGTAGATTGGAGCCGTATCGATCCAGTTCACCCCTGCATCGAGGGCCTCATGGATGGCTTTGATGGAATCCTTATCGTCCTGGGGGCCCCAGCCAAATGCGTAATCACCGCCGCCAATGGCCCAGGCGCCAAAGCCGATGACGGTCAATCTAAGATCGGTCTGTCCAAGTTTCCGCTTCAGCATAGGCGTCGATCTCCTCTCCTGGTGGGGCAAAACAGCTGCCTTGTCATGGTGGCCACGGGTTGAATTTATGACTTGGAGCGTCCCCAATAGGTAAGGTTTTCACGGCGCCGGTCGAGCTTACAGACCTGGTTAATTCCAGCCGGGTACCATCGGCCCATACCGTTGGGTATGGGTGGAATTTCGAGCCAACCATGATTAAACTTCCGCGGCTAGGGGATCGCGGGCGATCTCACGGCAAATTGGCGCGGGCCGTTCGCTATAGGAAATAACATGGGAAAAATTTATCGATCACGGACGGAGCAGAAAATCGCCGGTATCTGCGGTGGTCTGGGTGAAGTCTACCATGTTGACGCCAATTTGATCCGTATCGGTCTGGTGTTTGTGGCCCTGCTGACCCAGATTGTCCCTGTGGTGATTACCTACCTGGTGGCGTGGATGATCCTGCCGGAAGGGCCAGTGGATTAAGATCAGTCGTTTGTTCCCCGAGACCTACGCTTTATGGGCGCAGTAAATCCACACCGCCCCGTTCATGAACGGGGCGGTGTCCACGCGGTCAAAGCCGATACCGGCGAGCAGGTCGGCGAAGTCGCCTGGAGCGGGAAAGTGGGAGATGGACTCGGGCAGGTACTGGTAAGCATAGCCCCGGCTGAACAGAGCCCCCAGGCGGGGGAGCACCTTGGTGAGATACCATCGGTAGAACCAACTGAGCCGCCCCTTTTCAGGCATGGCGAATTCCAGGATACCCAGTCGGCCTCCGCTGGCCAGCACACGGTGAACTTCCTCTAACCCCTGCTGAAGAGAGCTGAAATTGCGCACGCCAAAGGCTATGGTGACGGCCTGAAAGACGCCATCGGGAAAGGGCAGCGCTTCGCTTTCGCAGCAGACCGGCATGAGGGCTGGAAGTTTGGCCAGAGCCCGATCCAACATGCCAGGGATGGGATCGGCGCCCACGATCCGGGCACCGGGCCGGCGCCGCCAGACCTGCAGGGCAACATCGCCGGTGCCACAGGCCAGATCCAACAGGCGCTCGGCGGGTTGCAGGCCAACGACTGCTGCCAGGCGCCTGCGCCAGGCCACGTCCCGGCCGCCGGAGAGCAGCCGGTTGAGAAAATCGTAACGGGGGACGATTTCCCCGAACATCTGGCGGATAAACTTCCGTTTGTCCTGCCCCGCGTGGACGAAGCGCGCCATCAGCTACACCGGCGGGAGTGATCGTTTTGAACCTGCATGCTCCAGGGGCAACCCCATACCGGCCATCAGGCGAGGCTAAGCGTCATCGGTCTTGTATTTGAAGGACAACTCCACTCGGGCCCGGTAGGCCACCACCGATCCATCCTCAATTTTTACATCCAGCTTCTTAATCTCAGCGACGCGCAGGTTGTGCAGACTTTTCGCGGCGGTGGCTACCGCATTTTGGGTCGCTTCCTCCCAGGACACACGACTGGTGCCCACCAACTCGATGACTTTGTAGACGCTATCGGCCATGACCCAACTCCTTTTTTAACCCCGTTGATGACCTATGAGGCCCCGTTCGGTTGAGCGGCGCTCAAGTGGAACCTAAGGCATGGGGCGGCGGGGGTGCAAGACTATCGTTGGGGCGGGAGGGAGCAGGGTGGTCAGGCGCATGCCTGCTTCGACAAGACACCAAGGAAAATGCACAGGCAACCAAGTCATTAGATCACAGCGTATTATTGGATTAATCGGCAGCGGGAATTAGATTCCGGCAGGGGTACAAACACAATATCAGGTTGTGGCCGCCGGGAGTGTTTCTTCATAACTAGTCGTTAGGCCGCCAAAAGAAATCATGAGCATTGAATATAAAATAAATACAACGGTATCAGCAGATCAATTCATTGATTTATTGCGTGCATCTACCCTTGGAGAACGAAGGCCCATTGAAGACCGTGCGTGCATGGAGGGTATGATTGAAAACGGCAATCTTATGGTTACAGCCTGGGATGGAGAAAGACTCGTAGGTATCGCTCGATCAATGACAGACTTCCATTATGCATGCTATCTTTCTGATCTTGCCGTTGATAAAAAATATCAAAGGGGTGGTATTGGTAGAAAACTACAGGTTATGACTCAAGAGCAATTAGGTCCCAAATGCAAACTCATATTAATTGCTGCTCCAGCCGTCAATTCATATTATGAAAAACTTGGTTTTACAAACAATCAAAGGTGCTGGGTTCTTGAACGTGAACAAAGCATCAGCAGCTAACCATTCGCTCGACCGGGCAGCCCGTGCCGGGGCAGATGTCGTGGGTGAATTCAGCCTCCGTTAGGGAACTGACCTGCCCACCCGCTTGGGCAGCATTCGACCCGTGCGCGACATGTAGGCCCGGTAGTCGTCACCGAACCGGTCCAGCAGCTGGGCCTCTTCCCTGGGAAACCGGAGAAAGTACAGCGGCAGGAAGGCCACCAGCGCGCCGGGACCGGCGAGCCAGTTGGGCAGCAGGAGCAGCTGCCCCAGGGACCACCACAGGTGGGCAGCGTACATGGGGTGCCGCAGGCGACGGTATACCCCGCCGGTCACCAGGGTGTGCCCCTCCATGATCTGCAGCGTGCTAGTCCAGTTGCGCCCCAGGTCAGCATGGGACCGCCACAGCAGCCACACTCCGGCGGCAAAGACCACCCCCCCGAGCCACCCGGTCCAGATGGGCAGGGCATAGTCGGCGAAGGATAACCAGGGGCTGAACACGTATACCAGTCCCAGCACGCCGGCCACGCCCCACAGGGCCATGAACAGGACCACCAGTGGACTTTCCTTGCGGGCCTGGGCGACGGTGAGCTGCCTGTAGCGCCGGGCGTAGGTTTTGCGCACCAGGCCCCCCGCCATCAGGCCGACGAAGAACACCCCTTTGAAGATGGTCGTTGCGTCCATGGTTTAACCTCCCGATGGTTACCAGAGAGTTTACCACTTTTCAGGGGCCAAGGCGGACCAGCCTGCGGCAACGGTCCAGCCCGAGGCCAATGGGCTCCTTCAATTTTAAATTCTGTGCCCACGGGGTCCGCTGGATTTGACCCTATCGGTAAGCTCGACAAAGGCCGAGAGATAATGCCTTTGTTTTGAGATTGCCGCTGCCGTAATTTCGCAGCGCTTGGAGCAAGGGGTAATGCCCCTCCCAAGATCGTCAATCGTCATATCCGTAGGACGGGACAATGTCCCGACTGCCCGGGGTCATCACCGGGCTCTGGCGATGCACCTGCCGCGGCGGCCCGCCGGCCACATTCCTACGGATAGATGAACAGGACTCGCGACCCGGGGCCATCTTTTCGATGCAGATCGGGGATCGTCTAATGGCAGGACTGCGGGCTTTGGTCCCGCCAATCGAGGTTCGAATCCTCGTCCCCGAACGGATGAGAGTTAAAAGGGAACATATCGACGCATGAAACTTTTTGCCGGCAGATCGAATCCGCAACTTGCCCAGGAGATATCCGCAGAACTGGACATCCCTTTGGGCAAATTGACCATCAAGAGTTTCAACGATGGCGAGATCTATGTGAAGTTCGAGGAGAACATCCGCAACGAGGATGTGTTCATCATCCAGTCCACCAATCCGCCGGCGGACAATATCATCGAGCTGCTGCTGATGTTGGATGCGGCCCGCCGGGCTTCCGCTGGATCTGTAACGGCGGTGATCCCCTACTACGGCTATGCCCGGCAGGACCGAAAGGACAAGCCCCGCGTGCCCATTTCCGCCCGCCTCTTCCTGGACACTTTTGAGGCTGTCGGCGCCGGCCGCATCATCACCATGGACCTGCACTCACCCCAAATACAGGGGTTTGTTAACATTCCTTTTGATCACCTTTACTCCCGCCTCGTCCTGCTGGAGCGGCTTAAAAAGATGAACCTGACCGCCGACACCGGCGTGGTGCTCAGCCCCGATATGGGCAGCGCCCGGATGGGGCAGGCCTACGCCCGCTACCTGGACGTGGGGTTTGCTCTGATCGACAAGCGCCGTCCGGCCCATAACCGGGCGGAAGTGGTGCACATGGTCGGCCACCTTAAGGATCGCCATGTTATCATTATCGATGACATGATCGATACAGCCGGCACCCTGATGAGTGCCTCGGAAAGCGCTTTGGAGCATGGCGCCAAATCGATAACGGCAGTGGCCACCCACGGACTGTTCTCCGAACCGGCTCGTGAGCGCCTGTTAAGCGCACCGATCGAAAAGATCATCGTGACCAACACCACCACGATCGACCCCAAGGAGTTGGACGGTAAATTGGAAATCGTTTCGGTGGCCAAGGTTTTTGCCGCCTCCATCGAGCGCATCACGGCGGGCCAATCCCTGAGTTCCCTGTTCGAAATGGAGATCTGAGTTATGTCGATGAAAGAGTATCAAATTGAAATTGTCCCCCGGGAGGAGCTCGGCAAACGTGACGTGCGTCTCCTGCGCAAGGAGGGGTTGATTCCCGGCATCTATTATGCGCCGGATCAGGAGCAGGCCCTGCCGTTCAAGGTGGGCGCCAAGGAATTGCGACAGGCCCTGCATAGCGAGGCCCTCATTTACCATGTGAATATCGGCGACCAGCGCAAGAACGTGCTTATCAAAGAAATCCAGTACCATCCGGTCACCGATGAGATTCTCCACGTTGACTTTAAGGGTGTCCGGATGGATGAGCAGGTGGAAGTCAAGGTTCCCATCCACATCATCGGCCGCGCCATCGGCGTGAAGGATGAAGGCGGGCAACTTCATCAGACGCTCCTGGAACTCGACATCCGGTGCCTGGCCAGTGAGATTCCCGCGCATTTCGAGGTGGATATCAGCGATCTCCATTTAGGCGATACCATCCATGCCGGTGACGTCGAACTCGGCGATGTGGAGCTGGTGAACAGTCCCGATTCCATGGTGATATCGGTGGCCCACCCACGCGGTCCTGAAGAGGAAGAGGAGGTCGAGGTCGAAGAGGGCGAATTTGCCTTTGAGGAGGGAGAGGAAGCGCCGACCAAGGAATCGGAAACCCCTGAAGAATAGGGCCACGGTTTGCGCCTTATCATCGGGCTGGGCAATCCGGGTCCCCGGTTTGCCCGTACGCGCCACAACTTTGGTTACTGGGCGGTGGATGCCCTGGCCCGCGCCTGGAAGATCTCTTTCGCCCCGGGCAAGGGGGATTATCTGGCAGCCGTCAGAAGCGGGAGCCAGCTGGCGTTGATCAAGCCCATCGGGAGCATGAACAACAGCGGCTTTCCGGTTCAGGATGTTGCGGTGTTTTATAAGTCCTCCATCCAGAACCTGCTGGTGATTTTTGATGACATCGATCTTCCCCTGGGAACCGTGCGCTTCAGGTCCCGGGGCGGGGCGGGCGGCCATAAAGGGGTAGCCTCGGTGATCATGCAGCTTGGCACCGAAGACTTTCCACGATTGCGGCTCGGTATTGCGACGGACACCCCTATGCGCCCCAGCGAGAAGTATGTGCTCAGTCCCTTCCGCCGTCAGGATGGGCCGGTGGTGGCCCGCGTCCTGGAGGAGACCGTGGAAGGGATAAACTATTATATCGAACATGGTATTGATAAGACGATGACGCAGTTCAATACGCGCTCATCCGAAAAAGATACAGACAGCTAAGGATATATTTAAATGAACGTATTGGTTGGGACTGTCATTTTATCGGGCCTCTTTGCTCTCATGTTTGCTTATTGGAAGGCCGGGTGGATAGGGAGGCAGGCGCGCGGCTCTAAAGAGATGGTGGCCATCGGAAAGGCCATTCGCGAAGGGGCCATGGCCTTTATAAAGGCCGAATACCGGGTCCTGTCCGTGTTCGTGATTGCTGTCGCCCTGTTGCTGTATTTTTTTAATCAGGGTCGTGGTCCCGGTCTGGGACTGGTGGCCGTTTCATTCGTCGTGGGCGCGTTCTGCTCCGGGCTGGCCGGTTTTATCGGTATGCGCGTGGCTACCCGGGCCAACTATCGAACCACCCAGGCTGCGGCGAAAAGCTTGAACGCCGCCTTGGAAGTGGCCTTTGCGGGTGGTTCAGTGATGGGCATGTGCGTCGTGGGACTGGGCGTACTGGGTCTGGTGACCCTCTTTTATATTTACGAACCGATGTATACGGGTCTGCCCCAGACCATGGAGGTCATGGCCGGATTCGCCATGGGGGCCTCCTCCATCGCCCTCTTCGCCAGGGTTGGGGGCGGCATCTACACCAAGGCCGCCGATATTGGCGCCGACCTGGTGGGCAAAGTGGAGGCCGGTATCCCTGAAGATGACCCGCGAAATCCGGCGACCATAGCCGACAACGTGGGCGATAACGTGGGCGATGTGGTCGGCATGGGGGCGGACCTGTTTGAGTCCTATGTGGGCTCGATTATCGGGTCCATGGTTCTGGGAGCGGCTGCCGTTACCGCTGCCGGTCTGGCGACTGCCCAGCTGGTCGTTTTACCCCTCTATCTGGCCGCCGCCGGTATTTTTGCGTCGGTCATTGGGACATTTTTCGTGCGTGTTCGTGAAGGGGGCAATCCTCAAATGGCCATGAATACGGGGACCGCGGTGGCCGGGGTTCTGACGCTGGTTGCCGCCTGGTTTATCACCCGGTGGCAACTGCCTGAAGCTGTCCTGTTGGGCGACCTGGCCATCTCCGCCGGGGCCGTTTTTGCCTCCGCCGTCACCGGATTGGTGGCGGGCGCCATGGTGGGCCTGACGACCGAATACTTCACCGCGGTGAATCGCGCGCCGGTGCACGCTATCGCCAAGGCGTCGGAATCCGGAGCAGCCACCAACATGATTGCGGGTCTATCCACCGGTATGTTCTCTACGGTGGCGCCGGTCTTTATTATTGCGGCCGCTATCGTTACGAGCAACGCGCTGACGGGGCTGTATGGTATTGCCATAGCCGCCCTGGGGATGCTGGCCACCACCGGTATTCAATTGGCGGTGGACGCCTATGGCCCGGTGGCCGATAACGCCGGCGGCATTGCGGAAATGTCCCATCAGGATCCGGTGGTCCGTCAGCGCACCGACCAGCTGGACGCGGTGGGCAATACCACCGCTGCCATCGGGAAAGGATTTGCCATAGCATCTGCGGCTCTCACGGCCCTGGCCATGTTTGCGGCCTACATCCAGGTTGTGGGACTGGAAAGCATCGATGTGACCGATCCGAAAGTCATGGCCGGGATACTCGTCGGCGCCATGCTGCCGTTTCTGTTTTCAGGTCTGGCCCTGAAAGCGGTGGGCACGACCGCCTTCGATATGATCGCGGAGGTCCGCCGCCAATTTCGGGAGGTGCCCGGTATCATGGACGGCACGGGCCGACCCGATTATGCCGCCTGTGTCGATATCTCTACCAAGGCGTCCCTGCGTCATATGATTGCCCCTGGGATGCTGGCTATACTGACCCCCCTGGTGGTCGGGCTGTTGGGCAGTCCCGGCATGTTGGCCGGTGTACTGACGGGGATCACCTCCTCCGGTGTGCTGCTGGCTATCTTTATGGCCAATGCGGGAGGCGCCTGGGACAACGCCAAAAAGTACATCGAAGGTGGCGCCCACGGCGGCAAGGGTTCCGAAGCCCACAAGGCCGCCATCACCGGCGATACGGTGGGAGATCCGTTCAAGGATACTGCCGGGCCGTCTTTGAACATCCTGATTAAACTGACGTCCGTTGTGTCACTCGTGATAGCGCCGTTAATCAAATAATTTCCGGGAGATAAGAAGTGAGGTATTACGAAGTTATTTACATTGCCAACCCGAACCTGGAGGATGAAAGTCTGTCCAGGTTGGTTGGTGTCACCAAGGAATTTCTCAAGAAACGCAATAGCGATCTGCTCTACGAAGAGGTGATGGGTAAAAAGCATCTGGCTTACCCCGTTGAGAAGCAGCGCTATGGAACCTACGTCTTGCTTCAATTCAAAAGTAACGGCGCTGGTAACGTCCAGTTAAACCGTGATTTTGAGCTCAACGACGATATTCTGGCCCACATGATTGTGACCGTCGATGAAGAGGACATTCGTGAAGCTAAAGTCGAGGATGTTGCGAAAGCAGCTGTAGAGGAGAAAGTGCCGGTCGCAACTGAAGAAGCACCAGCCGCAGCTGAAGCGGCACCAGCCGAAGCCGTTGTTGAAGCAGAGGCTGCTCAAGATAAAGAGCCAGTTGCGGAGGAGGAACCGGTTGTGGAGGAGGAACCGGCTGCAACAACCGACCTGGCTGGCGACGAGGCTCCAGAAGCGGTAGCCTCGTCAGGTGATGAAGATCCGCAGCCGGAGGCGGAAACTTAGCGGAGTTGTTGAACTGTCGTATGTTGTGGATCATTGAGCGCATCGGATCAGAACACGAAACACGGGGGATAAGCTGATGGATCTCCGCATGCCCGATCTGAATATTATCTTGCTGGCCGGAAACTTGACCAACGATCCCAAGTACTCCGAGACCAAAAATGCCACCCCCGTGGTGAATTTTTACATGGCTTCCAACAAGCGCTTTAAGGATCGTAACGGAGTTGTCAAAGAGGATGTCTGCTTTGTTGGCGTAGTGGCCTGGGATAACCTGGCCATCAGTTGCCGGGATAACCTGCAACGGGGTAGCAGTGTACTGGTCACCGGTGAATTGCAGAGCCGCAAACTGTATGCCGAGGATGGTACGACCCGCAACATGGTGGAGATCAAGGCCAAGAAAATTCAGTTTCTGGACGCCCATCGGGAGATGGTGGAGGTTATGGTGGCGGAGCGCTAGCCGGCCTCCCCTCGCAGTGACCCGCGGTATGAAACCGTTGCGTCCTAGGTTTGACCAGCAGACCGTCATCTGGTCCCGATGGGGCCGGGTGATGGAAGTTACATGAAGGAGTTAGTCCTATGGCATTTATGAGCCGTCGGAAAGTCTGTAAGTTTTGCGAGAATCAAGTTAAAAAGATCGATTACAAAGATACCAGGACGATCAGGCGCTTTGTGACCGAGCAGGGTAAGATCATTCCCCGCCGGGTAACGGGTGTGTGCGCCAGCCACCAGCGGATGCTCACCGGGGCCATCAAGCGCGCCCGAAATATCGCCCTGATCCACTATACCCTGGACGTCACCAAAACGTAAGTTTTTCAAGGAAGAACATCATGGAAATCGTCCTCACACAATTTGTCGATGCCTTGGGTTCTGCGGGCAAGGTCGTGCGGGTGAGCGCCGGCTATGCCAGGAACTATCTATTTCCTCAACACCTGGCGATGCCGGCAACGGCGGCCAATCTTAGAATAGTCGCCGCCCATGCCGACCGGGAAGAAGCCCGTGAAGCCAAGATCCGTGCCAAGCTGGGGACGGTGGCCGCCAAGTTGGGGAAGGTTTCACTCACCACGACCGTCAAGGTAGGTGAAGATGACAAAGTCTTCGGCTCGGTGACCTCCCTCGTCATAACCGAACTGCTCAAGGAGCACGGTTTTGAGTTCGAGCGTAAGAACATCATGTTGGAGGAGCCCATCAAGGCCCTGGGCCAGTACGATGTCGCTGTCAATCTCGGCTATGGGGTCTCGGGAACGGTGAAGGTGTTCGTGGTGCGGGAATAGGTCCACGCTCTGTATCCACGACCGGCCGACCCAACGCGAACAGATGACCTGCCAGGGCGTCCTTCGCCTCTGGCGGGATGACGCCGGGCGCTCCGACGCCCTAGCTTAGGACCCTGACCGTGTACGCACAGGTTGTCCTGCCCCTCTCCAGCTACCAATCCTTTACTTACCAGGTTCCTGCTCATCTGCAGGGCGCCATTAGAGCCGGACGCTTCGTGTCGGTACCGTTCCGCAAGCGTAGCGTCACCGGCGTGGTGATCAGCCT
>CAZJBG010000015.1:0-1657 GCA_964543925.1 uncultured bacterium
CGATCGGTATTGATCCCGTTGGTGGCGGGTATGCGCAAGAGGAACATGTGACCAGCCACGAGTTCACCGACGAAGAATTGATGGCCCAATTTCAGGCGGGCAACGAGTATGCCTATCTGGACCTGGTGAAGCGGTTCAAGGACCGTCTGTTTACGTTCATTTACCGGTTTGTGAACGACGAGGCTCTGGCTGAAGATCTGGTACAGGATACCCTGGTCAAGGTCTATACTCACCGGCACTCGTACCGGGAGATCGCCCGGTTCTCAACCTGGATCTATACGATCGCCGGCAATCTGGCTCGGACGGAATTGCGCAAGCGGAAGCGGCGGGCCACCTTCAGCATGAGTTCCCTGGGGTCCGGCGATCGGGAGTATGAATTACCGTCCACCGACTATGCACCGGCCGCAGACCTGGAGGGCAAGCAGACCGAGCAGCACATCCGTATGGCCCTGTCAAAACTGCCGTTGCATTTTCGAACCGTCGTGATCTTGCGAGATGTGCAGGAACTTTCCTATGAAGAAATCAGTAAAATCATGAAAATCCCTCTTGGGACAGTGAAATCCCGGGTCAATCGCGCGCGCTTGAGACTACAGGAAATTCTTTCAACTCTTGACATCAACAGGAGGTAGTAAATCTGGATGGATTGTTCTCAGTTTCGTTTAAAAATATCAACCTATTTGGATCGGGAACTTTCGTTCGCCGAGCAAAAAATATTCAGCCAGCACGACGAGGAATGCTCCGATTGTGCGGAGTTGTTGGCTGAGATAAAAAGAATGAAATTGGCCTTGAGACAGGGTATTTCGGAATCCCTCTCACCGGATTTTGTGTCTCGGCTGCAGGAACGACTTCGATCGGAGGTAGACCGAAAGCCTGCGTGGTGGTGGCGGTTAACGGTGCCACAGCGCTTCGGTTTCTCGCCGGTTTCACTCGGCGGGATGGTAGCGGCGACTATCGCCGTGCTGGTCATTGGCGTAAGCCTTTTTCAGCACGAATCGGCGCCCCTGGTGGACCCGCCCCAAAGTGCCATTCAGGCGGGAGGGCCTGCCATGCTAGCGCCCAATAGTCAAGGCGCGAGTCCAACCTCCACCCCGTTGCTCACCACCTTACCCACCGATTCCGTTTCGAACCGTCGAGATAGTTCCCGACGCGATTTCTCACGTCAGATCAAAGTGGTCAATCAGCGCAGGTAGCGATAATAATTAGTGTTCCTTCTGTAAGTTCCGTAAGCTTAAACTCCCCAAAATAATCAAGTGGTGAAGTAAAGAGAGGTGAGAACCTTTCCTGGTAAGCGTGGTGCTATTTTAGCCCACGACGCGATCAATGGTATGAACACATGATCATGATGACGCATATTGATTCCAAGTCCCGAGGTCTTCGTATCGCCAAGTCCTTACGTGAGGTTTCGGCCCTTTTGACCAATTCCCTGCTGGGTGGGTCTGCTGCGGTCTACCTGTGTACTGAGGACAATCGTAAACTCGTCATTGCTCCCAAGAGCGCCGCTGACCGGCGATTTGTGAAATCGGTCAACGCTGATGCATTTTCTGACTTGACGCTGGTGTCCGGAAAGGGGGATGATGCCAAAGCTTCGATGCTTTCATCCCATGACTTATCACTCCTGATTGCCAGCGGTAAGGGCCGGACGGATACCCGACCGGGT
>CAZJBG010000015.1:1667-11948 GCA_964543925.1 uncultured bacterium
GCCCTTGACCTCCGGGGAAAATCTACTTGGGTTGTTGGTGATGCATGTTGGCCCGAAGCTGGTCGACGAAGCACAGGCTTTTAAGAACCTTGAGGGGGCTGCTCAGGTTATCCAGCAGAATTTGACACGGGAATCCGAACTCAATGCTCTGCAGATCCAGAAAGCATTCCTTACACACCTGGTACAACAAGCAGAGGATATTGATATTACCTCCACCCCGGAAGTTTTGATCGATAATATTGTTCGATTGGTGAAGGGGGTATTGACATTTGATCGGCTGACCATTTCCAAGCCGTCCATTCAGGTTTCTGGGAGATTGGAAATAAGCTGGGTTGAGGGCTTGAAGGAGAGGTACACCGCCGGATACGAGTATGCCTCAAAGGGTGTTTGCCATGGTGAAGTGTTCAGAAAAATCAAGAGCATGAAGATTGACAATCTTAAGAAGTCCAAATTCAAGGGCCGGTTCGAGGCGGGCGATTTTGAAAAGACGAAGTTAAAGTCATTTTTAGGGGTGCCGATTATGGAGGCCGGTGTGCCCCAGGGCGTACTGGCCCTGGAAAGTCTCACGGTTGACCACTATAATCTGGTTGATTTGGACGTTCTCACGGCCATCATCCAGGTGTTCGGTCCTGCCATCTGCTGGTCGAAGAGATACCAGGAAGTCCATGATATGGCCATGGTGGATGGTTTGACCCAGCTCTTGAATCATCGATCCTTTATGGAACGGCTGGCGGAGGAACTGGAACGGGACACCCGTTATGGCGAGAGCATGACCCTCCTGATGCTTGATTTAGACCATTTCAAACGCGTCAACGATCAACATGGCCATCAGTACGGTGATTATGTCCTGCGGCAAACCGCCCAACTTATTCGTTCGAGCATCCGGAAAGCCGATGTTGCCGGCCGCATAGGCGGGGAGGAGTTTGCAGTGATCATCATCAATGCCAGTAAACAAACCAGCCGGTCAACGGCCGACAGGATTAAAAAATCCATCGCTGAGCACCTATTCAGTCTTGACGGAGTGGATAGCCGAGTCACGGTCAGCATTGGCATGTCAGAATACCCCCGAGACGGTAAGCATATGAAGGCCATCCTCAAGAGGGCCGATGAAACCATGTACCGGATCAAGGAGGCGGGGGGCAATGCGGTGGGGTCCTATTCACGAGCAAGTAGCAGAAAGAAAAAGGATGCGTAATGGGAGCGAACAAATCTTTTGCGGACAAAGCGAAAAAAATAAGCGGCACGCGGGTCGAAACCCGGCAAGTCAGAGTCATCAGGAGCATGAAGGATCCTAAGTCGGGTGTGGTCAAGTTCTTTGACCGCATGGAAACCGTAGCTGATGGCGGCCAGTTAGATAAGCATTTGAGCGAATTGGTGCAGGCGGAGCGCTAAGGCCGCGCCGGACATCAACCCGTGCCGGGAAGTTACCCTACGGATGGGTCGCTCCTCCCCGGCAGGACCCGAACCCCTATATCCTCCGGGCGGAACGTAAAGGACCGGTTCGATGATGAGAACCGGCCCCTGTTCCAAGGGACCTGACAGACACTGGCCTCTGTATCTGCCTGTTGAACCAGTGTGACGCCCCAGTGAGTGTGACTCCACTCCCGAATTGACTAGTTCAGGGCTGTGAGCAGCGTCCCGGGATGGAGGGGATGTTTCGGCGTTCATCCGGAGGAGCTCCCTGTTCCATCTCGCTACCAATATCTGGTAAATGCCTTGAACCATGGCGTAAATTGCCCCCTATGCTCAGGGATGCTACCCCATCAAAAAAAGGAAGCTTGAATGACTGACCGGCACCTGTTCACCTCTGAATCGGTCACCGAAGGTCATCCCGATAAAATATGTGACCAAATTTCCGATGCCATTTTAGACGGCATTCTGGTGGACGACGTCAACGGCCGAGTGGCTTGCGAGACCCTGGTCACCACGGGCTTGATCCTGGTATCCGGGGAGATTACCACCTCGATTTACGTGGACATCCCCAGTATCGTTCGCAAAACGCTCACCGAAATCGGGTATACGCGTGCGTCCTACGGTATCAGTGCGACCAAAGCGGCGGTCCTCACCAGTATTGACGAACAGAGCCCAGAAATATCCCAGGGCGTCGATGAGTCGTCGGATCATGAGCAAGGGGCCGGCGATCAGGGTCTCATGTTCGGTTTCGCATGTGATGAGACCCCCGAACTGATGCCGCTGCCGATCCAGTTGGCCCAGCGCATCACCAAACGCCTGGCCGAATTGCGCAAGTCTGAAGCGCTCCCGTGGCTCCGGCCCGACGGCAAGTCACAGGTGACCGTAGAGTACGAAGATGATCGGCCCGTGGCCGTACGTAAGGTGGTGGTGGCCACCCAGCATGATGATTTGAGCGATGCCTATCCCGATGTCCGCAATGAGCACGAATTCATTACCAGGGAGGTGGTGGATCAGATCATTCTCCCGGTCCTGGTGAATAGTGGTGTGGACTTTGATGAACACTTCATTGTCAACGGAACGGGTCGGTTTGTTCTGGGTGGCCCTCAGGCCGACACGGGGCTGACCGGGCGCAAAATCATTGTGGATACCTATGGCGGTTACGCCCGTCACGGCGGTGGCGCCTTTTCGGGGAAGGATCCCTCCAAGGTCGATCGCAGCGCCGCGTACATGGCGCGCTACATTGCTAAGAACATCGTCGGTGCCGGTCTCGCCAGGCGGTGTGAGGTCCAGTTGGCCTACAGCATCGGTGTGGCGGAACCGATATCTATCAATGTGGACACCTTCGGAACTGGAGAGTTGGGTGACTCGGAGCTGGCGGACATCGTCAAGAAGGAATTTCCCACCAAACCCAGAGCCATTATCGAGCACCTGGACCTGTTGCGCCCCATTTACCGCAAGACGGCCGCTTACGGGCACTTTGGCCGTGAAGATGAGGATTTCACCTGGGAACGCCTTGATAAAGTAAAAGCGCTATCCGGCTATCTGAACAAGAAAGAGTTGCAGGGAGCATCCCGGTAAGGTTCTTCGACTCAGGAGCCGATTTTATTTTGCCGCGACGTGCCGCCGCGCACGAGAATTTATTTGCTTTCCCCTTAAGCTTGCCTATGTTTCCCCACTTTGAGAGCGTTTTTACCACCTGATGGTGGAAAATCCATTTGGAACATGACCAAAGACAGATATCATAGAACCTGGATGAGGGGAGGGATTCCCACCCTCACTTTTGCCGTTGTGCTGCTGGTGGGGGCGTGTGACTTCCAACTGTTAGAGCCCCTGGAGGTGCCGCGCTGGGGCATCTCCCTGACCATACCCCTTATCAATAAATCGTACCCCCTCATAGATGTGGTGGACAGTTCCACTATCTTCCATGATACGACGTCCCAGGAGCTGCAGATCGAGTTCCGTGGTGACCTGGATACCACCACCATCGATTCGAGCTTCCTGGAGGTCTCCCTACCCGCTGCGGCGTCGCCACCGCCGATCAACGAGTCGGTGAACGCCCCCGACGCCGCCGACTTTTTCGTCGTTTTGGCCGAGACCGTTACGGTGACCATCAGTTTGGCCGATCTGCTTAACGATGCCGGTTTTCCTTTGCCTGCGAGTCTGCCAGTCGGGTTTGACATTGGTATTCCCCAGTTTAATTGGAATGCCGTAGCTGACAGCCCGGTGGACCAGCAGGAAGGTCCCTTCCAGATCATCGATACCACTGCCCTGGTGGCCGACAACGACTTTATCCAGCGGTTCCGGTACGTGCAACTCGATGGTGCGGCCCTCACCAGTCGATTTTATACGAATGTGATCAGTACCGATTTTCCCGAGAATATTGATACGGTTGATATAGCGTTGGTTGCTAATCCGCTGGCCGTGAATCATCTTACTACGGCCTTGGCGCCTAACACCAGTGATGCCCAGACCACCGATCTGGCTTCGGCTCAATTGGGCAGCGAGATGGCGGTGGGCATCCACGTCGTTCTGCCGACGGTGGGCTCTGATCCAACTATTCTGGCAAATACCGACCCAAGTATCACCCTGGAGGTGATCCTTGAGGTGGGCGGCGTGGACAGCCTGGCCATCACCACCGCCCGAACCTCGCTGCTCCCAAGCCCTCCGGACCCTTTGCCTCTGCCAGGCACTATTGAGATTACCGAAGGGGTGCTACGCTCACCCGTCACTGCGCCCATTAACCAGATCAGCCTGTCTAACCTGGGAACCAGCCTGCCTTTTGATATCCTGTTCCAGCTCACGTTTCCCAATTTCGCATCGAGTCCGGCCAAGGCCGACAGCCTGATCTTCGGGCCGTATACCCTGCAGAAGGGGCAGCCCCTGGTCAACCAGGACGCATCGATTGCCGGCTACACCTTTTATAACCCGGCTGGCGGGGGTCCTCTCACCGAGTTTAATTACGAGCTGGTGGTGGATATTCTGGAGAAGGATATTGTTTTGCCGCTGGACGGTTCCCCCTTGGGGAATTTCCTGGCCGACTTTGAGTTTGGCGACGGGGACGGGGATGGTCTGGGAGACCTGCACTTTGAGTCCATCACCGGGAATTTTTTCCTCACATTCGATACGGTGCCCACCACGATTGACGACATCCCCACCGGCTTTGCGGGTTTTGAGTTCGGGCGATTGAGCCTCAGTCTCCTGTTGCGCAACCAGATTGAACTGCCGGTGATGCTGAACCTGGAGCTTAAGGGTAAGAGGACCTTGGAGGGCGACAGCGTGTCGGTGCCCATCAACGCCGATATCAACTTCCCCGGCGCGCCCGGCGCGCCTGCGGCCAACGGCGATACGGCCTATACCCTCATTATCATGGACGGGGATGCGGTGCGTACCTATTGGCTCCCTCAGGGCGCCCGGGACACGAGCGATGCCTGGTATCGTGCCACAACCCCCGTTCCCCCCGATAGCAGCATTGTCGATGTGATGAATCTACCACCCGACATCCTGTCCGTGGGCGGATCAGCCATTATTCGAGGGGAGGGGGTAGTGGAGGCCGGCAAAGGCGTATGGGGCGAATTTGAACTGATCGCGCCGTTTGCGTTCGTCCTGCCCCAGGAGGTGACGTTCCTCCCGGTGAACAACATTCCCCTGCCACCCATGGATGAGGGTACCCGGACCCAGATCAAGACGGCGCTCATTTCGGCCAGTCTCACTTCCCAGGTCAGCACCCAGTTCCCCATTGGGGGCAACATCTCCCTGCTTATCTCGGACACCACATTATTCTCTCTGGCCCTCGACAAACTCGATTCCGTCGATGCGGGTATCCCCACGCAGGCCAGGAACGGCGACACGACCTACTATGACAATATTTCCGCCGTATTGGCTGCCGACTCCATTTTTAATGTCCAGGACATCGCCTATTACCCCGAGAAGACAGGTGGTCCATTATCCTCGGCGCTGGGGACCAGGGCCCGGCGGGTGGAGTTCTTCACAACGACGGGCGACACCTTCTGGATCGGTCGTCTCTTCGAGATGGAACTCCCATCGCCCAAAGCCACGAATGCCCTGGGTCACGTGACGGCTGGGGGTGACACCACCCAGGTGATTGCCATGGACGCCGACCGGGTGGCATGGATCGCCTCAGACAAGACCCTGTATATGAAGCCGCTCATCACCTGGTATAACACCCCCGATGTACGGACGATCCAGGCCACCAACACCATTGATTTTACGGCTTTCATGAGTTTTAATCTGACCAGTGATATCATTACCGAAGTGGAACCGCTGGATACAGTTATCACGGCCACCGCTCCGACCATGACGACGGTGGCGGTCGACAGTCTCCTCATCATAGATCTGGGCACTGTATTTGGGCTTGATTCCTCATCCGCCACCATCGCGGACCTGGACCTGTCGGCCACTTCCGGTCATCCCGGCATTGTTTCAATAGCCCGGATCAGGACCGATGGAAACACCAAGGTCATGGAGCTGCTGGGGGTGCGCCGGGGAAAGGCGCAGGTTACCGTCACCGGCGATGACGGCGAAACAACTCCTGTATCCGTTTCCTTTTATGTGACGGTAGTGCCATGACCCTGGCAACGAAGCCCTCAATGGGGAGCAGGCGGTATGGGGCCGTCCTGGTGTTGCTGGCTGGTCTGGGCTGGTTAGGAGCCCAGGGGCCGACCCCTGACCCACGGGCGCTGGGTATGGCCGGAGCCACCACCAGCAACGTTGTAGGGATTCACGTCGTGGGCTATAATCCGGCCCGGTTGGCCTATTCCCCTGAAGGTCTCAGCATGAACCTGGGGGGCGTCACATTGGGGTTGGCTAACAACTTCCTTTCGGTGAGTAATTACAACCGGTTCAACGGCGCCGACTTTATCGATTCCACCTCCAGCGAGTACGAGGATAAGCAGAACTTTTTGGATGATATTCCCGGTGAAGGTATTCGTTTCAAGACCAGTATGCACCTACCGGTACCCGTCCTGAACTGGGCGCGGGGCACCACGGCTTTTTCAAGTGAGGTGGTTGTCTTTGGTGACATGGGACTGCCCAAGGCCCTGGTTCTGCTGTTGATGGAAGGTAATCCCATCGGCCAGGAGCTTGACCTGACCCTTGAGAACGAATTGATCGGAGCGGCCGAGTGGGGCTTCAGCTTCGCCGTTCCCCTGGAGGATGTGGCCATTGGCTTTACCCTGAAATACTTGCAGGGGCTATTCTACCTGGGCGTGGATCCCGACTCCAGCGGTGGCTATCTCCGCACGGAAGCGACCGGGTTGCAGGGTGAGGGCCGGTATCTCGTCCGGCAGGCCGTGGGGGGCAGCGGTCTGGGCCTCGATCTGGGTTTTGCCACCCGGGAAATCAACGGATATCAGCTGGGTATTGCCCTCATCAACGCCCTGGGAAGCATCCGCTGGCACGGGCCGTCTATCACCAAGGATATCATGGGCGGCTTCTTGCAGGGTCTTATGCCTTGGCGAGAGAATGAGTATTACCTCTATACTTACAGCATCGAGGACGTAACCCTCGAACGGTTCCAGGAAGTGTCGACGGATAGTATTTTCCAGAAGGAAGGCTTCACGGTAGTGGAAACCGAAACGGGTCTGATGCCGTCCGACGGTCTTACCGGCGATCAATTAAAAGCAATTAACCTCAAGCCGTTTGTAACCAACTACCCGGCCCTCTTCCGGCTGGGGATTTCCAAGCGTATCGAGGGCGTAGGCACGGCATCGGTGGACCTGTCCACCGGCTTCCAGGACCGCCTGTGGGCCTCGCGGGGCTGGCAGCTGGCTTTGGGTGTGGAACTGTTCCCTACCCCGAGTTTCCCCATCCGCATGGGGCTGCGTTACGGCGGGAGAAATGCGCAGCAGCTGGGGGTCGGATTTGGCGTCCACAAGGGGGCCCTCCATTTCGATGCCGCCATGGCCTTTCATAACGGCCTGTGGCTGCACACCACCAAGGGCATGAGTCTGGCTCTGGGTCTCACCCTCGTCCGCTGAAGGGAGCCGCCGCTGCGTCCCGGTCGCTGGATTCGGGGCGGGATTAGCTCCGCTGCCGCAGGAGCAGGACCATGCCCAGGCTTAAAAAGATGATATTGGGCAGCCAGACGGCCGCGAGCGGTTCAAGCACGCCCTTATAGCCCAGGGATTGTCCCAGCTTAATGGCCACGTAATAGCCAAAAATAACAAAGATGCTCATGCCGGCGCCGAAGGCCAAACCGGTCCGCGGACGTCCCATACTGAGCGGTAGCCCGAAGAGCACCATGATCAGGCTGGTAAAGGCAAACGCCACCTTGAAGTGCATATTGACCTGCCAGCGGGTGGGGTCAATGCCGTTGCGGATAAGTCGGGCGATAAATATTCTGAGTTCGCCGTAGCGCATCTCCTCAGGGGTGACCGACATTTTCATCAGGTCCAATGGGTTGATGGCGAGGGCAATCAGCGTATCTTGGCCCTGCTGGGTGATCATGACGGTGTCCAACTCAGTTTCGAATGAACGGACAACGTAGTCGATGCCCTGCCAGAGGGTGTCCTGATCGTTCCATTTAAGGAGCCGAAAGTCTATTCGTTCCACCAGCCGGCCTTGGGCAAAACGTTGAACATACACCCCGTGGGCCTGCTGTTGGCGATAGTCGAACCGGTCGATGGCAATATTTTCAGTGGGGGACTGTTGAAGGAAGATGTTCTGCTTCAAGACTTTGTGCTTGCGACGATATTCTCGAGCAAGGTATTGGTTTTGCATCTCAGATTTGTGGCGCATCCCGGCGGAAACCAACAGGTCGTCGAAAAAAAATGAGACAATGCTGACGAAGAATCCGGCGACCAGGATGGCTGCGCCGATCCGGCGGATAGAAAAGCCCGACGCTTTCATGGCGGCAATCTCGTTCTTCTTATTGAGCATGCCCATGGAAAAAAAGGTGGCCAGCAAGGTGGCCATCGGCAGGCCGATACTCACAAACCATGGCAGCGTGTAAAAGTAGTAGGCGACGACGGCCCGGCGTGGCATTTTCGCGTCGATAAAGGTGTCCAGATTCTCGACTACGTCCACGACCAGAAAGATGATAACAAAAGCCAGGAGCGCATTAAAGAGGATGCCCAGGAAGCGGGTCAGGATGTATCTGTCCAGCAATTTCAACACGGCGGTAAAAGTACGAAAATTTTCGGCCCATCCTTACACCCCATTTACCTTCACCAGATATTTTCCCTCACCTGCGCCGATCCGGGCGAAGGCGAGCGACTTTGCAATCGTCGCCGTATCCCCATAAATTGCTCCCCATCATGAATCTACACAGGCTCCATGTCGCTCTAGTCCTCATGATCGGATATCTCCCCGCTGCCGATGGGAGTCTGTCAGTAGAGGCGCCCTACACGGTCCTCAAAGGGGTGCCTTTTGCCATCACTGTGTCCGGGCAGGTGGTCAACGTGCTGGATCTTCGTCTGGGAGAGCTGTCCCTGGTCCATGGCCGGGTGGAATTCGACGGCGAAGTGACGCATATCCACGACGTGGTCGTGCCGGTGCTTGGTCCGGCGCGTCTGGAAGTCGTCACCCAGGCTGGGGTTGGAGTCGCCCGGCTGTATGCCTTGCCGGGATTAGTCAGTATCCTGCCCCCCCTGCTGGCCATCGCCATGGCCCTCATCAGCAAGCAGGTGCTGTTATCGCTGTTTTGCGGCATCTGGCTGGGGGCCACCCTCACCATGGGGGGTGGACTGAACCCCTTCACCGGATTTCTGCGGACCATAGACGCCTACTTCATCCGCGCCCTCACCGACCGAGACCATATGAGCATTGTGCTGTTCACCATGACCTTGGGCGGCATGGTGGGCATCATCTCCCGCAGTGGTGGGACCCAGGGCATTGTGGAGGCTCTGGCCCGGCGCGCCAGCAACCGGCGTACCGGTCAGTTGGCCACCTGGCTCATGGGCCTGCTCATTTTTTTTGACGACTATGCCAACACCCTTCTGGTGGGCAACACGATGCGTCCCTTCACCGACAAATTGAAGATCAGCCGGGAGAAGCTCGCCTACCTGGTCGATTCAACATCGGCGCCCATCGCCAGTATCGCACTGGCATCCACCTGGATCGGCTTTGAGCTCGGCCTGCTCAACAGCAGTTTTCAGGCCTTTGAGATCCCAGGCAACGCCTACGTGACGTTCCTCTCCTCCATTCCTTACAGCTTCTATTCCCTCATGGCCCTGCTGATGGTTGCGCTGCTGGCCATTTCCGGGCGCGATTTTGGTCCTATGTATACGGCGGAGCGGCGGAGTATTGTCGAGGGCAAAGTGCTGCGTGAAGGGGCCAAGCCGCTACTGGACCGGGAGCTGGCCCAGCTCTTTCCACCGGAGGGGACCCGGAGCCACTGGTATGCGGCCATGCTACCCATTGGCTTCATGGTGCTGACCCTGCTGACCGGCCTGTACTTCAACGGCAAGGCCAATCTGTCTGAAGGGTCGTTGGCGGCGGCGGCCCAAGCCCACTCCTTGAGAGAGATTATTGGCGCGGCCAACTCCTTCAAGGTGCTCATTTGGGCAGCCTTTAGTGGAACCGTGGCGGCCGGCGTGCTGGCCATCGGGGGGCGGACCCTGTCGATCGGGGCCACGGTGGATGCCTTCCTGGTCGGTTTCAAGGCCATGATTGTCGGCGTTGTCATTCTCACCCTGGCCCGGTCCCTACAACATGTAACCGGCGATCTTCATACCGCCGATTACATTTTCTTTGTCACCGAGGATATCTTGAACCCCCGGCTGCTGCCGGCCATCACTTTCCTGATTGCCGCCCTGACCAGCTTTTCCACGGGGACCTCGTGGGGTACCATGGCGATCCTGGTGCCTCTGGTCATTCCCCTGGCCTATATCTTGCCTGATAGCGCGGGGT
>CAZJBG010000015.1:11958-14247 GCA_964543925.1 uncultured bacterium
GTGATTCCCCTGGCCTACACGCTGCCTATAGATGCTCAGCTGCCGGAGGCGCACCAACAGGCCATTTTCCTGGGCAGCATCGGTGCAATCCTTTCCGGCGCCATCTTCGGCGATCACTGCTCGCCCATCTCGGACACCACGGTCATGTCGTCCATGGCATCGGGCGCAGATCACATCGACCACGTACGTACGCAATTGCCCTATGGGTTGGTTGTCGGCGGTATAACCATGGTGGCCGGGTATATTCCCGCCGGATTCGGTTTTAACCCTTACCTGAGCAACCTGGTGGCGCTGGGTTTGATGGTGATCGTGATCCGGTGGATCGGGCGCGACCCTGGGGAGGGGTCAACCTCGACGGTGTGAACCGCCGTCAAGTCCAGGATGGATTTGCACCTGCTCGATCCGTCTTAGGGAAGATTTCTTGATGACGACCAATCCGAAGGGGAGGTAGATTCGTTCGCCTTTGTAGGGGATACGGCCCAGGGTGGTGGTGAGGTATCCGGCGATGCTTTCATAATCCCCCTCCGGGATTTGCAATTGAAACTGCTCGTTGAGGTCCTCTACCTTGGCCATACCGTTAGTGAGGAGTGAGCCATCGGGCAGACGCGTGCTTTCGCTCACTCGGGCATCGAACTCGTCTTCGAATTCACCGAAAAGTTCCTCGAAAAGATCTTCCAACGTGACCAGGCCGGCGGTCCCTCCGTATTCGTCCAGGACGATAGCGATGGAACGGTGGGTCCGTTGGAGTTGTTTGAAGACGTCCATGGTGGTGTTTGAAGCGGGGACCATCGTCACCGGCTGGATGATAGAGGCCAGATCCTTCGGATGCTTGAACATGTCGTAGAGATAGACCACGCCGATGATATCATCGTGTTTATCCCGATAAACCGGCAATTTGGAATTCCCGGACTCGATAAAAGTGTGGATAACGTTACTCAGCACTTCGGATTCCGCTACGGTGGCCATTTCCGTCCGGGGGGTCATGGCTTTAGACACCGGGATGTCACGCAGGTCGAGAACCTGGCTGATGAGTTGTTTCTCCCGCTCCGGCAGGACCTTAGGATCGCGCTGGGCGGCGAATAGCAGTTTCAAGTCTTCCCGCTCCAGGGTGGTTTCGTCGGGCCGATCGGTCACCGAGGCGCCCTTGGGGTAGAAATAGCTGGTGACCTTGCGCAGGGGCGCGCTGACCGGGGCGAACAGGATTTGCCAGGGTCGGTGAAGGGGGGCCACCAGCCGAAAGAAGTGGTTGGGCCGCTCACCTGATATGGTTTTTGGGAGGACCTCACCGAACAGGAGGATACTGGCACTGATGACAGCGAGGACGACCACTGGATGCCAGCCCGCCCGTATCAGGTAGGTCGTGGCGAAACTGGTGGCAAAGATATTGGACAGGGTCGTGCCCACCAGGACACTGATGAGGAAACCGTCCGGGTCGCCCATGAGGCGCAGAGCCCGGCTAGCCCCCCGGCGATTCTGTTTGGACCAAACCTCCACCTGCAGCGGGTTGGCTGTGATGAAGGCCAGTTCAGAACCGGAAAAGAATGCCGATAGGGCCACCCCCACGAGGGCTAGCGTTAGTTCGAGCATGGTTGGAGAAGTTTTGGCTTGGGTTCCGAAAGGGAACGACAGCTGCTAGAGCGGGTCGTTAGATAGGTTGCCACCTGGCCTGCGCCGCGCGTCCTTCATGGAGGGGAAGACGGTGACATATTATTCTTCAGTGCTGCCAAAGTTGTGTTGTAACATTCATCGTAATCCCGTTGGCGAAGGTTCGCCTGGTGGAAGGTTATATCACCGGTGAGCAAAAAGCAAGTGGAAGCGCAAGAGGAGGCCATGAACATACCCAGGCGGCGCGGGCATCTCGTCACTGAACATCGGAACCCCCGGTCGGAGGATCTGGACCGCAAGTCGATTACGGAAATTCTGGCGCTCATCAATGATGAGGACGCCACCGTACCCGAAGCGGTCCGTCAGGCCTTGCCCCGCATCGAGGCCTTTGTGGAGCGTGTCGTGGCCAGTTTTCGCGCCGGGGGGCGTCTGATCTACGCCGGGGCCGGGACCAGCGGTCGTCTTGGTGTCCTCGATGCCGCCGAGTGTCCGCCCACCTATTCGGTTTCCCCGGACCTGGTGCTGGGGATCATCGCCGGCGGCGTCCCGGCTCTCACGGCTTCGGTGGAAGGGGTGGAGGACCGTCCCAAGGCGGGGGCCGAGAGCCTGGAGGGCCTCGGTCTCACGGTCAAGGATTGTGTCCTGGGCATCAGCGCCGGCAGCACCACCCCCTTCGTGCAAGGG
>CAZJBG010000015.1:14257-29871 GCA_964543925.1 uncultured bacterium
ACTTAGTGGGGGCCGCCACCGGACTGCTTGTCTGTACCGGTGAAGTGGGCCTGAGCGACCAGGCCGACGTGATCATCCCGGTTGTGGTCGGTCCAGAAGTTGTCACCGGATCGACACGCATGAAGGCCGGCACCGCCACTAAATTGGTATTGAACATGATCACCACCACCGCCATGGTGAAAATCAACAAGACCTATGGCAACGTGATGGTGGACCTGAAGGCGCTCAATGACAAACTGTGGGACCGGGGGAGTCGCATCGTGGCAGACCTCGCCGGAATCTCACATGCGGAAGCCTTCCGGTTGCTCAAGCGCACCGATGGCGAGGTCAAGACGGCCCTGGCGATGCAGCTGCGTGGTTGGGGAGCGCAGGAGTCCCGTCGCCGGTTGCAGCAGGCCGATGGCTCTCTGCGGCTGGTGTTGGATAGTACCGACTGAGCCATGGCTAAAAAGGCGAAGGGGTGGACGGTTCTGGGGTTGATGTCGGGGACATCCATGGACGGCGTGGATGCCTGTTTAGCGCGCATCACCCTGTCCCCTGACCAGCTCAGGTTCAAGATCCTGGACTGTGTCGTGCTACCCTTTGAAGCCGACGTAAAAGCGGCCATTGTCGGGGCTCGCACCGGCGGGGCGGATGATCTGGCCGCCCTGCACGTTCGCCTAGGCCAGGTATACGCCCAGGACGCCGAGCGTTTCCTGAAAGGGCGACCGGTTGACCTGGTCGGCTGCCACGGCCAGACGGTGGCCCACAGGGATGGCCGGTTCACGCTGCAGATAGGCGCTGTGGCCCCTCTCAGCCAGCAACTCGGTGCGCCGGTGGTATCGGGCTTCCGGGATGCCGATCTGGCGGCAGGGGGGAACGGAGCGCCCCTGATGCCCTTCCTCGACTGGCTGCTGTGCCAATCCCGATCCAGCCCCGCCGTGACGTTGAACCTGGGCGGCGTGGCGAACATTTCCGCCATCCCTACTGCTGCCGGTCGGCTGGATGTGCTGGGCTTCGACACCGGTCCGGGGATGGGGCTCATCGATGAGGCGGCCCGGCGGCTGTTTGACAGCCCCTGTGACCAGGATGGGGGTTACAGCGCCGGTGGCGTCGTCCATGAGGGGTTGCTGGCCGAGCTCATGACTCATCCCTTCATTGGCCGCCGGCCGCCAAAATCGACGGGACGGGACGAGTTTGGAGAGCAGTTGGTGAAGGAGCTGGTGGAACGGTTCCCGATCCCGCCAGCCGATCTGTTGCGGACACTGGTCTGCTTCACGGCCAGATCCATCGCCTATAACATTCGCCAGTTTGTTAAATTCCACCGGTCGGTGGACACTCTCATTGTCAGCGGCGGCGGAGCGCGGCACCCTCTGCTGATGTCCGACCTGGAGGGCGAGCTGCCCGGGTGGGACGTGGTGATGTCAGATATTCTGGGGATCGACCCCGATTATAAGGAAGCGTTTTTAATGGCTGTCCTGGCGGTGGCCCACATCCAGGGCATGCCGGGGAATATGCCTGGGGTGACCGGCGCGACGAAGCCGGTGGTGTTGGGTCAACGGACGGCAAGTCCCATGTTATCAACGTAGGAGCCAGCTGTGCAAGACTACATTTTTCGCATGTATGACATTCGGGGGGTTGTGGAGGATGATTTTCCCCAACCGGTGGTGGAGAACCTGGGGAAGGCCTTCGGAACCTTCGTTCGCCGCCGGGGTGGGGCATCGATTGCTTTAAGCGGCGACGTGCGCCTCACCACCCCAGACCTCAAAAAGTGGTTTGCCGAGGGCACGCTGAGCACCGGCGTCGATGTGGTGGATATTGGCATCGTGCCTACTCCCACCAATTATTTCAGCATGTTCCATCTGGAGATCGACGGCGCGGTGCAGATCACCGGCAGCCACAATCCCCCTGAATTCAACGGCTTTAAACTGTCCTACCAGCAGGGCGCCGTCTACGGGGATCAGATCCAGCAGCTCAAGTCCATCATCAAGACATCGGATTTCGAGGTGGGCGAGGGGACCTTAAAGGAGGTGGACCTGCTCAGCCCCTATCTGGATATGCTGGCCGAAAAGGGCGGCTATGACGTGGGCATCGCCTATGACGGTGACGCCGACCGGGTAGGGGTAGTGGATGAGCACGGGAAGGTCATCTTCGCCGATACCCTCCTGGCCATCTTCCTGGAGGAGGTGGCCCGGCCCGGCGAACCTATCGTTTTTGATGTGAAGTGCTCCCAGGCCCTGGAGGAGGAGATACTCCGGCATCAGGCCGTGCCGGTAATGTGGAAGACGGGGCACAGCCTGATCAAGGAGAAGATGCGCGAACTGAAGGTGGCCCTCGCCGGGGAAATGAGTGGGCATATTTTCTTCGGCGACGAATACTACGGCTATGACGACGCCATCTATGTCTCGCTCCGGTTGATCCGCTTGCTGTCCCGCACCCGCGAGCCACTCTCGGCCCTGGCAGCCAGGATTCCGACCTACCACAGTACCCCCGAACTTCGGCTTGAATGTCCCACCGATGACGAAAAGTTCAAGATCGCCCGAGCGGCCGAGGACTATTTCAAGGCGAACTACGACTGCATCGATATCGATGGGGTGCGGATCAAATTCGGCGATGGATGGGGCCTGGTCAGGGCCTCGAACACCCAACCGGTGATCGTCTGCCGTTTTGAGGCCCGCACACCCCAGCGTCTGGAAGAGATCAAGTCCCTGGTGCTGACCAAGCTGCTGGACTTTGGTGAGATCAAGCTGGCCGAATGACCCTCACTCCCGATGTCCTAACGACGCTCCGTAGACGGATTGACCAGCGGCTGGGCGCCGTTTATCCCCAGGGGCCGCGTCTGTTGGCCGAGCCGATTCGGTACGTCCTGGCTGGCGGGGGCAAACGGCTCAGGCCGATCCTCACGCTGTTGACGGCCCAGGCCTGTGGCGGCGAGCACGAGGATGCCTTCCACGCCGCCGTAGGTGTGGAAGCCCTCCATAATTTTACCCTGGTGCACGATGATGTGATGGATGGTGATCACACCCGCCATGGCCAGCCAACGGTACATACCAGGTGGGACGATGGGGTGGCCATCTTGACCGGCGATGCTATCTTTATCCTGGCCCTGGCCGAGGTGCGTCGATCCGTTGTTAACGTGGAGGCGCTGACCGCCGCCTTCACCAGGGGGGCGCTGGCTGTTTGTGAAGGTCAGGCCCTGGACAAGGAATTTGAGGGCCGCTCCCGGGTGTCGATGGATGATTATCTGCAAATGATTGACCTGAAGACCGGTTATTTGCTGGGGCTGGCTGCCGAGATGGGGGCCCTCAGCGTATCGGCCGGCGAGGCGCAGGTGAATGGGGTGCGGCGCTTTGGGCAGCTCCTGGGGCGGGCCTTCCAGATACAGGATGATCTACTCGAAATATATTCCGATACCGGCACCATGGGGAAAAGCCTGGGCAGCGACCTTCTGGCCGAGAAGAAGACCTACCTGATGATCTCCGCTCTGGCCCGGGCCCCTGAAAAAGTTGACCAGGCCATTGCCCTGGCCAAAAGCGACCTTCAGGCGGGTCTGGTAGCCCTGCGGGAGGTTCTCCGGGAGACCGAAGTGAAAGAGGAGGCCGAAGAGACCGTGCGACAGACGGTAGATCGCGCCCTCGATGAGCTGGCGCCGTTAGGGAGTGATACAGCTCTGCTTTCCGAGTTTGCCCGGCTCGTACTCAATCGCAGGAAGTAATCCTACTGGAATCATGGGCAACCGGCCGGAACGAACCGCAGAGAGGGGCTAACGATGAAAGAGCGCATTCAACGCCTGGACACGGGGGACATGGGGTCGGCTATCAAAGGTTGTCCCCGGCAGATCACCCATATCCTGGAGACTTTTGTCGACTGGTCACCGTCACAGCCGGTTAAGGCGCCGCGTCAGGTCCTGTTCCTGGGTATGGGGGGGTCGGCCATCGGTGGGGATATGGTGCGTGTCTGGACCGAGCAGTTCTCACCGGTACCGATGGTGGTGGTGCGGGGCTACCGGGTGCCCAACTGGGTCGATGGCTGCACCCTGGTATTGGCTTCCTCCTATTCGGGCAATACCGAAGAGACCCTAACGGCCACGAAGGAGGCCGCTGAAAAGGGGGGCCGGGTCGCCGTGATAGCCAGCGGTGGCCAGTTGGTCGAGCTCGCTCAGGCCGCCGGTTGGGACCTGTTGCCGATACCTGGGGGGCTCCAACCCCGGGCGGCGATTGGCTATTCGGTGGCGGCCATTTCCCGGGTTCTGGTGGCCTTTGGACTGCTGCCCCCAGCCCTACTGGACAACCTGGCTTCCGGGGCGGCACGCATGTTGGCCGATGGAGCCCAGCTCAGCGATGTGAACCATCCTGAGAACAAAGCTCTGGAGGTGGCCCGGTTGATCCAGGGACGCCTGCCCATCATTTATGGCGCCACCGGGACCACTGAGACCTTAGCCCTACGGTTACGGGGACAGCTGGCGGAAAACGGCAAACTGTTCTCCAGCCACAACCTGTTCCCGGAACAAAACCACAACGAAATTGTTGGCTTGGCCGAACGCATCAAGGGCCAGGGAGATGTATTGGTCCTTTGGTTGGAGGATGAGATGGATCACCCGCGGGTTGCCCTGCGTCGAGACCTGGCTGGCCGCCTCATGGGCTCTCAAGCCGTTACACCAGCCGGGAGGTCGTCCGAGGTGACGCTGGCGGGTAAGGGCCGGAATCTTCCGGAGCGGAACCTTACTTTGTTGCATTTGATCGATTGGATTTCGTACTATGTGGCCTTGCTGGGGGATCACGACCCCTCGTCGATTGAGATTTTGACGGAAATCAAGCGAGAAATGTTACAAATGTCACAGAAGTAGAGTGGTTTCCTTGACAAGCTTTTGAGTAGTAAGGTATATTGACTACTGTCATGATTCAGGTTCAGGTACAGAAGATTTCCTTTTATCCCCCCAGTAAGGGTTATGCCGTGCTCCTCAAGGAGTCGCTCGGAGACCGGTATTTGCCGGTAATCGTGGGAAGTTTCGAGGCCCAGTCAATCGCCTTGGCGCTGGAAGAAGTTCAAATGCCCCGTCCCATGACCCACGACCTCTTTTGCAATATTATGGATGAGCTCACCGTCGAGATCAGTGAGGTTGTCATCTCCGAACTCATGGATGGGACCTTTTTCTCGAAGATCAGCATGGTCAGCCAACTCGGCTCCCGTGACATCGACGCCCGCCCGAGTGATGCCATCGCGCTGGCTCTCCGCGTAGGTGCACCCATCTATGTGCTGGAATCGGTGATGGATGAAGCATCCGTGCGTGAGGTGGTTGAGCCGCCAGCCAACACGGCCTCGAGCAATACCCCGGTGGAAGATTCGGAATCTCTGCTGCCTCACGAGTACCTCAAGCAACTTGAGGAGCAGCTCAACCGGGCTGTGGGTGAAGAGGAATACGAGAAAGCGGCCGAGATTCGCGACAAGATCAAGAAGATTCAGATCGAAACCAGCGAGAACTAGCCCCAAAACCTTTCAACTCAATTCCCGCGACAAAGCCTCCATCGCCAGCTCAGCCGCCTCTTGTTCAGCGGTTTTTTTATTGTCCGCTTGAGCCTGTCCGAAGGTACGCGATCGGATTTTAACCTGGACCACGAATTGCTTATCATGTTCAGGGCCCTTGGTCTCGATGAGCCGGAATCGGGGACTGCCGAGATTCTTCTGATGGCAAAATTCGATGAGCCGGCCCTTGTTATTGATGATCTCCCCCGACTCCTTATGTTGCCGCACCAGCCGGCCTAAGATAAACTTTTCTGCGGCTGCCATGCCGCCATCGAGATAGAGGGCGCCGATGAGGGCCTCCATGGCATCGCCCACCAGGTTTCGTCGCACCTTCGCATCGCTTAGCTTGACGCCCCGGTTGACCCGGATGAACCGGTGGAGCCCCATTGACTGTCCGTTGCGGAAGAGAATATTCTTATTGACCAGAGCCGAACGCCGCCGGGTCAGTTCTCCTTCGGAGGCTTGTTTATAGCGGCGATAAAGATGGGCGGAGATCACGTGGCTTAAGACGGCGTCACCGAGAAATTCGAGCCGTTCCAGGTTTTGGTGTGAGACCTCGGTGATACTCCTGTGGGTGAGGGCCCGCTCCAATATACTGCTGTCCTTGAAGCGGTAGCCCAGCAGTTTTTCAAGTTCGTCGGTGCTTCTTTTTGGCCGCCAGATTGCTACTGTTTGGAGCAGGCGGTGTAAAGAGACCAAGGGGCTAGGCGGCGAACCGCTTCATAAGCAGGACGGCGTTGTGTCCACCAAAGCCGAAGGTGTTAGACAGGGCGTAGTCAAAGCTATGTTTGGTGCTGCTGTTAGGCGAATAGTTCAGGTCGCACGCGGGATCGGGTGTGCTGTAGTGGATAGTGGGAGGGGCTTCCTGCCGTCCCAGGGCCAGCATGATGGCGATGGCTTCAATGCCGCCGGCGGCCCCCAGCAGGTGTCCAGTCATAGACTTGGTTGAGCTGACGATGAGGTCCTTGGCATGGTCGGCGAAAACCGTTTTAATGCCCATGGTTTCATTTTTATCGTTGTGAACGGTCGAGGTGCCGTGGGCGTTGATATGTCCCACCTCCTCGGGCTGTATGCCGGCATCGTTGAGGGCCATGCGCATGGCACGGACGGCCCCTTCACCCCCTTCGGCGGGAGCAGTAACATGGTAGGCGTCACCGGTAGCGCCGTAGCCGTCCAATTCGCCCAGGATCTCGGCACCCCGTTTTTCGGCGTGGCTCAGTTCTTCCAACACCAGGATGCCGGATCCTTCGCCCATGACAAAACCGTCCCGGTTGGCATCGAAGGGCCGACAGACGGTCTCAGGGTCGGGATTTCTCGAGAGGGCCTTCATGTTTGCGAAACCGGCCACAGCGATGGGGGCAATACACGACTCCGTTCCGCCGGCGACGACGGCGTCCGCATCCCCGTACTTGATGATGCGGAAGGCATCACCGATGGCATGGGAAGCGGTGGCGCAGGCAGATATGAGACTGTAATTGGGCCCTTTCAATCCGTGACGGATGGAAACCTGTCCCGAAGCGATGTCGGTGATCATCATGGTCACGAAAAAAGGGCTCACCTTGCGCGGGCCGCCTTCCAGCAACCGGCGGTGCTGTTCCTCAAAGGATTGGATGCCACCAATACCTGAGCCGATGATGACGCCCACCCGTTCAGGGTTGGCGTGGCTCATGAGTTGAGATTGTGCCAAAGCCTGGTCCGAGGCGGCGATGGCGTAGATTGTGAAGGGGTCCATCTTGCGGATCTCCTTGGCCTCCAGGTAATCTGTGGCATCGAACCCTTTCAGCTCACCTGCCAGCTTCGTAACGAATTGTTCGGTGTCGAACTGGGTGATCGGGGCGATGCCGTTTTGCCCGGAGTACAGGCCCGCCTCAAATTCATCTACGGTGTTGCCGACCGGGGTTAAGGCGCCCATGCCGGTGATAACAACCCGTCGCGTCATAATAAGCCCTTTACTTGGAATGGCCGTCGATGTACTCGATAACTGCACCAACCGTGGTGAGCTTCTCGGCTTCTTCATCAGGGATTTCCAGGTTGAACTCGTCTTCCAGCTGCATGATGAGCTCCACCGTATCAAGCGAATCGGCGCCCAGGTCCTCCACGAATTTGGCATCCGGATTGATCTTGGCAGGTTCAACACCTAGTTTGTCCGCAATCAGTTCGGAAATTTTTTCGGCGGTCGTTGACATACTTATTCCTCCATTACATTACCATCCCACCATCAACAAGTAGGGTCTGCCCCGTGATGTAGCCGGCCGACTCGCTGGCCAGGAAGGCCACAATCGGCGCCACATCCTCAGGTAGACCCAACCGACCGAGGGGGACAGACTCGGTCAATTTCTTTTTTGCAGCCTCAGGCAGATCAGCAGTCATATCGGTAGTGATATATCCGGGAGCGACAGCATTCACCGTAATTGAGCGGGAAGCCAACTCCTTGGCCGTCGATTTGGTCAGCCCGATAAGGCCTGCCTTGGAGGCGGCGTAATTAGCCTGGCCGGCATTGCCCGTAATCCCTACGATGGATGTGATGTTGATGATACGACCGAAGCGCTGTTTCAACATGGGTCGCACCACAGCCTTGATACAGTTAAAGGCTCCCTTAAGATTAGTGATGATCGGAGCATCCCAATCGTCGCCGCTCAGACGCATGATGAGGTTATCGCGGGTCATCCCGGCGTTATTTACCAGGATATGAACGGCACCATATTGGTCCGCAATGCCCTTGAAAGTGGCGTTTACCGCCTCACCATCAGTGATATCACAGGGATGGACACTGGCTTTACCGCCCCGGTTGCTGATCTCCGCGCTCACCTTTTGGAGTTGCTCCGCCGAGCGGCTGACCAGAGCGACACTGGCACCTGCGTCTGACAGGGCCAGGCTGATCGCCCGGCCAATGCCCCGAGATGCCCCGGTGACAACAGCCACTCTGTCTTTAAGCTGAAACATTGATTTGTGCCATTTCCGCAGCTGAACCCAAGCCTAATGTTAATGAATCCGGCACGATTCTGCGATTTAATCCTTGCAAGATTTTTCCAGCGCCGATTTCAAAATATTCCCTGGCGCCATCGCCCCACATCTGGCGGATGGTCGCCTCCCACCGTACCGGGCTTTCCAGCTGGCTGAGCAGGTTCGCCCGCAGTTCCTCAGCGGTGTGGACGGCCCTGGCCACGACATTCTGGTAGACGGGGATTTTGGGATCGTGGATCTGCACGGCGTCAAGGGCAGCTTGCAGGGCCGGTCTGGCGGGCGCCATGAGGGGCGAATGGAATGCGCCGGACACCTTCAGCTTGATGGCCCGCCGGATGCCCAATGCCTTGGCGGTCTCCACGGCCCGGTCGACGGCGTCGCCATCGCCCGAAATGACCACCTGACCCGGTGCATTGAGGTTGGCCGGCACCACGACCCCCTTCGCAGCTGCCTGGCGGCAAATCGTATCAATTTGTTCCTGGGTGGCGCCTATGATCGCCGCCATGGTTCCGGCGGTCTTTTCACCGGCCATCGCCATCTCCTCGCCACGTACCTTGACCACTTCCAGGGCATCGACAAAGGTCATGGCGCCGGCAGAAACCACCGCCGAATATTCCCCCAGGCTGTGGCCGGCAGTAGCCTCGGGGCGAGTCCCCTGCTCTTTGAGCAGCAGGTCAAGAGCGATACTATGGACAAACAGGGCCGGCTGGGTTATCTGGGTTTGTCGCAGGAGGTCTTCCGGACCTTCAAACGATACCTGACGAAGATCGTAACCGAGAATCTCCACTGCCGTATCGTAAAGCTTCTTCACTTGAGGATAGGCATCATAAAGGTCGCGGCCCATGCCCACCACTTGGCTACCCTGCCCGGGAAAGATGAAAGCGGTCATGCTTAGAGCACCTCGCCCCACCGGATGTACATGGCTCCCCAGGTAAACCCGGCGCCGAAGGCGGCAAGGAGGACATTATCACCCGGCTTGAGCCGCTTTTGGTCGACGGCGTCGGCCATTCCCAACGGAATGGTGGCGGCCGTGGTGTTGGCATAGTGATCAATATTGGACAAGACCTGATCCTTCGAAAGTCCCAATCGCTGGGCGGAAGCATCGATAATGCGCTTGTTGGCCTGATGGGGGATGAACAACTGGATATCCTCACTTTTCAAGTCGTTACGCGCCGCCACTTCAGCGCTGATGTCCGCCATCCATTTGACAGCGTATTTGAAGACGCTACGGCCATCCTGGCGAAGGTAGTGCTGTTTGTTGGCCACCGTTTCGGCGCTGGCTGGAAGCAGGCTGCCCCCGGCCTCCATATAGAGGGCGTCACCCCCAATGCCATCCGTGCGCAGGATGGAGTCCATGATCCCTTCCTGGCCATCCTCGCAGGGCTCCAGAAG
Organism: uncultured bacterium; assembly: GCA_964543925.1. Classification (GTDB taxonomy): domain Bacteria; phylum Fidelibacterota; class Marinisomatia; order SCGC-AAA003-L08; family TS1B11; genus JADFNF01. The sequence continues at coordinate 24,116 of CAZJBG010000015.1, forward strand.
CACTGCGCCGGCGCCGTCGCCAAAGAGGATACTCGTGGAGCGGTCGGTGTAATCCAGGATGGAGCTCATGGTGTCGGCTCCCACGATAAGCAGCTTCTGATACTGGCCCGATTGGATCATCCGGGCGCCGGTATCCAGGGCGAAAAGGAAACCCGAGCAGGCCGCCGACAGGTCGAAGCCCCAGGCCTTGGTGGCGCCGAGCTGGTGTTGGACCAGGGCAGCCGTCGAGGGGAAGATCATGTCAGGGGTCATGGTGGCGATAATGATGCAGTCGATCTCATCGGCCCCAATCTGGCGTTTACGGAGGACTTCCTCGGCGGCCTTGGTGGCCATGTGGGAGGTGGCTTCGCCTTCCGCGACGATATGCCGCTCGATGATACCGGTACGCGTGCGGATCCACTCGTCGCTGGTATCCATCATCTTCTCTAAGTCGAAGTTGGTGAGGAGCTTTTCGGGCAGGTACTTGCCCACGGCAGTGATCTTGGCGGTGTTACGACGTGGCAAGGACATTATTTTCCTCGAAGATATCAAGATGGTCCTTGATACCCTTTGTGATACTGCTGATGAGGTTCTCACTGACACACCGGGTGGCGGCTTTTAGAGCGTTCTTAATGGCCTTGGCGCTCGAAGAGCCGTGACAGACGATAGAGACGCCGTTAAGGCCCAGTAGGGGCCAGCCGCCATATTCCTCATGGTCCAGATCATGGGCCAGATCTTTCATGGCCGGGCGCATCAAGGGTAGTGAAAACAGAGAAATGGGATGGCGTTTCAGTTTCTTTTTCGCCCACTCGGTTACGTGTTTGATCAAGCCCTCGCCGAACTTCACCAGGATATTCCCGACAAAGCCGTCGCAAACGACAACATCCACCGCGCCAATGAAGAGATCGCGTGGCTCGACGTTGCCAACAAAGTCTGGGATATGTTCGGCAAGCAGGTCATGAGCTTTGAGGGTCAGTTCGTTCCCCTTACCCGGTTCCGTGCCAATATTTAGCAGCCCTGTGCGGGGCTGGGGGTGATCAAACAGGTGAATCGAATAGGCGCGGGCCATCACTGCGAATTGCACCAGGTCGCTGGCCCTCACATCGACATTGGCACCGGCATCACCCAGGACGAAGCCACCGCCGGGGGTGGGGATGAACGGGCAGAGAGCCGGCCGGCGAACGCCGGTAATACGTCGCAACAGGAACAGAGAGGCTGAGAGCAGAGCGCCGGTGTTGCCGGCACTGATGACCCCGTCAGCCTCATTGCTCTGCACCAGTTTCACCGCTCTCACGAGGGAGGACTCCGGTTTGGTTTTGACTATCCTGGCCGGTTTTTCATTCATGGCCACCGTGTCGCTGGCGTGAACGATTTCGATGCGGTCAGGATCAAAGGGGTATTTCCGTACCGCCTCCCTGAGAGCGTCTTGGTGGCCCACCAGGACCACAGTAATGTCCTGGTTAGGGACTTCCCGCAGGAAATCAAATGTCCCTTTGACTATCTGCTCAGGGGCATGATCGCCGCCCATGGCATCTAAAGCGATCCGCATCTGGTTCAACCAGTCTTACGATTGATGGGGTGAGATGACCGGTCGTCCACGATAATACCCGCAATTGGCGCAAATACGGTGGGATAGTTTAGGTTGGCCACATTGGGGACAGGTAGCGATCTGGGGCGTCGTCAAAGTCCAATGGGTCCGCCGTTTGGCGGAGCGGCTAAGTGAATGTTTTCGTTTTGGATGTGCCATAATATCCTATTCATTTTCCAATTTCTGTTTAATTTTCAAGAGGGCCGACCAGCGTTCATCAATCTCCCCGGTCTCACACCCGCACTGCTCCCGATTCAAATTCGTGCCACACGATGGGCACAGGCCCTTACAATCTTCCCGGCATAGCGTCTTTTGTGGCCGTTCGAGATAGACGCACTCGGCAACGACCTCTGCCAGATCCACCTCCGGCTGTTGATCTGCGAGTACCATAACATGATCTTTGTCCGGATCACGGTCAGGACGAACCGCTGAAACGAGCCAGACCCGCAGCTTGCCTTCCAAGGGATAGGCGCCCTCCTCAAGGCAGCGATCACAGGCCAGCGTGAGGGTGGCTTGAACTTGGCCGTCCAGGAAATAATCCTCGCCCTTGGACTGCACCACAATCTCGGTTTCCACAGGTGTGTGGGTATCCCCCAAATCATGTATGCCGATGTCAAAAAGAGTTTCCCGAAAAAACAGCGGCCCCTCAATCCCGTGAAGGTTGCCTCGAAGAATTTTCATGAGCACGGAATTTAAAAATAGTCACTCACTGGTACAATAAGCATTTGGCTGCGGCTGTCCGGTCCCGGTCACTCCAATATTGTGCGTTGGGCCGGGTCAGGAAACATGATTATCACCAGTCCACCCGCTCTAATTGAAGGGGGGTCGTGGTGGCCGGTCGCCGGTATATTCCGGTCCACAGGTTACGGTTGAGCCCCATCTTGACCTTTGTCTGCTGTCGAGGACGGGGAGGCATTGCCCTCCTGCCTGCCGGCGCTCTTTTCAGCGTCCTCGGCCGCGAGGTCCTCTTCGTCCTTGCGCTCCAGGAGGTTCTCATCATCGGTTTTGAATTTATAGATGAGAAAGGCCAGGCTCTGGCCCACACTGATAATGGAGAGTCCATAAGCCCATACCGAGCCATAAATAAGCAATAGAAGCAAGGCCAGGATGCTGCCCATGAACGCTTCCCAACCGGTCACGGCAGATACATCCAGGCTGGCTGTCAAGGGGGAGAGGACGGCGCCTTGACCTGGAATGTAGGAGAATAGGCGGCTATACCCGGAGAAGACGATCTGCTCAGCCCAGGCAAGGATGGGACCCAACTTTTCACCCATCAGCCAGGCTGGTCCAAAGAGCCGATTGATGAAGTGGTACCCGGCGGTGATCACCCAACCGTAGATGGATGTCCCAGCCATGGCCAGGGCGCCAATCAGGCCGGAGTAGATCACTACCCGCCAAGGCTGGTTCCAGGTTATGGTGTAAGCCTGAAACGTGCTGCCCATGGCATCTTCTTCCCAGGTGGCGATGATGGCCGGCAGGTAGAGCAAGAGTACGGCCAGCACAACCCCGGTGAAAAGGGTGAAGACGGACCCCACGAAGTAAAGTGGATAGAGGCCGACGAAAATCACCTCACCCAGGTAAGGGATTTTACCGATGAGGGCCATGAGGGTGGCCAGGGCCACTAAGAAAAGGATGATAAGGACGACGGCCAGGGGTGCGAAGGCCACGGTGCGTCCATGGCGCCGGGTAAAGGTGCGGGCGTCTTTGATCGAGTAAAAGGGGTCCCCCTTCAGCTCTTTATAGACGATGCGGCTGACGACGGTGCTGGCCAGGAGTGTGATGACCGCAAAGACCAGGAGTCCCAAGGCGTAGATTGCCCATCCCGATAAAGAGGATAGCTCACCGCTATCCCAGGGAAAGAAGGGATAGATGCCGAACTGGCTCCAGGTCGAGGTGAGGGATCGACCCTCCGATAACAGTGCCAGGTAGGTAAGCACTACATAGAACGGATAGGCCAACATCAGGCCCATGAGGTGAGCCCAAATCTTCTTGGCTTTCAGAGCTCTGCGAGGAGCGCTGAGTATGTCGATAAAATTAAAGTGCAGGTTTTCGGGTTCGAACACGGGTAGCAGCCTCCCTGCTTAATATTGCCCTCGTGCGGGAAATCATGCTCTACTGGCTCTCATTGAGTTCCTCTTTGCGGACATTATCCACCCAGGCCCCGTTGAAGTTCACCGCAATATCATTCCGCATTTTCCGGGCTTCATCGACGTCGGTAAAATCGCCCATGCGGACTCGCCACCAAATTTCATTGCGATCTTCCAGCCATATCCGTTGGATGTAGGCGTCATAACCCTGATCGGCAAGTTGCTGAAGGACGGTTTGGGCCTGCCTGGCGGTTTTCCAGCTACTCACCTGGATCGTATAGTGCCCGGGAACGGCATCGCTGGCATAGGTTTTACTGACGGGTTTGGCCCGGGTGACGCTCGGGGCGGCAGGCTTCGGGACGGCGGTTGGGGCGGCCGCTGGCGAGATAGGTGGAACGGTGGGGGGTTGGGTTTCAGTCGCCGAGGAGGAAGCCGTGGCCTCCCTGATCATTCTGGCGGCCACCTCCGGTGATACCCTTTCCCGAGGCACCAGACTGGTGTCTTCCATGGCGATAAATCGCAGGACGTGATCGGCCACTTCCACGCCGTAGGATTCCACCGCCACAGCGAAAACATAGTCGCCGATGACATCAGCTGTGAAGGTGAAGACGTTGGATGACGATGAGAAATCGGGGACCAGGACACTCGCATCGGGAAGATCCAGAATGCTCCAGCGGTAATTTACATCGAAGGCATCCTCGGGAGGTTCGACGAGGATGGTCTCCGGCTCACCCACAAAGATCGGTTTGGGAGCCGGCCTACCCCACGGCAAGTATTGGCAACCGAACCACAAAAGGAGCAAGGGCATGAAAAGTGGCTTGAAGTAGCGCATGGTGATGTTGACCCTTCCGGTATTAAAGGATACTCAAAATATCCCCTGCTGCGAAATAGAAAGCAACCTCTTTCTCGGCATTTTCATCAGAATCCGACCCGTGGATGGCATTTTCTCCCAGACTGGTGGCAAACTCCTTGCGGATCGTACCTGGGGCCGCATCGGCCGGATTGGTGGCGCCGATGAGGCTGCGGAATTCGTCCACCGCGTTCTCCTTTTCCAGCACCAGGGGCATGACGGGGCCGGAGGACATGAAAGTCGTCAATTCCTTAAAGAAGGGCCGCTCCCGGTGGATGGCGTAAAATCGTTCGGCCTGGGCTTTGGTCAGGTGCACGATTCGGGCCGCGAGCAGCTTGAAGCCCCCCTGGAGAATATGGTCCATGATTTTGCCCTGGTGCCGAGCGGCCATGGCATCCGGTTTAATGATGGCGAGCGTTCTGTTTCCCAAATGATACTCCGGTCAATGTGATGAATGGTCGGGTCAATGCGCGCGGGCTAGGCTAGAGCCTGCTGCACCGTCTCCCCGATGGCTGCCGGGCTTTCGCAGACATGAATCCCGGCTTCTCGCAGGACCTCCATTTTACTTTGGGCGGTGCCTTGTCCACCTGAAATGATGGCCCCGGCGTGTCCCATCCTGCGGCCCGGTGGGGCCGTCCGACCGGCGATGAAGGCCACCACCGGCTTGGTAAGGCCGGTTTTCTGAATCCAGGCCGCTGCCTCTTCCTCGGCGCTGCCGCCAATCTCACCGATGAGTACGATGGCTTCGGTACCATCATCCTTGGCAAATAGTTTGAGCAGATCGAGGAAGGTCGACCCTATGATGGGATCGCCGCCTACGCCGATAGCGGTGGACTGCCCCAATCCCAGGTTGGTGAGCTGGTAGACGGCCTCATAGGTCAGTGTGCCGCTCCGGGAGATGACGCCAACGGTCCCCGGTGCATGGATGAAGCCGGGCATGATGCCGATCTTGCAGGCGCCAGGGGTGATGATGCCGGGACAGTTGGGGCCAATGAGACGGGTCGTGCTCTGATTCAGGGCGGTCTTCACCCGGATCATATCGAAAGTGGGGATACCCTCGGTGATGCAGATCACCAGGTCGAGCTGGGCAGCGATGCCCTCCAGGATAGCGTCCGCGGCGAAGGGCGGCGGCACGAAGATCACGGACGTATTGGCGTCGGTGGCGGCCCGGGCCTGGGCGACTGTGTCAAAAATGGGAATGCCGTTGGCGTCCTTTTGGCCCCCCTTCCCAGGTGTGACGCCACCCACGACC
>CAZJBG010000015.1:29881-33460 GCA_964543925.1 uncultured bacterium
CCGGTAATTCCCTGGACGATCAGGCGGGTATCGTTGCCTACGAGAATGCTCATGCCTCACCCCCTTTCACCGCCCCGACCGCTTTTTGGGCGGCGTCCTCCAGGGTGGTGGCAACGATGAACTTCAGGGAAGACTCCCCCAGCATTTTCCGGGCCTGCTCAGCGTTGGTGCCTTCCATGCGGACGACCACCGGCACGTTCACGGTGATTTGTCCCATAGCATCGATGATTCCCTGGGCGATGCGGTCCCCTCGGACGATGCCCCCGAAAATGTTGACGAGAACGACCTTTACATTGGGATCGTCCAAGATGATGCGAAATCCATTGGCCACGGTCTCGGAGTTGGCTACACCGCCCACATCCAGAAAGTTGGCCGGCTCGCCGCCATGGAGCTTGATGATGTCCATGGTCGCCATGGCCAGTCCTGCGCCGTTCACCATGCAGCCCACATTCCCGTCCAGCTTGATGTAGCTGAGGTTGTGCTTGGAAGCCTCGATCTCTTGGGGCGCTGTTTCGCTCAGGTCCCGCAGGGCCGGTATGTCGGGTTGGCGGAAGAGAGCGTTATCGTCGAAATTGATCTTGGCGTCCAGGGCCAGCACGTCCCCCTCGACCGTCACCACCAGGGGATTGATCTCCATGAGGGAACAGTCGTTGGCTTCGAAAGCCTGCCAGAGGGCCTTGAGGGTCTTGATCCCCTGCTTGATCTGATTTCCCTCCAGCTGCAGGGCGTAGGCCAGATTGCGCAGCTGGTAAGGTTGCAGCCCGAGAGCGGGATCGATCCACTCCTTGACGATGCGCTCAGGTGTTTCGGCGGCCACCTTCTCGATCTCGACGCCTCCCTCCATGGATACCATCATGGCAAACTGCCCTCTGGTGCGATCCAGGACGATACCGGCATAGAATTCCCGGGCGATGTTCGACGTTTTTTCGACCAGGAGGCGTTGCACCTCCTGCCCTTCGGGGCCGGTCTGATGGGTGATCAGCCGCATTCCCAACAGTTCGCCCGCGACCTTGCGGACCTCCTCCGGGCCTGAGACCATCTTCACCCCGCCCCCTTTGCCCCGGCCCCCGGCGTGGATCTGGGCCTTCACCACCACCCGGCCCCCGATCTTCCTGGCGGCTTCCACGGCTTCGTTCACGGAAAAGGCCGGGTAGCCCTCCGGGACCGGTACGCCATAATCGGCAAACAGCGCCTTGCCTTGGTATTCGTGGATTTTCATTTCGGCTTCCTTTTAGTCATAAATGCTGGTGCCCCCTTTCCCGTCCAGGGCCTTGGCAATGGATTCGGTATTGGTCAAAACGACCTTCCGACCACCTTGCCTGATAAATTGAACGGAGGCTTCAATTTTGGGGCCCATGCTCCCTGGGGGGAACTGGCCCGCCTTCAGATGAGTCTGTGCTTCCGCCACCGTCATACGCCGCAGGGGACGCTGGTGATCGCTGCGAAAATCGAGATAGACCTCCGGCACATCGGTCAGAATATACATTTCCTGAGCGCCAATATCAGCACCGAGAACGGCCGCGGCCAGATCTTTGTCAATAACCGCGTCCACCCCCTCGAAATGGCCGTTGGCCATAACGTAGGCGGGGATGCCGCCCCCACCGGATGCGATGACGATGGAACCCAGGTCGACCAGGTTCCTGATGGACCTGGCATTGTTGATGCGAACAGGCCGGGGACTGGGTACGACCCGCCGCCATACCCCGGCTTCCTGCTGGGCAATCCGCCAGCCGAAGCGGTCGGCGAACTGGCGGGCCTTATCCCGGCTGTAGCGCTCACCGATGAACTTATCGGGACGCTCAAGGGCCGGATCGTGCTCATCGACCAGCACCTGGGTGATGAGGGAGACCACATCCCGGTGAATGTCCTCGTCCAGCAGGGCGTTTTGCATCGACTGTTCGATCATGTAGCCCATGGTCCCCTGGGTAGCGGCCACGCAGAGCCCCAGGGGCAGGGGCGGCACCCGGTCGGCGGCCAGATCGACACGCAGCAGTTCGTCCCCCACCTGGGGGCCGTTTCCGTGGGTGATGGCCAGACGATGGCCTCCGCGCACAAAAGGCATGATCATGTCCATGGCTGCCCGGGTCTGGGCGAACTGTTCGGTCACGGTGCCCAGGGTCGAACTGGGGGAAAGGGCATTGCCGCCCAGGGCGATGAGAACGGTGGTGTCGCTTAGCATGGGCCGTCAGACCTGCCGTGCCGGTTGAGGGGGTGAGGCGGCTTCTGGGATATCGTTCTTCACCATATTCAGAGTCTTGCCGTCATAGTCGTGCCATGGTAGAGCCAAGGGAGCGCTTCGACCTGCACGGCTATGGCTCCTCCATGGAGTAAGCTAGCCTTCCCAGCCTCATATCGCAACATTACTGACGGGCGGGAACTTGACCGTTACGCTGCCATTATTCCCAGGATGGTATTACATTACCGGCGATCTGGCCTGCAAACATTCGATGCCCGAGGAGCAGCTCAATAAAGGAGACTTCATGAAGTGGACCTCATCGCTACCCGTGTTATCCATGGGACCCGCCGCCATTGCGTTGTTCCTGTTGGCCGCCTGTGGGCAGCCGAATCGTGAAGCGGACGCCAGTCCCGCCTCAAATCGCGCCGTGGCCGAGGCCGCCCAGTTCGACTTCTGGCTGGGGGAGTGGGACCTGACCTGGGCCGATACGGCCCGGGGGACCAATTCCATCACCGCCATTCTGGACAGCAACGTCATCCTGGAGAATTTTCGCGGTAGCCCCTCCATACCGCTCAACGGTCTGAGCGTGTCGACCTACTTTGCCCAGGTAGGCAAATGGAAGCAGACCTGGGTCGATAACCAGGCGGGATACCTTGACTTCGTGGGGGATTTCAAGGACGGTCGGATGGTCCTATCGAGAAAAACGACCAGGCCAAACGGCGACGAAATCATCCAGCGCATAGTCTGGTATAACATCACCGGCGACGAGCTGGACTGGAACTGGGAATTGTCCCGGGATGGCGGCCGAACCTGGCAGGTGAACTGGCAAATCCATTACCAACGGAGGGAATAGCTGATCCTATGGCGACCGACACGACGATGCAGAACTTTACCATACGAATGGCCACAGTGGCGGACGTACCCCTGATCCTGGCCCTCATCCGGGAGTTGGCCGAGTATGAAAAACTGCCCCACGAGGTGGTGGCCGACGACGCGCTGTTGAAGACCCATCTATTTGGTGAGCGCCCGGCCGCCGAAGTGATCATTGCCACCCTCAACAACGAACCCGTTGGGTTTGCCCTGTTTTTCCCGACTTTCTCCACCTTCCTGGGACGGCCCGGCCTCTATCTGGAGGACCTGTACGTCCGGCCCCACGCCCGAGGCCAGGGCATTGGACGCACGTTGCTGGTGTATTTGGCTGGATTGGCCGTTGAACGGGGCTGCGGGCGCCTGGAGTGGGCGGTGCTGGACTGGAATGCATCGGCTATCGGGTTTTACCGCAAAGTCGGCGCGGTGCCCATGGACGAATGGACCGTCTTCCGCCTCGCTGGAGAGGCGCTGGAGGTGTTGGCCGAAGAGGGGAGCTAGTTCCGGGCGCCGGGGAGGGCCACGGTAGAGGGCGG
>CAZJBG010000015.1:33470-33709 GCA_964543925.1 uncultured bacterium
CCGGCTTGCAGCTGTGATCCATGTCACCCCCTCAGGGGGGAATCGATTTTGTGACGAAGATCATAGGCACCCCCCGAATAAGGGCGCTAATTTGCTTCCCGAGAGTTGGAATTACCGAACAGTTAACATTTAGAGGTGATCAATCAATGACTTACGCAAAGAAATTACTTGGTGTCACGGTGATAATCTTGTCGCTGGCAGCCGGGTTCACCGGCTGTGAATCGCCGGCGGAGGAATCC